>JAUNHS010000188.1 GCA_030523805.1 Acinetobacter sp.
ATCGTTGGCACAAAGCCAATGCGTTTACCTGCTTGGCGTTGCTGTTGGAGATAGTGGCGTAAGGCTGAAATGTGATGTTCAATGTGCATTTTTTTCTCTAAAATAGCTGTTTTAAATGGTTATTCATTTGGGCGTACACCGTACGCCACTACAACACATATTTAATAAATTAACGATACCTAAAATTCAATCAATGCTCAATTTTGTATCATGCTCTAGGCTTTGATTTAACCACACCTGAAATTGTGCAAAATCACGTTTCGCATTTTGCGGAACATCAACCACACCACTTTCAATTGCCTGTTGCATTTCCTTTAAATCATAATTAAATAATTTCTCAGGTAATGTTTGCTGTGGTAAATCTAAAATCAGCATAACACTTTATCCCAATTCCACATTAAACATTTGCTCTTTTGCAGGGAATGTTTGCTCTTGCACCGCTTGATGATAGGCTTTAAACGCATCAACAATCGCATTTGCTCCCGATTGCTCCACCATAAAATTCCGCACAAAACGAGCCACATGACCAAAATTTAAGCCTAGCATATCATAAACCACCAGCACTTGACCATCGGTATCTGCCCCTGCTCCAATGCCAATGACAGGCACATTCGGAAAGGCGTGTGCAATTTCTCGTCCCACTTGAGCTGGCACACATTCAAGCAACAACATCGCTGCCCCTGCGTCCACCACCGCACGGCAATCTGCCAATAATTGATCGGCGGCTGCTCGTGTTTTGGCTTGCAAACGATAACCACCCAATACATTTACCGATTGTGGCGTTAAACCTAAATGCACGCACACAGGAATGCCATTGCGTGTTAAAGTTTCTACACTTTCAGCCAACCATGCCCCGCCTTCCATTTTCACCACTTGAGCCCCTGCTTGCATCAGCAATTTAGAATTGTGCAAAGCATCATTCAACGTGGCATAGGTCATAAACGGCAAATCTGCCAAAATTAAGGCGTGTTGATTGGCACGGCGAACATTGCGTGTGTGATATACCATATCATCAATGCTCACAGGCAACGTGCTGTCTTGCCCTTGCACGCACATTCCCAAACTATCGCCAATAAGAATAGTATCAATTTGAGCGATTTCCATCGCTTTTGCCATACTGGCATCATAACACGTTAAGCACGAAAATTTTTCATTATTGGCTTTGCGTTGGCGTAAATCATTTAAACTAATCATCATTTTATCTCATATCGTGTCATTATTCGTTCGCCCAAGTGCTATCTTGGTACGGTTTAAGGGGAGATGATTGCACCACATCACTCTCGGCAATGCGTTGCCCTAAAATTTGTAAATCAGCATCTAAATCCAACAAGGGAATTAACACAAAATCACGCTGTAAAATGCCTGCGTGTGGCACGGTTAAACGCTCATGTTGAATTTGTTCATCGCCATATAACAATAAGTCTAAATCCAACGTCCGCTCGCCCCAATGACGTAATCGCACTCGCCCTGCTGCTTGTTCACAGGCTTGTAAATAGTCCAATAATTCAAGGGCTTGCAGTTCAGTATCTAACATCGCCACAGCATTCCAATAATCGGGCTGATCTTGCGGCCCCATCGGTGGTGTGTGGTACAACTGTGAAACTTGCACCGTCCCTATTTTTGCCAATGCCTTGACTGCATCTCGTAAAATTTGAATGCTATCGCCTTGTGCATTGGCTAAATTACTGCCCAATCCAATATAACAACGTGTCATCATTTTACCTTTTTGCATTACAGCACAGGGCCAAAAATCACTTGCGATAAATCACGCTTTACTTTTTTGCGACGTAATAACGGGTGCTTTTCGCTTGGTGCATCATCATCGTGTTTAGATGCTCTAAATGCTTCACGATTGAGCTGTGCTTTTTGATAGCGTTGTGTGCGTTCATCAGTCAAAAGTGGCTCTAATTCACTTTGTGCCGCATTTTCAATCGCCAATTCATCTTGAGCGACAGCTTCAGCTTTGGCTTTGCGTGCTTTTTTCGCAGGTTGATGAGCTTGATTTTTTTCAGCTTCAGCCGCACGCTCTGCCGCTTGCTCGGCTTTTTGCTGATGGCGTTTTTTCACCATTTGACGTTGATAATCTGCAATGGCTTTTTGCTTGTCATCGGTAGATAAATTTTGAAAATGCTCCCACCAATCCACCATGCCTTGACTATCTACATCTTGCACTTTTTCACGCATGGCCAAAAAGTCAAAACCTGCTCTAAAGCGAGCATGATTGAGCAAGGACATAATGTGTGATGCTTTCGGTTGCAATAAACGTGCTTGCATTTCCCATGTTTCACGGATAAAAATTTCTGCAAAACGTGGAATGA
>JAUNHS010000026.1 GCA_030523805.1 Acinetobacter sp.
TTCCGCATTTTGCCTTTGAAGCACTGGCAGATATGCCAATTTTAGCTGCCGATGAGATGAAAACAGGCTATTATTTGCGTGTGCATGTAGAAGACCAAACAGGCGTTCTAGCAGAAATTACCACGATTTTAAGCCGTGCAGGTATTGGCATTGATGCGATTATGCAGCAAACTCGCTTGAAAGATTTAATCCCAATCGTGATTTTGACTGACCCAATTGCAGAAAGTAAGATGAATGCGGCTGTGGCTCAAATTCAAGCACTTGCTGCGACCCGTGGTGAAGTGGTGCGTATTCGTTTGGAAGCATTAGATAGCTAATGATTTTCCAAGATTGAAAATGAAAAAAGCCGTATGAAATAATACGGCTTTTTTATTGCAAACGCTGTGGTATTACAACGCTTGTGGCATTTGAGCAACCCAGTTATACAGTTTGGTTGCATCATTGGTACGAGCCTGACCTTCGCCAGAGCCGAGTAAGACCATAATGGTTGGGCGTGCATTCACTTTCATTTGCATCACAACGCAACGACCAGACTCACGGATATAACCTGTTTTAGACAATTGAATGAGCCAAGCACCATCACGCACTAAACGGTTGGTGTTGATAGATGCCAACTGACGCTGACCTAAAGAAAAATGATAATTTGCCGTGGTAGAGAATTTGCTAATAATATCGTAGCGTACCGCTGCTTTAACCATTTTTGCTAAATCTTGGGCATTAGCAATGTTACGCACATCTAAACCTGACGCTTCATAAAAACGGCTAGATGTCATATCTAAATTGATGGCTTTTTGGTTCATTGCCGCCACAAACTCTTCCTTACCGCCTGGGTAGGTACGAGATAATGCAACAGCAGCAGGGTTTTCAGATTTCATTAAAGCAAAAAGCAAGGCTTCAGCACGGGTCATGGTATCGCCCACACGCAGCGTAGAGCTAGAGTTTTTGCCATTTGCACCGCTAAAGTCTGATTTTTCTAAAATGATTTGCTCATTCATATCCAAGCCAGCATCAAGTACTACCATTGCCGTCATCACTTTGGTTACAGATGCAATAGGAAGTGCTTGATAGGTATTTTTGCTATATAATACTTCGCCTGTGTTGGCATCCATCACTAAAGCGGCTCTCGCTGTAACCGATGGTTGCTCATAGCCAGCTGGTGAACCTGTGTAACCTGTTGAATTTGAATAGCCTGTAGCTTCGCTAGGCGTAGCATGGCCAATGCTATTATTATAAGTACTTGGTACGCTTGCAGGTTGGTTTTGGTTGAGAAAGCGTGCAGCTTCTTCTTCCGTCCATACTGTTTTTTTAGTAACAACTTCAGCATGGCTCATCGCACTCATGCCGAAGAGCGATGTTGCAACAATGGCATGCAACCACTTTAATGCGGGTTTCATGTCTAAATCTCCTAAAAACATTTTCTATTGCGACAATGAAAATGTATGACGTGTAATGCAATCATGGTGCTTTTGCACTAAAATCCATTACAGTCTATTTTGTTAAATGAGAGTACAATACTGTTTTGCATAAATCACGGCAAACAGTTGCTATATTATGCTTTTAAAAAGTATAGTATTCTGTATAGAATGCTGAATATTATAGTAAAGTTGCAAGCATTTTTTCGCGTTCTGTAACAAATTTATCAAATTTTTTGTAAACATAAGCAAAAATTAGAGGGTTAAGATGATTAAAGTTTTGGTGGTTGATGATCATGAACTAGTGCGTACTGGCATTTGCCGTATGCTGGCAGATCATTTAGATATTGAAGTGATTGGCGAAGCAGCATCTGGCGAAGAAGCCTTGTATAAAGTACGACAAAATGAACCTGATGTGATTTTATTGGACGTGAATATGCCTGGTGTGGGTGGTGTAGAAACCACACGTCGTATTGTGCAGTTAGGCTTAAAAAGCAAAGTGATTGCCGTGAGTGGCATTAGCGAAGAGCCTTATCCATCTATGATTGTCAAAGCAGGGGCGAAAGGCTATTTGACCAAAGGTGCTCCTGTAGAAGAAATGGTGCGAGCCATTAAAAAAGTGATGCAAGGCGGGCGTTATTTTTGCCAAGATATTGTAGATCAATTGATGGACAGCTTGTCCAATGACAATAAACAAAGTCCTTTTGATTTATTGTCTGAGCGTGAAATTCAGGTGGCAATGATGGTGGCAAATTGTATTAAGCCAGAAGAAATTGCCAAAAAGTTAAATGTGAGTACGAAAACGGTGAATACCTATCGTTATCGCATTTATGAAAAATTAAATATTGATAGCGATGTGAAATTGACACATTTGGCAATGCGTTATGGCTTGGTGCAATTATCATCGTAACATTTATATAGCATTTAACATTAGATAATGTGAGTTTGAGAGAATTATGAGAATTATTTTTGCGGGTACGCCTGATTTTGCAGCAGAAGCATTAAAGGCATTATTGCAGACATCGCATGACATTGTTGCCGTTTATACGCAACCTGACCGTAAGGCTGGGCGTGGGCAAAAATTGACAGCTTCGCCTGTGAAGCAGGTGGCGTTGGAACATCAAATTGCGGTGTATCAACCGACAACGTTAAAATCAAGCAGCGAAGAAGGTTTGGCAGCACAGCAACAATTGCAAGCCTTAAATGCTGATGTGATGGTGGTGGCGGCTTATGGCTTGATTTTGCCACAAGCTGTCTTGGATTTGCCTAAATATGGTTGTTTAAATATTCATGCGTCTTTATTGCCACGCTGGCGTGGGGCAGCACCGATTCAGCGTGCGATTTTGGCAGGCGATGATGAAACGGGCATTACCATTATGCAAATGGCTGCAGGCTTGGATACAGGCGATATGATGTATAAAACATCGTGTCCGATTTTAGCGGAAGACCATGCGGCAAGTTTGCATGATAAATTGGCAGCACAAGGAGCAGAAGCTATTTGCCAAGTGTTAGCCAGTGAAGCACAGTTGCAACATTATCAACAGCATCGCCAAGTGCAAGATGATGCGTTGAGCAATTATGCAACCAAATTGAGCAAAGATGAAGCCTGTGTGGATTGGACAGCGACAGCTGATGAAATTCATCGCCAAATTCGTGCATTTTACGGTTGGCCTGTGGCATTTTGCCGATTGTCTGCCGATGAAAATTTGCGTTTATGGTCGGCACAAGTGAGTACACAATATGCGTCGCAAGCAGCGTGTGGTGAAGTGGTGCATATTGACGAAACGGGCACTTGGGTGCAATGTGGTGGCAATACGACGTTGCAATTAACCAGCGTGCAATGGGCAGGCGGTAAGCCATTTGATGCCAAGCAAATATGGCAAAGTGGCAAATTATCCGTTGGGCAAAATTTACAATTTACAGCAGCATAGAGCGAAGTTATGACGCAAATGCCATCAACATCTTTAAATATTCGTGCCAAAGCGGTGCAATTATTGTTACAAGTCCAGCAAGGGCAATCTTTGGCACAGAGTTTGCACCGAGCATTACAGCATATTCCATCACAGGATAAAGCCTTATTTCATGAATTGGTGGTGGGAACATTGCGTCAATGGTTTGCTTTAAAGGCGTTGGCGTTGCCTTTACTCAAAAAAGAATTGCATAATCCAACGGTAGAAAGTTGCTTATATTTGGGTTTGTACCAATTATTATGCACGCAAATTGCTCCGCACGCAGCCTTATCGGAAACTGTAGATGCGTGCAAGCAATTGGGCTATGACGGTTTAAGCGGTGTGGTCAATGCCATTTTACGTCGTGCCACACGAGAGCAGGACGATTTTCAGGCGATTTTATCGCAAGCACATGGTTTGCCAAGCTGGCTGTATAAACGCTTGAAAAAAGATTGGGGCGAGCAAAGCTCAGATTTGTTTCAGCAATTAAAACAGGTTGCACCATTAACGTTGCGAATTAACACTCGCCAAAACACGGTTGCAGAATATCATCAAGCATTGCAGCAACATGAGATTGCTTTTGAGCCTTGCCAATATGCCGAAGCAGGTGTGCGATTGCAGCAATCGGTGCAAATTCCACAGTTGGTTGGTTTTGCTGATGGTTTATTTTCGGTGCAAGATGAACACGCACAATTATGTGCAACCTTATTGCCTAATTTAGATGATAAAATAGTGATTGATGCTTGTGCTGCCCCAGGTGGAAAAACAGCACATTTATTGGAAAAATATCAACCTAAACAATTATTTGCTTTAGATAATGATGCTGTACGTTTAGAAAAAGTACAGGAAAATTTACAACGTTTACAGCTGGATACGCAATCTGTGCAATGTATTGCCGCAGATGCTCAACAATGGCAAAGCCCAACATTGGTGGATTGCATTATTTTAGATGCACCGTGTACGGCAACAGGCGTGATTCGTCGCCACCCTGATATTCGCTTATTACGCCAAGCCAGCGATGTTGCTCAAACGGTGGCATTGCAGCAGCAAATTTTAGAGCATATGTGGCAACAGCTTAAAGTCGGTGGCGTATTGTTGTATATTACGTGTTCTATTTTAAAAGCTGAAAATGAACAGCAAATGCAGCACTTTTTTGCCCAACACCAAGATGCAAAAGAGCGTGTGATTGATGCAGATTGGGGGATTGCTCAGCAGTATGGGCGACAATTGTTGCCACAGCATCGTGGTGGCGATGGTTTTTATTATTGCTTAATTGAAAAAATTGCTTAGGAGAGAATCATGCATTGTCCATATTGCCATGCTGCGGATAGTAAAGTCGTTGATACTCGCTTGGTAGCTGAAGGTAGTCAAATTCGTCGTCGCCGTGAATGTTTGTCGTGTAAGGAGCGATTTACCACATTTGAAAGCTGTGAAGTATTGTTGCCACGGGTGCTAAAAGCCAATGGCAGTAGCGAACCTTTTGATATGCAAAAATTACGTCGTTCGTTGATGCACGCTTTACAAAAGCGACCAATTTCACAAGAGCAAATTGAAGCAGTGGTGAGCGATATTCAATCGCATATTTTACGCTTGGGCGAGCGAGATATTAGTTCTCGCACCATTGGTGAAATTGTGATGGATCGTTTATATAAGTTAGATGAAGTGGCGTATGTTCGGTTTGCATCGGTCTATCAAGATTTTCAGCACGTTGAAGCATTTGTACAGCATATAGAACGTATGCGAGAATCTAAACAATCATGAAGCAAGGCACAAGCATGACACAGCACGATGAATTTTATATGCAACAAGCGATTGCTCTGGCCAAACAAGGGCAATATCGCACCAGACCCAATCCCAATGTGGGTTGTGTGATTGTAAAAGATGGTGTAGTGATTGGGCAAGGTTTTCACCCACAGGCAGGACAACCACACGCTGAAGTCTTTGCTTTGCGTGAAGCAGGTGAGCAAGCTGAAGGTGCAACGGCTTATGTTACCTTAGAGCCATGTTCGCATTTTGGACGTACGCCACCGTGTGCTAATGCTTTGATTGCTGCTAAAGTCAGCCGAGTGGTGATTGCTTGCCATGACCCTAATCCATTGGTTGCAGGGCAGGGCATTGCACGGTTACAGCAAGCAGGTATAGATGTAACAACAGGCATTGCTGAAGCCGCAGCGGCAGAATTAAATCGTGGGTTTTTAAAAGCCATGGCAAGTCAAATGCCTTATGTTCGCTTAAAAATTGCCAGTAGTTTAGATGGTCGCACAGCGATGCAATCAGGCGAATCGCAGTGGATTACAGGTGTAGATGCAAGGCAAGATGTGCAACATTGGCGTGCAATTTCAGGGGCAGTGATTACAGGCATTCAAACCGTATTGGCAGATGATTGTCAGCTCAATGTCCGACAATTATTAGACGAGCAAGGACAAGTTTATCAAGTCAATGCAAATAGTCCTGTACTACAGCCGAAGCGTGTTATTTTAGACCGTCAAGGACGATTGCCCTTGACTGCTAAAATTTTGCAGCAAGCTGAACAGGTGATAGTGGTTGGGCCGTATCGGCAAGAATTAGCCGATATGGGCGTTAAACAATTAGAAACGCAACCTTTGCCCCAATTGCTACGCACCTTGTGTCAAGATGAACACATTTATGATGTATTGATTGAAGCAGGGGCGACGTTGGCGACGGCATTTATCCAACAGGGTTTGGTTGATGAAATCATTCACTATATCGCACCAACATTGTTGGGAAGCACTGCACAGCCAATGTTTATACAAGATATTCAACAATTAAGTCAGCAATATCGGTTTCACGTGAAACGTGTTAAAATGGTGGGGCAAGACTTGCGTGTGCAACTTACGCCACAACCAATGAAAGAGAACACCACAAATTTATGAGTAACACAGCATCGGTCTATCATAAGCGACGCCATTCCGCACGGGTAACAGACGAATACCTTTTCCATCAACTTATTCCTTATTTGGGCAATAAGCGACGTTTATTGGACCTTATTTTACAAGCCTTAGAATTAACAGGTACGCTCCAGCAAGGGCGTAAAAAGAATGCCCCACTATTTGCAGATTTTTTTGCAGGTAGTGGCGTGGTTTCTCGGTTGGCTCGTGAGCAAGGCTATCGTGTGATTGCAAATGATTGGGAACCTTATAGCTATGCTTTAAATCATGCTGTATTGTCTTGTACAAAAGCCCCTGCTTTTGATAAATTGGGCGGTTATGAAAATGCAATTCACTTGCTGAACCATTTGCCCGATGCGAAAGGTTGGGTAACGCACAATTTATGCCCAAGAGACGATGATCATTATGATTTGGCGTATGATCGTTTATTTTTTAAACGTAAAAATGGCATGAAAATTGATGCCATTCGCCAGCAAATAGAAACGTGGCAATGGCAAGGCGTGATTAATGATGTAGAAATGAGTGCTTTACTTGCACCATTATTATATGCAGCGAGTTTTGTGAGCAATACCAGTGGTGTATTTAAAAGTTTCCATCAGGGTTGGGGCGGAAAAACCAAAACGGCTTTAGAACGCATTGATTCTCCGATTTGGCTTGAGCCAAGTTTATTTTGTGCAACAGGCGAAAGTAAAAATAAAGGTGTTGCGGAAGTGTGGTGTGAAGATGCTCAGAAACTTGCCGAAGGTATGAAAGGCTTTATGGTTGATGTGGCGTATTTAGACCCACCGTATAATCAACATGCGTATAGCAGTAATTATCATGTACTGAATGCTTTAACCTTGTGGAATCAGAAAGATTTACCACCACCGAACATTAAAGGTTTCAAAAGTGGAATTGATAAAGCATGGCGTAAAGAGCGTTCTAGTCGTTATAATTCATCAAAACACGCAAAAAAAGCCTATGAAAAACTGCTAGAAACCATCAATGCACGTTATATTTTAACCAGCTATTCTACCGATGGTAATATTTCGGCAGAAGATATTTTAGCAGCCAATTTAAAGCGTGGACGCATTACCCTTTTAACGCAAGATGTTCCACGCTACAGAGTGAGCAATCAACGCAAAAGCGAACGTTCACGGGTGCTAGAGTATATCGTGATTACAGATACCACAGCAAAATCTGGCCCACCAATTCACCAATTATTGCGGCAATTATTTCATTCTGCAGAAATGGGTGGCGTGGATACTACAGGGCCGAAAAAGCAATTAGAATTATGGTAATAGCCAATGTTTACAGGAATTATTGAAAGTGTCGGACATATCCGAGCAATCCAACGTTTAGCTGGAGATGTGCGTTTAACCATTGATGTGGGAACATTAGATATGTCCGATGTGCAGTTGGGCGATTCTATTGCGACCAATGGTGTTTGCTTGACGGTGATTGATTTTGGTGCAACGTGGTATGCGGCAGATGTATCGCTGGAAAGTTTAAGCCGTACGACACTCGGGCGTTGGCAAGTCGGGCAAGCAGTCAATTTAGAAAAAGCGTTATTACCAACGACACGCTTGGGCGGTCATATTGTCAGTGGTCATGTTGATGGTGTGGGTGAAATTGCTGTCGTGCGTAAAGATGCACGTTCATTGTATTTTGAAGTACATTGCCCTGCACCTTTGGCAAAATATTTGGCAGAAAAAGGTTCTATTACAGTAGATGGGATTAGTTTGACCATTAATCATTTAAATGGGACAGTGGTGAGTTTGAACCTTGTACCACATACTGCTGAAAAAACAACGATTAGCCAATGGCAAGTGGGTACGCAAGTCAATTTGGAAGTAGATATTTTGGCACGTTATATAGAGCGATTGTTGCTTGGCGATAAAGCAGCACAGTCAGATACGGAGCAAAAATCTACATTAGATTTGGCTTTTTTGATGGAACATGGGTTTGTGAAGTAAGAAAAGCGAAATCAAAAAAACGCCTAATCATTTTGATTAGGCGTTTTAATTGGCTTATACCAAATTAAGCAGGATTTTGTGGAATATCCTTCATCGTCAATTTGATACGACCACGGTTGTCCACATCTTGCACTTGTACTTGAACAATTTGACCTTCAGCCAATACATCGCTGACATTTGCTACACGCTCATTTGAAATTTGCGAAATATGCACCAAACCATCTGTACCAGGTAAGATGTTCACAAACGCACCAAATTCAGCCAAACGTACCACTTTCCCTGTATAAATCTTACCTGCTTCCACTTCAGCAGTTAAGGCTTGAATGCGTGCTACAGCTGCATTTGCTGATTGTTTTGACTCACCAAAGATACGCACAGTACCATTGTCTTCAATATCAATCGCCGCCCCTGTTTCTTCTGTAATTGAACGGATTGTCGCACCACCTTTACCAATCACATCACGGATTTTATCAGGATTGATGTTAATCACTTGGAATGTTGGGGCATGAATTGAAATCTCTTCACGAGCACGAGAAATCACTTTATTCATTTCATTCAAAATATGCATACGACCTGCAAAGGCTTGGTTTAATGCCACTTCCATGATTTCTTCGGTAATGCCTTCAATCTTGATGTCCATCTGTAAAGCGGTAATACCATTTGCTGAACCTGCCACTTTAAAGTCCATATCGCCCAAGTGGTCTTCATCGCCTAAAATATCAGACAATACGGCAAAACGTTCGCCTTCTTTCACCAAGCCCATCGCAATACCTGCCACAGGAGCTTTTAATGGCACGCCTGCATCCATTAACGCTAATGATGCACCGCAGACAGAAGCCATTGATGATGAACCATTTGATTCGGTAATATCCGACACCACACGTAATACATAAGGGAAACGATCTGCTGCAGGTAACACAGCTTGCACACCACGACGAGCCAAACGACCATGACCAATTTCACGACGTTTCGGGCCAGATTCACGACCTGTTTCACCTACAGAATAGGCAGGGAAATTATAATGCAACATAAAGTTGTCAGATTTCGTGCCAGCTAACGTATCCACCATCAACGCATCACGGGTATTGCCCAATGTTGCAGTTACAAGGGCTTGCGTTTCGCCACGAGTGAATAAAGCCGAACCGTGTGTACGCTCTAACACGCCCACTTGCACATCTAACTGACGTACAGTTTTGGTATCACGGCCATCGATACGAGGTTTGCCACTTAAAATATTATCACGCACGGTGCGGTATTTTAAATCTTCAAACAAATACGCCACTTCATCAGCAATACCTGTTTCATCTTCTTCAGGAACAAATTGAGCAACAGCTTGTTCATATAACGCATCTAAAGCTGCATAACGCTCTTGCTTCACAGCAATGGTGTAGGCTTCAGAAATTTTCGCTTCAAATGCTGCTTTTAAGTTAGCACGCAATTCTTCATTGTGCGTTGGAGCAACCCAATCTGACTCAACTGCACCTGCTGCCGCAGCAAATTCTTTAATGGCTTGAATGGCGATTTGTTGCTCATCATGACCGAATAAAACTGCACCTAACATTTGGTCTTCAGTCAATTCTTTCGCTTCAGATTCTACCATTAACACCGCCGATTCTGTCCCTGCGACTACAAGGTCAAGATCAGATTGAGCCATTTGCTCATAATTCGGGTTTAATACATATTCGCCATTGATTAAACCGACACGAGCTGCACCGATTGGCCCACGGAATGGTGTACCTGCAATTGCAAGTGCTGCCGAAGTCCCTAACATGGCTGCAATATCGGCTTCCATTGATTTGTCTGATGAAATCACGGTTGCAGTAACTTGTACTTCGTTATAATAGCCTTCAGGGAATAATGGACGAATTGGACGGTCAATTAAACGAGAAATTAAAGTTTCTGCTTCGCTGGCACGCCCTTCACGCTTGCCGTAACCCCCTGGAATACGCCCTGCAGCATATTGTTTTTCTTGATAATTTACTGTTAATGGGAAAAAGTCTGTGCCTGCTTTTGCTGTTGGAGCTGCGACGACGGCAACCAATACCGTTACACCACCCATCGTAATTACCACCGTATTGGCTTGACGAGCCACACGACCAGTTTCTAATACCACAGTATGCTGACCATACTGAAATTCTTTGCGTACAATATTAAACATTGACATTGTAATTTTCCTATTCATAAAAATGATATGTTTGATGAATGACTTGATTAGCCCCTAAGTTTTATCATTTACAGTTCAATCATAAAACTTAGAAGCCACAATGATTCAAATCACCACATCAAATACACGATAAAAACACAAAAGGAGCGACTAAATCGCCCCTTTTATAAATCAAAACTGAAACAAAGCACAGATTGATTTTGCACGGTGTTGAACCGCTTCTACACAGAAATGATGCAACACCATTGGCATTAACGACGTAAGCCTAAAGCACCGATTAATTGTGTATAACGTGCAGCGTCTTTACGCTTTAAGTAATCTAACAATTTACGGCGTTGGTTTACCATACGAATTAAACCACGACGGCTGTGATGGTCGTGCTTATGCTCTTTGAAGTGACCTTGTAAGTCATTGATTTGAGCTGTTAATAAAGCCACTTGAACTTCTGGTGAACCAGTGTCATTTTCAGCACGAGCAAATTTAGCAACGATTTCAGCACGTTGAGCAGTAGTTAAAGCCATGAGATTTCTCCGAGATGCTTAAATAAGGGATCAAATTGTGATAATTTTCTAAATCCGATATGAAAATATCGGGATTTAGATCGCCGTGCATCACTACAGCGAAAGAGACATTATTTTAATCTAAAAAATAAACAAAATAAAGTAAAAAATACGTCAATTAGTGTTATGCTATAGTGGTTTTTGATGAAACCAAACAATTTAAGGTGAGAAGAATTAGGTCTCATCTTTTCTGGAGTAAAAATATGTCTACTGATATTCAAAACTTTTTAAGTCAAGTCCAAGCACAGCAAGTTGCTTTTAGTGATGTGATTGCATTTATTGAAGCACGTTATACACATACACCAACGGCATTTAAAAATGGTGCAAATTATAATCAAACTACAGAAAATCAAGGTAGTGCAAAGGTCTTATATTTTGCTCAATTACATGACTTAACGCCTGAACAGACTTTGCCATTATTTGCCGAACATTATCAATCAGTTTTGGCAACGCCAGAAGCAACTGACCATCAAAATATTCGCCAATTTATGCAACATGGTTGGGCTGGTGTACAATTTGAAGGTGTAGCCTTGGTCACAAAAGCCTAATTGTAAAAATTGTGAAATACTACACTAAAAGTCGCTTATGGCGACTTTTTTGTTGAAAACAGCGTTGAAATTTATTCTTGACCAAAGCAAAAGCCACGCAATTCATCGTCCATATTGCGTGGCTTTCTATCCTGCGTAACTCCTGTCTTTCCAGAGCAATCCACCGAAGTGCGTTGCCATCCTGTACAGCTCCTATCCGTTTGCGTCGTCCTGACTTCCCTTGCTGTAGTTGTAGAATATAAAAATTTTTGTATGCTGAATATCAGCGAAATAGGACAGTGCGTGTAAGCTATGGATTACAATGGTGGATAAAAAATGGACTGATTTAACTGTATGGCGGTGAGAAAGGTCTTTGCATTTTGATTGTAATATATTGATTTATATGGATATTATTTTATTATTGTTTTGCAGGGGTACAAGCAAGGGTACAAATAGAAAGCTGTTATAAAATGATATATAGATACATACAAATAATATGATGTTTTTAATATGATGTAAAGTATAAAAAAATAAGGGTATTCAGCATATATTTACACTTTCAATATTAAGGGCTGTAAATTCAACCCCATGAAAGACTAAATTTAATGTTTAAAAGTAACTTTTTGCACATTCTAAAGATATTCATCATTCCCTTAAGATATTCAAGCATGAGTATCTTTACAAATGCACTTGTAGATAGGGTTTAAAGAGTGTTTTTTGCTTAAGGTATTCAACTGTGAGAGTGTGAACATCTTAATAGATTATTCTTAAGGTGTTCATATTTTTAAACTTGAGTATCTTTAGGAAAAAGTGATGTTAAGTATATGATTTTAATAGTGTTCTAAAGATACTCAAGCATGAGTATCTTTAGGGATTGGTGAGTATCTTTAGAAGTCGTATTTTTTGCAAGTTAAAAAGGCGTGTTATCTATGCAATGTTCAGGGGGTAAAATCCAATACCACATCTTATTGTGCCTGTCTGATTGCTCTAATTGTGATTTTATGCCTAGTGCTGTTTTAGCCCTGTTTACCGTTGATATTGAATAGCCTTGTTTGCCTGTTAAGCTATAGACTTCTTTTGCTGTCATTTTATCATTTGCTGATAAAGTAACTTGTAAAAAGTGCTTCACTTCTTCAATCTCACTGTCAAATTCTATAGGGCGTTCATATTCAGCAAGTAATTCAGTTGCTGAGCCGTTTACTACATCATGCCATAGCGTTTTTGTTGTTGGTATTAATCCATCATGTAAACTTACTTGCTCTATGCTGTAAGTAATGCCTTTATCGCACGTTGTGATGTTGCTTTTTGAAATGGTTAAAATTCCTTTATTTTCGTTTTCTTTTTTTGTAGCTACTAATACCGTTCTTGCTACTGCATTAAATGCTTGAGCCCCCATTACTCTATCGCTTGCCTTTTTGTTTAAGCCCCCTTTTGAAAAGTGCGTAATGCCTACAATTGCAATGTTGGTCTCCATTGCAAAATCAACTAAAGGCTCTAAACCGTCTCTAACTTTGCTATTGTCGTTTGTATCGCCGTGTATAAAACTCACTATAGGATCGATCATGATAATTTTTAAATCTCTTTGTGCTTTTGCATAGTCTCTAATACTTTGTAGATGTTTGCGTGGATTAAATGGCGTTATTTCGCCTTTGTCATCTTTAACCCCTGTTATCATGCCTATTTTGGAAAGATTAGCCCCATTTGCAATTAGGCGTGGTTTTAGCGTGTCGTGGGGGTCGTCTTCAGTAGAAAAGATTAACGCACTACTTACATCTTTACATGGCGATTTATCAGGGAAATCATTACCTGTTGTTATGCTTGCAATGATTGAAAGTAATAGGTTTGTTTTGCCACAACCTCCAGCACCAGCAAGCAATGTTAATTTACCTTTTGCAATCCAGCCATGCCACAACCAATAAATAGGCTTTATTTGAATATCGTTCATATTGGTTACAATAAGATGATGATTTTCATATTCTAGTGATTTCATGCGGTCATGAATAATCTTGTTTAAAGCCGTCTTATTTGCGATTGTAGCGTGGTCTAAATCATCAATGTTTATAATGGCTATCTTTTCGCTGATATGCTCTAATTCATGCGTACAAGCACAACTAAAGCCATATTCTGCTATCATTGCAAAATGGCGCATATTTTCAGTAATTACAATCGGATTTTTAGGCGTGTTTAGGTGTAAGCCTAGTATGCCATGCTCTCCAATTTGAATGCTTTTCTCGATCTGTGCATTTGGTGGGATAACATAACCTACAATTTGCCATTGTTGTTGAATATATTGCCATTGTGGATAAGCGATTGAGCCGTCCAAGCATTCATCATGTAAATAGCTATCTTGGCTAATATAGCGTTTATCGCCGTGTGTGCCTTGTTTTAATATGGCTGTTTCAAAATCGTTAATGCTATGAATTGTCTGCTGTGAACCGTCTAGACAATGAAATGTAATTGTATTAAAGTGTGGCATTGTAAACTCCAACGCCCTAATTTAGATTAGGGCGTTTTTAGTGGTTATTGATTTAGATTTGTAAGATGATGTGAGTTCATGCTGTGCTTTCCTGTAGTTTATTTTTATGCCATTCAACTATGCTTTGATAGTCAAAATAAACTTTGCTTTGACGGCTCGTACCGTCTTTGTATGCTCTAGGAAAAGTTTCATCATTTCGCATAAGCTCGTTTAACTTATTGCGTTTGATTGCTAGCATTTCGCATACTTGATTGTATGTAACTCTAATCGGTGTCATTTCATGCCCCTTGTTGCTTGTTTAATGTTGTTTTAAATGATAATGGCTAAAGTTGGACACAAAATTGTTAAAGTTGGACACAAAAGCATTTTTTTTGGGTACAAAAGCATGAAAGTTGGACACAAGTTGTAAGTCATTGATTTTTTCGCTCCATTTTTTTTATAGTGTTAGCAATGGATAGCCTAGATTTTGAAAACAACGGCAAGATTACGGCAAGTTTTTTTACGGTAAGATTACGGTAAGGATTTTTTAAAATACCCCATGATTACCCCAATAAGTTTTTAAAAAGCACGGCGAGATTAGGGCGATATTTTTTTAGAGTGGGATAACATTAGGATAACTTTTTTTATCACTTCTCAAGTGTGAGAAATGAAAAGCACGTTTTTATTTTTGCAGTAAAATCAATAAGTTATAACAAAACAATCACTTAAAATAGATATAAAAAAAGCTACATTACTGTAGCTTATTATCAGACAATCCATATCAACGGCTATGTCAAAAATATTTCTAGGCTCTCTATTTTCTTTTGCCCTGTAAGCCCCATTGTCATTTATCATTGAGCGTAAGGCTTTGTGTTGTAAATCCGTTAAATATCCCTGTTCATCTTTAGTAAAGCGGTGGATTTTATTACTTTTGCTTTTCAAATTTGAATAGGTGTCATTAAAGTTAATTGCTAGGCTTGCTCTAATCATGAGTAGTAAAGGGCTTGAGATGTAACCGCCTAAAGCGTTTACTATTTGCCCTAGTGTTGGATTTTCTTTAGGCTTTGTGATGATTTCTTTTAGTGTTTCATAGTAATTAATGAGCTGTTTTGGCTGTAGTCTTTCTAGCTCGTACTGTATAGGGTGGTATGCTTCATGGTAGCTTATTTCGCTGTCATCAATCATAAAGTCTAGTTTATTGAGTAAGCGTAAAATGTGAAAGCGTGAAAAGCCTGTTATCATTTCTGCGTACATGGTCATGGCTTGATAATTTGCTATTTTTTCTAATATGGTCATAGGGCTTTGCCATTGCATGACGTTCATAGGCTCGTACATCGTAACCGTTTTTTCTACTTTCATTAATGGTATTAATAGCTCTAATTCTGTTTTGTGTGATAATAAAGCTCGTGCCATTTCTGCAGGGCTTTTATTATGGCGGTTTGCTAGTAATTCCAATAAGTCTAAAACAGATATAAAATTTTCTTTTGCAAGACTGCTAAAGCTATTTGTTAAAGTTTCTTTTGCAAGACTGCTAAAGCTATTTGTTAAAGTTTCTTTTGAAATATCGTTGAAAGTCATAGTAACGCCTTAAAAATTCACAGCAATTTAATATCGCCGTGTTAATCAATATTTTGTGGTAGCTCTAGCGGTGGGTGTGGCGATAAATCCACAATCTTTATAAACCCATCGCCAAGCACATAATGCAAAACGTATTGAGATACACATTCACCGCTTGCAAGCTCTATGTATTCAGGTATGCCGATATGGTAATGCCATAAATGATTAGCTTGTGCGTGCTTTACCGTCTCTAGCCATTTTGGATTGTCTTTAGGTACGTTATCAGATGATTTATTACGCCCTTTTAACCCTATAAATCCGTGTTGCTGTATGTGGTCTTTAAATGCTTTAATCTTGAGTTGGTCAGCTCTAGGAAAATTGACTAGCTTTTTTGAAAAACTTTGACTAAAAAAGACTTGCATTTAAGCCCCCTTTGTAAAGTCATCATCGGTTAGATTATTGAGCCATTCGATAAAGTCATCATCATTGCTAAAGTGTGGCACTTCAACAAAACCGCCATTTAAAGCCTTATCCATTGCTTCAATATCATAGCCTTTAAACTCGTAAAGGGTGTTTATTGCATTTTCAAAAAGTACTTTTTGAGCATAGCTCTCAACGTCTAGCCCTTGCTTTTCGCTTGCTTGTTTGATGATTGCCATTTCATGCGGTGGAAAGTCTATAATCATTGCTTTAGTCTCCATCTTTTCATGTGTTCATGTTAGCACATATAAAGATAAAATGAATATATATAAAGACAAGAAAATATATTAAAAATTTTTGTGTAGTTTCCCTTTATCAATCATGCTGTATAGTTGGTTTGCATACCATTGAGCTAATGCTTGACGGTCTTTAAGATATTGAGCCTTGTTATATTTTCCTTTAACCCCTGTTGTTTTATGAGTTAAAGAAAATGATATGATACGTTCATCAAATTTTGTGTTATCAATCGCTGTGTGTTCATTGATATAAGTACTTGCCATATGTCTAAAGCCATGCGGTGTATGTTTGTCTTTATAGCCTATTCTATGTAATGCTTTTTCTAGAAATCCTAATGTAGCAGGGCGTGAATTATCCCTAGCATTAGGGAATATATACACGGCGTTTCCAGTATATCGTTGTAGCTTGATTAGGATTTCTTTTGCTTGTCTAGAAATAGGGCGTGTAAAATCCCTGTCTGTTTTTGTATTTTCTTTTGGGATATGCCAAGTATTTTCTGTAAGGTCAAAATCAGTCCATTTTGCCTTTAATAATTCACTAGGGCGGCAATAAAATAAAGCAAGTAGCATTAAAGCGTAACGCCCTTTAGTTGTTGGATAATTTAAAATATCGTTAATGAGTTTTGGGATTTCGTGCTGTTCAACGTGTGGATAATTTCTTTCATCATCTGATAGTAAGAATGCACTAATTCCTTTAACTGGATTTTCTACATTATCATAGCTAAACTTTGCATAGTCATAAATTCTGTCTGCAATATTTGCTGTGCGTTTATAAACTTCATAAGCACCTGTTGTGATTTGTTGCTCTAAAAAATAATCTTTCCATTCTTTAGATGTAATTTTTTTAAAATCTCGTTTACCAAAAAAAGGTAATAGATGATTATTTATTCTTGATAAGGTAGTTTGAAAAGTACTAACCTTTACCGTGTTTTGGTAGTGATTAAGCCATTCATCTGCTAATTCTGCAAAAGTAATAGGGGTTTTACTTTCATTAATATCACCGCCATTTGCTAGAATGTCCATTAATTTTCTTGCTTTCTCTCTAGCAAGTTTACCCTTTACTTTGGGGTACCCGCCAAGCCCTTTCCATGCAGTTTTACCAAGTTCATTTTTATATCTAAATCTCCAGTCTTTATTGCCATTTTTACGCACTCTAAAATATAAGCCGTTCCCATCATGGAGTGCGTATTCTTGAGCTTCAGGCTCTAAACTTTCAAGTGTGGTATCGGTCATTGGAAAGCGTTTTACATCGTCTTTTTTCATGGCGTTTTGCTCAAAATTTAGGCTAGGGTACAAAAGGGGGTCAGGGGTACACACAAGGGTACAGAAAAAATCATATCATAACGTGTTATGTAAAGATATAAAAATATATGTAATTTTGATAAGTTATTGATTTTTACTTAAATTTTTATATAAAAAAAGCATGAGTAATCATGCTAATTTATAAGTATGGCGGTGAGAAAGGGATTCGAACCCTTGATACGCTATAAACGTATACACGCTTT
>JAUNHS010000027.1:0-14509 GCA_030523805.1 Acinetobacter sp.
TCATTTCCATCAAACGTTGATAATAACGCAAATTATGAATTGTACCGAGCATAGACGCTAACATCTCGCCACATTTCTCCAAATGATAGAGATAAGCACGAGTAAAATTTTGGCAAGTGTAACAATCGCAATGAGCGTCTAGCGGTTGTTCATCATGACGATATTGACTGTTGCGAATACGCACCAAACCATCGGTAACGAAATAATGACCATTACGAGCATTGCGTGTCGGCATCACACAGTCAAACATATCAATACCACGACGCACCGCTTCTACTATATCTTCAGGTTTGCCCACACCCATCAAATAACGTGGTTTATCGTGTGGCATTTTGTTCGGCAAATAATCCAACACTTTAATCATTTCTTCTTTGGGTTCACCGACCGATAAACCACCAATCGCATAGCCATCAAAACCGATGTCCAGCAAACCATTTAAAGATTCATCACGCAAATCTTCGTACATTCCACCTTGAATAATGCCAAATAAGGCATTCGGATTGCCACTTTCATCATGAGCGGTTTTACAACGCTTTGCCCAACGTAACGACAACTGCAATGACTCTTGAGCTTGCTGATGTGTGGCAGGATAAGGCGTGCATTCATCAAAAATCATCACGATGTCAGAATTTAACACACGCTGAATTTCCATCGAAATTTCAGGCGATAAAAACACTTTTGAGCCATCAATCGGTGAGCGAAATGTAACCCCTTCTTCGGCAATTTTACGCATTTTGCCCAAGCTGAACACTTGGAAACCACCAGAATCGGTTAAAATTGGCTTATCCCAACGGATAAATTCATGCAAACCGCCGTGTTGTTTAATCACGTCCAAGCCTGGGCGTAAGTAGAGATGAAAGGTATTACCGAGAATAATTTGAGCTTTAATCTCTTCAATATCACGGGGTAACATTCCTTTGACCGTGCCATAAGTACCGACAGGCATAAATACAGGCGTTTCAATCGTGCCGTGTTGCAAGGTTAAACGCCCACGTCTGGCACGACCCGATTGGGCGAGTTTTTCAAATTTCATAAAGATACTCAATCAAGGCGAAAAAACAGTTCGCTGATACTGGAAAATGCTGTCAAAACAGCAGGGATAAAGGGAGTTATTTTAGCAAAAAAGCAGTGTGTGTGGAATAGTGAATAATTGATTTTGTGATAAATATCACTTAATTGAAAGTTATTGTTGTTCTATACGTTGGACATGAAACTCTTGTAAGCACGCACCTAAGGCACGCAATTGTTCAGCAGATAATTCTACGCCACGCAAGGCTTGTGGCGTGCGATAAGATAAATGGAAATAACGCACGCCTTTGGCATTTAAGTCGGCAATAATGGCTGTGGGTAAAATACCAATCACATCATCGCCAGCTTGAAACATGGCTAAATCATCTTCGTGAATGTGTGTTAAATAATGATCAATTTGAATGGGTTCTTGCTGAATCCAAGCAATTGCACCAGCATGGCGTGAAACGAAATAAGTTGCCATAAAATGTTCTTAATATTGTTGATGTGGCAATCTTAACAGGAATAAATGGTTGTGCTTGAAAATGTAAGTTTACCAAAATCATCTGATATGATGAGTAGATTACAAATTATTGGTTCAATCAGCATTCTTGCCATGAATTTTGTAGCTAAAATGCGTTATAATGCACAGATTTTTTTAATTTAGATGACATCTTTATGTTAATGCTTGAATCTTCCCATGTGTATATGCACCAACACGCTGCAGATAAAGCGGCAGCGTTGCAGTGTATCGCAAATTTTTTACAACAAGATGGTTTAACCACAGTAGATTATCTAATTGGTCTGCAACAGCGTGAATCACAATCGGCAACGTATTTGGGGCAGGGAATTGCTATTCCACATGGTACACCGCAAAGTCGCCAAGCGATTGTGAAAACGGGCGTGCGTTTGGTGCATTTCCCACAAGGTGTAGATTGGGGGCAAGGTCAAGTCGTGTATTTGGCTGTTGCGATTGCGGCTCAATCCGATGAGCATTTGCATTTGTTGCAGCTTTTAACGAAAGCCTTGCAAGATGATGTAGAACAACGCATTCGTCAAGCACAAACGGCAGATGATATTTTAGCGATTTTAAATGCGAATGCTGCACAATTAGCCATTCATGAAAGTTTGGTTATGACGCAAGTACAAGCACAGGATATTGATGATGTCTTATATGTTGCTTGTCAGCGATTGAAGCAGCAACAGTATGTTTCTGCAGGCTTTTTAGCAGGTATAGATTTAACTACGGCAGTACAATTGCAAACAGGCATTTGGACGGTCAGTGCAACACAAGCGGTCAAATCGCCTGCTGTGTGTATCGTACAATTGGCTGAAGCCATTCAATTTCAATCGCAACCGTTGTCTTTATTGCTTTGTGTCGCAAGTAATGAGCAAACGGATTTGGATAAATTAAATCATTTATTTGACGTATTTTTTCAGCAAGACATTCAGCAAACATCATCAGTACAAGATTTAGCTCAGCAAGTGGGTGCGGAATTATTACCGACATGGAAAAGTCAATCGGTACGTTTGGCAAATGCACATGGTTTACACGCTCGTCCAGCAACGGCTTTGGCGAATGTATGTAAAACATGGCAAGGTGAAATTTTAATCTCTTTAGATGGTGGTGCAGCAGTTTCGGCAAAAAGTTTAAGCCAGTTATTATCGCTTGGGGCAGTGCGTGGGCAAACTTTGACATTTATGGCAGAGCCAAATACGCCAGCAGAACAGCATTTAGCCAATATCATTCAAGCTGTAGAACAAGGCTTGGGTGAAGATGTTCAGCCATTTTCTGATTTATTAGAAACTTCTCACAATGTTCACTCACAAGCATTACATGAGCCAGCTCAAAACCTTGCTCCATTGATTGATGATGTGGCGTATTATGGTGTAGCGGCATCAACAGGTGTGGCAGTTGCTCCAATTTATAAAGTGCAAGAGCAACACTATCATTATGCGATGACGGCAGAGCAACCAGCAGAACAATGGCAACGTGTACTGCACGCAATCGCACAAGTAAAGCAAGATTTACAGCAATTGGTCGCACAGGCAACGGCAGAAAATATTGCTCAAATTTTTACTGCACACATTGCTTTGTTGGAAGATGATGAATTATTAAATGTCGTCAAACAGCGTATTGACCAGCAACAGGCATCAGCAGAAGCAGCTTGGCATGGGCAAATTCAACAGATGGCAGAGCAACAAGCTCAACTCAAAAATCAATTGTTAGCCGAACGAGCGGCAGATTTACGAGATGTGGGGCATCGTGTTTTAGCTGTATTGTGTGGTGATATTGCACAGCAAGCACCAAATGAAGCATATATTTTAGTAAAACATGATTTAGTGCCGAGCGATGTTGCAAGGCTAGACCCACAAAAAGTGGCAGGAATTATTACTGCTGTGGGTGGTGCAAGTTCGCATAGTGCGATTGTGGCACGAGCTTTGGGTATTCCTGCGATTGTGGGTGCTGGTGCTGCGATTTTACAGATCAATGCAACTGCACAAATTTTGTTAGATGGTGAAACAGGCGAGTTTTTCTGTAATCCAAATTCGCAACGTGTACAACAAGCCATTCAGCAGCAACAATATGAACAACAGCAAAAAGCTCAAGCCATTCAGCATTGCCATGAGCCAGCAATGACACAAGACGGTCATCAAGTAGAAATTGCGTGTAATTTGGGCGATGTGCATGACACAGCAAAAGCCGTAGAGCAAGGTGCGGAAGCCGTGGGTTTATTACGCACCGAATTAGTTTTTATGGCACATCAGCAAGCACCAAGCGAGCAAGTCCAAGAGCAAGATTATCGTATTGTTTTTGATGCGTTGCAGGGTCGTCCTTTAGTTGTTCGCACTTTAGATGTGGGTGGTGATAAACCCTTGCCTTATTTGCCGATGCCAGCAGAAGAAAATCCATTTTTAGGGGTGCGTGGTATTCGTTTGAGTTTGCAACAGCCAGAATTATTACGCCAGCAATTGGTCGCTTTGATTAAAGCCGCTGAACAGCGTCCATTGCGTATTATGTTTCCAATGGTGGGGCGTGTGGAAGAATGGCGTGCGGCAAAAGCAATTTTAGATGACATTGTACAACAATATCCATGCCCACAATTACAAGTGGGGATAATGATTGAAGTGCCGTCAGCAGCATTGTTAGCTCCTGTGTTAGCGAAAGAAGTCGATTTCTTTAGTATCGGCACAAATGATTTAACGCAATATGTATTGGCGATTGATCGTGGTCATTCACAATTATCTCGTGATGCCGATGCGTTGCACCCAAGTGTGCTAATGTTGATTGAACGCACGGTGCAAGCGGCTCATCAGCATGGTAAATGGGTCGGTGTTTGTGGTGAATTGGCAAGCGATCGTAAAGCTGTGCCGATTTTATTGGGCTTGGGGGTAGATGAATTAAGTATGTCATCAAGTCGTATTGCATTGGTAAAAGCACAAATTCGTGAATTATCCTATACGCAATGCCAACAGCTTGCACAACAAGCCTTAATGTGTGAAAGTGCCGCTGCCGTGCGTGCATTGTCAGTTTAGGGAGATGAACATGATACAAGCGAAAAAAATGTTATGTATTACGCTCAATCCTGCGATAGATTTGACTTTGCAAGTGAATGAATTGCAGTTAGGTGCAGTCAATCGCCAACAGTATGTACAAAGTCATGCCGCTGGTAAAGGCTTAAATGTGGCACAAATTTTACGAGATTTGGGGCATGATGTGATTGTTACGGGCTTTTTAGGGCAAGCCAATCGCCAAATTTTTGATACGCATTGTCAAGCACAAGGCTTTGATTCACAATTTATTTATGTTGATGGCGAAACACGCCAAAATATTAAAATCTCTGAACAATCAGGGAGAATGACTGATATTAATGGTAAAGGTTTTGTGGTCAGCACAGCAGATAAGTCGGCATTATTGCAGCAGTGTGAACGTTTGGCAAAGCAGGCAGATTATGTTGTGATTGCAGGCAGTTTACCGCAAAATTTTAGTTTGGCAGATTTTGAGCAACTTGTACGCACAATACAAGGTCATCAGAGCAAAATTGCGATTGATACCAGCGGTGAAGCGTTAATTCAAGCCATTCAATTGCAGCCTTGGTTGATTAAACCAAATACTGACGAATTGTACGAAAGTTTTCAGCAAGATGTAACTACATTGGCTCAGCAAAAAGCCTTATTTGCCCAAATGGACTGTCATATAGAACATATCGTGATTTCTATGGGTGAGCAGGGTGTGAATTGGTTAAATCATCAGCAAGATTTGCACGCCAAACCACCACGAGTACAAGTAAAAAGTACAGTAGGTGCAGGGGATACTTTATTGGCAGGTATGGTACATGGTTTATCTCAACAGTATGATTTTAAAGATATTTTATGTACTGCAACAGCATTGGCAAGCCATGCGGTAACGCAAATTGGCTTTGGCATTCCTAGCATCGCACAACGCACACAATTAGAACAGCAAACGCAAGTGATTGCTGTCAGTCATGAATAAAATGAAACCAGAGTACAGCATGAACAAACGATTATTATGGGTGATGAACGCCCCAACAATACAGCAGATTAATGCTTTGGCATTTAGCAAAAGTTTAATGCACCTTGCTATGCAACAAGGCTATGACAATCACTACATTCAAATTCATGATGCACGTCCAGCAGGAGCATTTGAGCGTGTGATTTTTATTGGTCAAGCACCACAGCAAGCAGGTGAATATGCCAACGATTGTTGTGCTGTGGCAGATTTAACACAAGCCAATCAACCCCAACTATATTTTGCTCAATTATTCACGCAACAGTTTACTTGGCACACAGCAGCACATTCGCCACAGCAAAATCTAAAATTTGTAGCGATTACAGCGTGTCCAACAGGCGTGGCACATACTTTTATGGCTGCAGATGCGTTAAAAGATGGTGCAAAACGTCTGGGTTATCATATAGATGTAGAGACACAAGGTTCAGTCGGTGCTAAAAATATTTTAAGCGATGAAGCGATTGCTCAAGCGGATATTGTGATTTTAGCAACAGATATTGAAGTGGATACAGCACGTTTTGCAGGCAAAAAAGTGTATCGTTGTGGTACGGGTTTTGCTTTAAAACAAACAGATCAGGCTTTTGCACAAGCCATCGCAACGGCTCAACCCTTGGCAGCGAAGCAAGGTACAACGGTATCATCAAATAAAACATCTGAAAAAACAGGGGTTTATAAACATTTGATGACAGGCGTGTCGTTTATGTTACCCATCGTTGTTGCAGGTGGTTTATTAATCGCTTTATCTTTTGTATTTGGGATTGAAGCCTTTAAACAACAAGGTTCATTGGCAGATGTCTTAATGCAAACAGGTAAGGCTGCCTTTACGTTGATGGTACCAATTTTATCAGGCTATATTGCTTATTCTATTGCCGACCGTCCAGGTTTGGCGGCTGGTTTAATTGGTGGTTTATTATCTGCACAAATTGGTGCTGGCTTTTTAGGTGCTATTGTTTCAGGATTTTTGGCTGGTTATATTGCCTTGTTCGTAGCACGAAAATTTCCATTGCCTAGCAGTATGCAAGCCTTAAAGCCAATTTTGATTATTCCTTTAATTAGCTCTTTGCTTGTCGGTTTGCTGATGTTTTATGTCGTCGGTGAACCTGTTGCTCAACTGTTTACGGCAATGGAAAATTTCCTAAAAAATATGGGTACAAGTAATGCGGTATTGATGGGGCTGATCCTTGGTGCGATGATGTGCGTAGATATGGGCGGGCCAATCAATAAAGCCGCCTATACATTCTCCGTTGGACTACTGACGATGGATCAACCCAATCAATTTCCAATTGCCGCCACTATGGCAGGTGGTATGGTGCCAGCTATTGGTGTAGCGATTGCGACCATGTTGGCACGTCGTAAATTTAGTGAAGATGAGCGTAATGCAGGCAAGGCATCATTTGTTTTGGGTTTATGCTTTATTAGTGAAGGGGCAATTCCTTTTGCTGCCAAAGATCCTGCACGTGTGATTCCATGCTGTATTCTCGGTGGAGCAATTACAGGAGCGTTGGTGGCATTGATTGGGGCAAAAGTTGCTGCACCCCATGGTGGCATATTTGTTTTATTAATTCCAAATGCGGTCAATCATGCCTTGTTGTATATCGTAGCGATTGCGGTAGGAAGTTTGGTTACAGGCGTGTTATATGCCATGTTAAAACGCCGTGAAATAGCATAAATTATCTACATATTACAGCGACCATGCACTTGTAAAAGCAGTACAACATTTTGATTGTGTACTGCTTTTTTATGTCATGCCGATGCTGTATAAAATGGAGCATTTTTGCTAAAGACACGCCTTGTGCGCTTTTGCTATGATATAGCTTAAATATTCACGATTGCTGAAGTAAAGAAATGACTGCATTGAAACGGATTCAGACCTATTTGGTAAAAATATTTGCACTCATCGCATTGATTTTTACGGCATTTTTCATTATTTTCCGTTATGGTTTGCACAAAGATCAAACCAACCCTAAAAATACTCGCCATGTACAATATTTTTGTACACGCTTGTGTCGTGCTTTAAATATTCAAGTACATGTGCATGGTGCTGTGCCAGAGCAAACAGCATTGTGGGTGAGTAATCATATTTCATTTTTAGATATTCCTGTACTTGGCTCGGTGGCACGCTTATTCTTTTTGTCTAAAGCAGAAATTGCCCAATGGCCAGTGGTCGGTTTTTTAGCACGCTGTGGTGGTACATTATTTATCCAACGTGGCTCGGGCGATGCCAATAAAGTCGGACAGCAGATGGCAAATTATTTACGCCAAGATATTCCCTTGGTCTTTTTCCCAGAAGCGACGACCACCAATGGTCATCAAATTAAAAAAATTTATGGAAAATTATTGAGTGCAGCGATAGAAACACAACGCCCATTGCAAATCGCTTTATTGTGTTATGTCAATGCTGATGGGCAGTTGGACAGCACCGTGCCTTTTGTAGATATTGATTTTGCTCAACACGCCAAGCAAGTGCTTGCATTAGATGACATGGTTCATGCTCATGTGTTGATTTTGCCAGCAATGTCGGTAGAAGGCTATGATATTAAGACTTTAACTGCCATTGTACAGCAAAAAATGGAGCAGGGCTTGGCAGAATTACACCAGCAGGTACTTAAAGTGCATTAAATTTTGGCTAAAATATGCTAAAATTTGCCCCATTGTATTGACCTTGATAGAGATTGCCGATGACGACAAATCAAGCACCTACACTCAAAAATCCACTTTTAACACCGATTGATCGCCCTGTGCTTACACCGCCCAATGGACAGAAAAAAGTACTGTTGCATTCGTGCTGTGCTCCGTGTTCTGGTGAAGTGATGGAAGCGATGTTAGCGAGTGGGATAGAATTTACCATTTATTTTTACAATCCGAATATTCACCCGAAAAAAGAATATGAAATTCGTAAAAATGAAAATATCGCTTTTGCTCAAAAGCACAATATTCCCTTTATTGATGCCGATTATGACCTAGACAACTGGTTCGCTCGTGCCAAAGGCATGGAAAATGACCCTGAACGTGGTCGCCGTTGCACCATGTGTTTTGATATGCGATTTGAACGTGCGGCACTTTATGCTCATGAACATGGCTTTCCTGTTTTAACCAGTAGTTTGGGCATTTCACGCTGGAAAAATATGAACCAAATCAATGACTGTGGACACCGTGCCGTTGCACCGTATGATGATGTGGTGTATTGGGATTTCAACTGGCGTAAGGGTGGGGGAAGTTCACGCATGATTGAAATCAGTAAACGTGAGCATTTTTATCAGCAGGAATATTGTGGTTGTGCCTATTCATTGCGTGATACCAATCGTTTCCGTATTTCACAAGGGCGTGAGCCAATTCGTATTGGCGTAAAATATTATGGCGATGATGAAGAGTAAAATTGTGCAAACAATCGTATCATCAATAGTCAAATAAACCCAATAAAAAACCACCGACAATCATCGGTGGTTTTTTTGCAAAGCTCTAAAATAATTTAGATTATTGCTTAGCAGTTACATAGTCAATCGCTGATTGAACAGTTGTAATTTGGTTTGAATCTTCATCTGGAATTGTGATGTCAAATTCATTTTCCAAAGACATTACAAGCTCAACTAAATCCAAAGAGTCAGCACCTAAATCTTCCATGAAAGAAGCTTCATTTTTGATTGTTGCTGCATCAATGCTTAATTGCTCTGCAACAGCTTGTTTAACACGTTGTTCGATATCGCTCACGGCAAATCTCCAATAAATGTATTTGGCGTTCTATGCCAAAGGGAATAAATTAACAGCATTTTATTCACTCTGGCACGTCTATTCAATGGCAAATTATATCTTATTTCAACGTTGATTTGTTAAATCATGTAGCAAACACCATGAAATCGTTTTGCCATTAATTCATGTACAGTCCACCATTGACATGAAGTACTGTACCTGTAATATAGCTTGCTTGTTCGCTCGCTAAAAAACTTACTGCATTGGCAATATCTTGTGGCTCGCCTAAGCGGTTTAATGCCACTTGATCGGTCATTTTTTTACGAATATCTTCACTTAAAGCATCGGTCATTTCAGTTGCAATAAAGCCTGGGGCAACGCTATTGACGGTAATTTGACGGCTGCCCATTTCTTTGGCTAGGCTACGGCTAAAGGCTTCCATACCTGCTTTGGCAGCAGAGTAGTTGGTTTGCCCTGCATTGGCAAAGTGAGCCACCACCGAACTGATATTGATAATACGCCCAAAGCGTGCTTTGGTCATGCCTTTTAATACACGTTTAGATAGGCGATACACTGCTTTTAAGTGGATATTTAAAATATCGTCCCAGTCATCTTCGCTTAAACGTAATAATAGATTATCTCGTGTAATACCCGCATTATTGACTAAAACTAACACCGAACCATATTCAGCTTCAATATGGCTGATGAGTTGTTCAATTGCATCGCCATTTCGTACATCAAGCACTAAACCTACGCCTTGATTGGCAAATTTTTCGCTTAATTGTGCTGCACCTTGTTCAGATGTTGCAGTACCTACGACAAAAAAACCATCTTGGATTAATTGTTGAGCAATCGCAGCACCAATACCACGGCTTGCACCTGTAACTAGGGCAATTTTTTTATCAGTCATGATGAAATCCTAAAAATAAAATGAAGTAGAAATTAAGCAATTTTTTCAATCGCATCTTGTAAACGGCTCACCGTATCGGTTGCTAAGGCAAATTCAATACCATCTAAACGCTTGGCTAAATTGGTTAAAACATTACCTGCACCACATTCTACAATGTGCTTCACGCCGTGCTCTTGTAAAAATTGCATGGTGGCTGTCCATTGTACAGATTGATACAGTTGCTCAGTCAATGCTTGGCGTAATTGCTCTACCGATGTAGCGATTTGCACATTGGTATTTTGAATTACAGGAATGGTTGGTAATTGAATTTTGGTGTTGGCTAATGCTTGTGCAAATTGTTCAGCTGCTGGTTTCATTAATGAACAATGTGATGGCACAGAAACAGGCAAGGCAATGGCTTTACCGCCTTGTTCTTTGGCTTGAGCCATAGCTGCTTGTATCAAAGCGGTATGACCTGCAATCACCACTTGACCTTTAGTATTGTAATTTGCGACTTCTACCGAGCCTGAATCTGCATTGGCTTGGACATCTTGGCATAAAGTTTTGACCTGTTCATCGCTTAATGCCAAAATTGCCGCCATGCTGCCTTCGCCTGCTGCAACAGCATTTTGCATCAGCTGACCACGTAAGTGAACCAATTTCACTGCATCAGCAAAATCTAATGCTCCACCAGCAACTAAAGCACTGTATTCACCCAATGAATGCCCAGCTAAATACGCAGGTTGTACGCTACTTAAACTTTGATACACACGCCATAAAGCGATACTTGCTGTTAGTAAAATAGGTTGTGTATTTTCTGTTAAATCCAAGCCTTCGCCACTTTGAGCGATTGCCCATAAGTCAAAACCGACAGCTTGCGATGCTTCAGCAAATGTTTGTTGAATGATTGGGTATTGTTCGGCTAATTCGGCTAACATACCTACTTTTTGAGAGCCTTGCCCTGGAAAAACAAAAGCGAGTGATGATGATGTTGCTTGAGATGTCATGAGCATAAAATCCTATTTAAAATTTTATGCACTTTAGCAATTTTAAAAGTAGATTGTAATTGCTAAAAACAACAAAATTTATAAACGAGTGTATATTTTTAAAAGTTGCACAAAAAATGGATAAGGCATGACACCTTATCCATTTGTATGTATCAATAATCCGATGGATTAATAACGGAAAGTTACACCCACGTTTGTTTGGCGACCACCGTTGATGTACCAATCAGTAGTAGGGTATGTATTGTACACTTCTTTGTATTGTACATTACCTACGTTTTGGATATTTGCGAATAATTTCACGTATGGCAATACATTGACATAGCCATTAATATCAAAAGTCGTATAACCAGGTACTCTTACAGGGTTTGAATTATTTTCAGCATTTGCAGCAGAACGAGCAATGGCAGATAAACTTACACCTGCTTGTTCATTTTCAATACCTGTTGTAAATGTAACTGTTTGCTTCGGACGATATGCAACTTCTAAACCTGTTGCTTTATTTTCAGTTTCTACATAAGCATATTGTAAAGATGCAAAGTAATCATCTTTTGCCCACTTCAAACCAGCTTCACCACCAGTAAAGGTTGCTTTTTGCAAGTTTTCGTAGCTATATGCAGAACCATAAGCAATTAAGTTTTTGATTTCATTGTGATAAGCAGATAAATTTGCTGTGAAGTTATTACCAATTTTGTGGTCAAAACCTAATTCATAAGCTAGGCTTTCTTCGGGTTGCAAGTTTACATTGCCACCCCATTGCGAATACAATTCATTCAATGTTGGTGCACGGAATGCAGAGCCGACATTGGCATAAACACTTGTTGCAGGGCTAAAGTGTAAACGAGCTGCTGCTTGACCTACAGTGTGTGTACCAAAGCGTTCATGATCTTCTACACGCACACCCACTTGAGTGTCTAAACGGTCAGATTTGTATTGGTGCTGAGCATAATAACCAACCGTATTCACATCAACAGATGCTGCATTGTTTGCTAAAGTTGATGTTTCATATTCTGATTTGTTTGATGTTACACCGAACAATACATTTTGCTTTGGAGCAAAATAAATACGACCATTCACATCAGCTTCATTGCTTTCTGTATTGTAAACTGAACCATAGCTTGGTACATTTTGTTTATCTTCTACACGAGAGAAGCGAGCAGAGAAGCGAGCACGTTCATGTGGACCAAATGTTAATTGACCATTAATAACACGGTTTTCAAAATAACGTGGAGCATTATTTAACGTATAAGCAGGATTTGTGTTTAAGCGATTAAATAAGTTTGTACCTTCATTTTCGCTAATAGATAAACTTGCATCTACATGACGATGAGCACGCTTATTGTCATAACCGATTTTTGCAGAATAACCTTTTTGGTCGTATGATGCTTTATTGCCTTCAGCTTGTGAAGCGAAAATACGTGTACCATCAGTTTCTAAACGCTGACCACGTACTTGAGCATATAAACCATTATTTAATACAACATCGCCACCAACGATTGCTTTATATGTATCATTTTCACCATACAAGCCTGTTGCAAAAGCAGTCGTTTTTTGTGGTGCTTGAGAAACCATTTGAATCACACCACCAATTGCATCACTACCGTATTGTACAGAAGCAGGGCCTTTTAAGATTTCTACACGCTCAACATCGCTTGTGTCTAAAAAGCCAGTAAATATTGGAGATACATCATTTTGTGTATTTAAACGAGCACCATCTTTCAAAAATAATGTGTGCTTAGCTGAAGTACCACGCAAAGAAATTTCAGGAACTTGACCAATACCACCTGATTGTTTTACAGAAATGCTGGCATCACGTTGTAATACATCAGATAAGTTCAATGCAGGATTTTGCTCTAAAGTTTGGCGATTAATCACTTCTACACGAGCAGGTACGCTACTTAATTTTTCCGCAGTACGGCTAGCAGTTACCACAATTGGGTCTAAAGTTGCTGCTGGTGTAGCTACAGTTTGCTCAGTTTCAGCAAAAGCCATTGGCGATGTTAAAGCAACAATGACTGCTGATGTAAGTGCAGTTGGTTTTAAAAAAGACATAATAAATTTCCTAAACAGGGAAGATTACGACCTAGATGAGACATGATGTAATCATTGGGAGTAAATCTTACACAAATAAAGTCTTGTATAGACTTGTTACAAAAAACTGGGCTAATTATAGATAAAAATAATGAAATAAGCAATTTTTTTATAAAAAAGTGTGTTATTGGAAATAACTTTATCAATTATTGAGCAATTTATGCGAAAAAGTATTACAAGAAATGCTCAATTGATGGGTGTATTTGTGTACTGAATGCAAAACAATTGCAAAAGAAATTAAAAAATGGAGAGATAAATATCAGCAAAAAAAGTAAAATTCTATTACAATAACCAAAGATGCAAGCAAAAATCTGAAGCCGATGAACATTAGAAGTAAAATTTGTGGTCTTACACGCAGTCAAGATATACGCCATGCAGTCCATGCAGGGGTAGATGCCATTGGCTTGGTGTTTTATCCACCTAGCCCACGAGCGGTAAGTGTGGAACAAGCTCAAGAATTGGTGAAATGTATTCCGCCTTATGTGCAAGTGGTAGGCTTGTTTGTCAATGCGGATGTAAGCGAAATTGAACAGGTTTTACGCCGTGTGCCGTTGGATATTTTACAATTTCATGGCGATGAAACGGCTGAACAATGTCAAACCATTGCTCAAACGGTGGGCAGACGGTGGTATAAAGCCATTCAAGTGAAAAATGATGTGGATAATGAGCAATTATTAGCCGAAATTCATTGTTATTATCAACATGGAGCAAGTGCGATTTTACTTGATGCTTATCACCCTGATTTAAAAGGTGGCACTGGACACGCTTTTGACTGGACAAAATTTCCCAAGTCCGATATTCCATTGATTTTGGCAGGTGGGCTAAACCCTGAAAATGTTGCCGATGCGATTGCTTTAACGCAGCCTTATGCTGTAGATGTGAGCGGTGGAGTGGAGCGTGAAAAGGGTATTAAAGATGCCGATAAAATGACGCAGTTTTTGCAGGTGGTAAATGGTTTATAAAGGAATAAATGCCATGAGAAAATTGTCTATTCATCAATTAGCAGGTGTTTTAGCACCGTATAATCAGCAAGGTTATCTTTCTAATGAGAAAATGCACAATGCGATAAGTGAGACATTAGCTGAGAAAGTGAACTTGGACAAGCTATATTTTTGTCGTGATGATTTTGGTTATACGCAATGGCAAAATTCATTATTTAAAGATTTAACACTTGAGCAACTGAGCGATTAAGCCCCAAATTTTTTGAACAGCACATTAAAAAGTAGAGAAACGTTATGACAGCAATTGATTTTACCCAATTCCCAGATGCTAAAGGACACTTTGGTATTCACGGTGGAC
>JAUNHS010000027.1:14609-17708 GCA_030523805.1 Acinetobacter sp.
ATTGATTTTACCCAATTCCCAGATGCTAAAGGACACTTTGGTATTCACGGTGGACGATTTGTATCCGAAACATTGATGGACGCATTGGAAAATTTAGAAAAACTCTATTTTTCTATGCGAGATAATGCCGAATTTCGTGCCGAATTTGACCGAGATTTAGCCTATTATGTTGGTCGTCCAAGTCCATTATATTTTGCAGAACGTTGGACAGAGCAATTAGGCGGTGCAAAAATTTATCTCAAACGAGAAGATTTAAATCACACAGGTTCGCATAAGGTGAATAATACCATCGGTCAGGCATTATTAGCGAAGTTGTCTGGTAAAAAGCGTATTATTGCCGAGACTGGAGCAGGGCAACATGGTGTAGCAACAGCAACGATTGCCGCACGTTTGGGCTTGGAATGCGTGGTGTATATGGGGGCGGACGATGTCAAACGCCAAGCCATGAATGTGTATCGCATGAAATTATTGGGTGCAACGGTGGTTGCTGTAGAAAGCGGCTCTCGTACCTTGAAAGATGCCATGAATGAAGCCATGCGTGATTGGGTTACGAATGTAGATAGTACTTATTATGTGATTGGTACAGCAGCAGGCCCACACCCTTATCCGCAGTTGGTGCGTGATTTCCAGTCTATTATTGGGCGTGAAGCACGTCAGCAAATTTTACAAGCAGAAGGTCGTTTGCCTGATGCCTTGGTGGCGTGTGTGGGTGGTGGCTCAAATGCGATTGGTCTATTTTATCCATTTTTAAATGACGCAACAGTGCAAATGTATGGCGTAGAAGCGGCAGGTTTTGGTATTGAAACAGGTAAACATTCTGCACCGTTGAATGCAGGCCATGTGGGCGTATTGCATGGTAATCGTACTTATTTGATGAGTGATGAGCAAGGGCAAATCATTGAAACACATAGTATTTCTGCAGGATTGGATTACCCAGGTGTAGGGCCTGAACATAGTTTCTTAAAAGATATGCAGCGTGTTAATTATGTGCCGATTAATGACAATGAAGCCTTGCAAGGTTTCCGTGATTTGACCAAAATTGAAGGCATTATCCCTGCATTGGAAAGTTCTCATGCGATGGCGTATGTAACGAAACTTGCTCCGACTTTGTCTAAAGATCAAATTATTATTGCGACTGTGTCAGGGCGTGGCGATAAAGATTTGCATACGGTAATGAAAGTTGATGGTATTGAGCCTGTGAATTTTTAAAATCCATGCAATAAAAAAGGTTAAGAAAATATTCTTAACCTTTTTTTGTAGCGTATTTCAACGATTAGAAGTTATAACGCAAACCAACTTTGCCACCATATTGGCTTAGTTTTGCATTAAGATCACCAATTTTACCTAAATAGTTGTATTCTGCACCCAAATCAGCACTGATTTGTGGGTTGATTTTGTATTGTACACCTGCCAATACACCAGCACCAACATTGAACTTATCGTAAGATACAGCTGTGAAACTTGATGGGCCAGTTGCTTGTCCGTCAAGTGATAAATAGTTTAAACCTAAACGAGCACCTGCGTACGGTTCAAAACCAGAGAAATCACCAAAATCATAAATCGCAGCAAGACCTAAAGAATGAGCAGCTGCTTTTGATTGATAGCTGTATTCACCTTCTGCTTCGCTATTTTTAAGTTTACCAAAATAAGTATAATCGCCTTGGTAGCGTACATCGCCTGTATCTTTACCATAAGCAAAACGCACGCTCGGTGTGCTGTCCTTAATTTTCGCACCATTTTCTTTTGCTTCTAATTTTGCAAAAGCCACATCGCCTTGTACATAAAAGTTTGCCATAGCGAAAGATGAAAGACCTGCTAAAACAGCAGTAAGTACTAACTTTTTCATACGAGATCCTATAAAATGAAAAAAATCACAATAATTATATATATATATATGTATTGTCAAACTTTAAAAACCATTTAAAATCAATAAGATATGTTAAATTTAAAATAAAAAAGCACCAATATTTAAAATATTGGTGCTTTGAATGGTTAGTCAATTGATGCTTGACTACATGGCGAGCGTGCGATTACCAAGAGTAATTCAACTGCACGCCACCATGATATTGATCTTCATTTTCATCGTTCTGTACATAGCCTACATTGGTACTCATTTCCCAGTTTTTCAGCTTCGCTGCCAAACCAAGTGAATGGTGTAGGCGATTGCCAATAGACTGTTGTAAACGGTATTGGTTCACTTGTACATTGAAATCATTATTTTGCGTATTCACATACGATGTCGTTAAAATTGGGCGTAAGTTCATTTCACCAACTTTTAACTCTTTACTGATTTGCAAGCCTGCATGAAGTGCCAATACTTTGCTTGGATCAATTTGTACATTTGCACCATTTAACTGGTAATTTGAGCCTTGTAAATAATGTAAACGTGCCGCAATAGACGGCTGAATTTCCACCCATGATAAATTCCAAGTTTTACCAAGTGTTAAGCCAACATTGGTCATATTACGCTTAAATTCTACATTGGATTGATCCACACGCAATTCATTATTGGCGTGTGTATAGCCCAAATCTGCACTTGTAAATACGCCATTTGCTGCGGTGTATTTCACATAGGCATTGGTAGAGAAGAGCTGATTTTCGCCTGTGGCTTGGTCAAATTGATTATCCGTACGCAAGTCTGTCAAAATTAAACCAGCACGCAAACGATTGTGATCAGCCAAATCTTTTTCCACGCCAAATTGCGTTAAGCGGCTATCTTGTTGATAGCTACGATATAAATCTGAGCGATGATTTTGACGATTCCATTGCTGATTGACCCAAACGGTTAATGGCTCAGTGCGTGTACTTAAAATGTGTTGTTGCACCGACTGACCGAGCAATAATGCAGCGTTGGTTTGTGCTGAAATATCTGAAAGGGCAGTGTTGGCATAACGGCTGACCAATTCAGCTTGCTTTTGCTCTGCAGCAATGCGTTCAGCTTCGGCTTGAGCAGCTTCTGCAGCGGCTTTCTCAGCAGCAATACGTTCAGCTTCAGCTTTGGCTGCGGCTTCAGCGGCCGCTTTTTCGGCAGCAATACGATCTGCTTCAGCTTTGGCTGCTGCTGCTGCTGATGCATTTCCGTCTACGGTCCGCGCGGGT
>JAUNHS010000189.1 GCA_030523805.1 Acinetobacter sp.
AGCTATCTATAGTATAATATCCCCCAAATTTTACCGAGAATGACCATGAGCCAAAGCCATATTCGCATTCGTGGGGCGAGAACCCATAACCTAAAAAACATCAATTTAGACATTCCACGAGATAAATTTGTGGTGATTACAGGGCTATCAGGCTCAGGCAAATCATCATTGGCATTTGATACTTTATATGCTGAAGGGCAACGTCGCTATGTGGAAAGTTTATCCGCTTATGCACGTCAGTTTTTATCGCAAATGGAAAAGCCTGAAGTTGATAGTATTGAAGGTTTAAGCCCTGCGATTGCGATTGAGCAAAAATCTACCAGTCATAACCCACGCTCTACTGTCGGCACGATTACCGAAATTTACGATTATTTGCGATTGTTGTATGCTCGTGTAGGCACACCGTATTGCCCTGAGCATGATTTGCCGATGGTGGCTCAAACCGTATCGGAAATGGTTGATGAAATCAAAGCCCTAGACGAAGGTACAGCCGTGATGTTACTTGCACCGATTGTGCGTGAGCGTAAGGGCGAATATTCCGCATTATTTGATAAATTACAAGGACAAGGTTTTGTGCGTGCCAGAGTTGATGGCGAAATTATAGACATTGACCAAGCTCCAGAATTAGATAAAAACAAAAAACACAGTATTGATGTGGTGATTGATCGTTTTAAAATCCGTGATGATTTGGGCAATCGTATTGCAGAATCTTTAGAAACGACCTTGCGATTGGGCAATGATTTGGCGATTTTAGCCTTTATGGACGGTGAAACGCCTGAACGGATTTTTTCTGCCAAGCACAGTTGTCCGCAATGTGAGCGTGCTGTTGCCGAATTAGAGCCACGTTTATTTTCATTTAACAATCCTGTGGGGGCGTGTCCTGCCTGTGATGGTTTGGGCGTGCGTAGTCATTTTAGTGCAGAAAAACTTGTGCCGAATGGCGAATTGACCCTACAGCAAGGGGCAGTGCGTGGTTGGGATAAGCAACGTCAATATTATTACACCATGTTGCAAAAAGTAGCGGCACATTTCGCTATTCCGATGGATACCGCATGGCAAGATTTGAGCGAAAAGCAACGCAAAATTATTCTACACGGTTCAGGCAAGGAAAAATTAGATTTATCTTATACCGATGAGCGTGGGCGTTTTCATGAAATTTACCGTGCCTTTGAAGGCGTGTTGCCGTATTATGAACGCCGTTACCGTGAGACGGAAAGCAATTTTATCCGTGATGATTTAGCACAATATTTATCCAACTCTGCGTGTAGTGAATGTGGTGGTTCTCGTTTAAATGAAATTTCTCGTCATGTGCGTGTGTTGGACAAAACCATTCATCATATCACGCAAATGTCGATTGGCGATGCGGAGCAATATTATCAACATTTACAATTAGATGGAGCAAAAGGCGAAATTGCCGATAAAATTTTTAAGGAAATCCGTGAGCGTTTACATTTCTTAGTGAGTGTGGGCTTGAATTATTTGAGTTTGGCACGTTCAGCAGAAACTTTGTCTGGTGGCGAAGCTCAACGCATTCGCTTAGCAAGTCAAATCGGTGCTGGTTTGATGGGCGTGATGTATGTGCTTGATGAACCGTCTATCGGTTTACATCAGCGAGATAATGACCGTTTGTTGCAAACTTTAATCCGTTTGCGTGATTTGGGCAATACCGTGTTGGTGGTGGAGCATGATGAAGATGCCATTCGTGCTGCCGATCATATTATTGACATTGGGCCAGGGGCAGGCGTGCATGGTGGACAAGTAATTGCTGAAGGCACAGCGAAACAACTTGCCAAGCATAAAGCATCATTAACAGGACAATATTTATCGGGCAAATTGAAAATTGAAGTACCAAAAATTCGCCACACATCGCCACGAGCTGATGAAAAAATTGTTTTGACTGGAGCAAATGGGCATAATCTGAAAAATGTTCATTTAACGCTCAGCACAGGCATTATGACTTGTATTACAGGCGTGTCAGGCTCTGGGAAATCTACGCTGATTAACCGTACTTTATTGCCATTGGCTTTGACACAACTCAATGGTGCAAGCACTTTGACTGCTGAAAAATACGATAGCATTGACGGTTTGCAATACCTAGATAAAGTGGTGGATATAGACCAAAGCCCGATTGGACGGACACCACGCTCTAACCCTGCGACTTATACAGGATTATTTACGCCTATTCGTGAATTATTTGCTCAAACGCCTGAAGCTCGTGCAAGGGGCTACAGTGCAGGGCGTTTTTCATTTAACGTGAAAGGCGGTCGCTGTGAAGCCTGTGAAGGCGATGG
>JAUNHS010000190.1 GCA_030523805.1 Acinetobacter sp.
GCTTAAATGTGTACCGTGTAAATAATGAATTAAGCAAAGACGATTGGCAATTAACGGCAACCTATGGTGTGCCATTTAAAGTTGCTCAAGAAGACTTTTTATTTGACGGCTTTTTAGATTGGTCTAGTGCTGTAAAAGATAGCCATGCGAGCGAATTGAATTGGACTAGTCAAATTAAATGGAATGCTGGTAAGCATATTTCACCAAATACACGTTTATATGTGGGTGCAGAATATTCGTTGTGGAATAACAAATATGGCATTTCAGGCGTACGAGAAAACAATGTGAGTGCGTTGGTTAAATATCATTTCTAAGTATATTCACAGACTTTTAAAAAAGGGCGATTGAACGCCCTTTTTTATTAACTAAAGACCAAAAATAAAATGGCACAATAGCAAAATAAAGCAAGGATTAAACCCACGATACGCTGTGATTTCACAATACGGTCATTTGGCTTTTTAAATGCTTTAATCAAGCTAGATAATAGCACCGCAAACAACATGATTTTAGCGAAAAACCACGGTTGCACGGCAAAATCTTTTTGATATAACAAATAAATTCCTGTTGCACCAATCAGCGTTAAAGATGAATGCTGAAAAGCAACAAATAAACGACGATGATTTTGATTGGGCTGACCATCTACCGTACCAAACCATAAAGTAAATGAACGTACAAAAACCACCAAAAACAGCATAATAAAACCAAATATATGCAAAAGATGGGGCGTAGTAAGCGTAATATTCATATCTAACCTATTGAAAATAAAACTATTTTAATGCTTTGGTGCATGGGCACATTGTGGGCTGGCTGGGAATTGTCCTTGCCATTCATCAGGCGTATAAGCGTGTAAGGCTAGGGCGTGAATTTTGCCTGCGGTTACTAAATGTGGAGTAAGAGCATACACTTTCTGATGGCGTTGAACCAAGCGTAAACCTTGAAATTGCTCACTGACAATGACGACTTTAAAATGGCTTTCTTTTCCAGGGTAGTAGCCACCATGGCGATCAGATTCATTGAGAATGTCTATATGCTGTGGTTGCAAAGCTTGTAGAGCTGTAAACAGTTGCTGTTCTAAAGGGTTTTGCTGTGTCATAGTACTACGCTACAAAAATGATAGATTATTTTTATTTTAGCACTAAATGGTTAAAAAGGCATGATGTTATTGAAATTCATTGTTTTTGTACTTATTTTAAGCAGTTGATTGGTTTGAGCTTAAAAAAGTTTTGACAATATCAAAAAATGTAGTATTATATGCGTCATGCGGGAATAGCTCAGTTGGTAGAGCATAACCTTGCCAAGGTTGGGGTCGCGAGTTCGAGTCTCGTTTCCCGCTCCAGATTTTGAAAGCCTAGATGAAAGTCTAGGCTTTTTTGTTTATGGTATTCAATATAATTATTTGAATAAATGCGAGTTCTCGTCTATAAAAGCACAGCTTTTATCTTGCGAGCAGTATTTAATCGTGCTTTTGAATTGCAACAAAAATTTCTACGTGCTCTTGTGAATAGTAACGTTCAAAATCAATCGCATAAGAACGTTTTAGTGTGCCTTGTTGTTCTAGTTGCCAAATGTGTTGCCATGTGGGGTAAATGCGTTCACAACTGGTCGCAAAGATTTCATAAGCAGTTAAGTCGGGAATGATAATAGGTGTTTCTTGGTTCGGGGCTTCAGTGGCAATAGAAAAGCGATAATTGCCATGATGCCCATGTTCATAATCAGAATACACGCCATAAATGGTTTGCTGACTTGGTAGGGCAGTTTGTTGCCATAACGCAGGAATTTGCTGTGGAGCGGTGTCATTATTGAGTATTACACTGACGATAGGGTAAAGTTTAAGCATCATTTTGTTCCGTTATCTAATCTTACAAATATAAATAGACAAGCAAAAAATAGGGAAACGTAAAAGTTTTCCTATTTTATTGTAGCAAGTGAATGATTATTCAGCTTTTTTACGACGGGTCGTGGTTTTTGCTGGTTTATCTGCAGTTGCTTTTGCTGTGCTAGTAGCAGCTTTTTTCGTAGGTGCTTTCTTTGTCGTTTTTGCTGCAGTTGCTTTTTTTGCAGGTTTATCATCTAACAAACCACGTTCCGCAACTTTGGCTAATAATACTTCACCCATTGGTTTTGGATTACCTGTAAAGAGTGTTTGTAAGCCATTATTTTCAATAATATGACGACGTAAAGTTAAACGCTCTTCATGATTTTCTGCAAGTTCAATCGCACGAGCAACGTATTCATCTACAGTGTGAGTAACCAATTTAT
>JAUNHS010000191.1 GCA_030523805.1 Acinetobacter sp.
TGTTTGCATAAAAAATCCACATAAAAATAGATGAATGCGAATTTAAACACGCTTATACATCAGTCGTGTGGTTAGATTGCTGTGTTTGGTATTCTTTGATAAATACAAAAATTTGCTTGAGTGTGGCAGCATTCATTTTGGTTTTATTGCCTTTTAAAAGTTGTTCTAACTGATCTAAGCATTGCAGTAATAATGCCGCTTGATGTGGGCCATTATGTAGTAAATATTCAATAATTTCTGCTGGTAAATGCACGCCACGACGTTCTAAAGTAGAATCAATCAAACTCTTACGATCGGCATATAGGCGACCATCAGGTAATTGTACGCTGACAGCTTGCATAAGACGTGAGTGTAAATCAGGTAATTCTAAACGCAATTCTTTCGGGGCAAAGCGTGATGAAAAAACCAGTTGTCCGCCTTCATGTTTACTGAGATTAATTAAATTAAAAATTGCTTTTTGCCAATGTGGTACGCCAATCACTGCTTCAATATCGTCCAAAGCGACTAAATCAAAATGTTCTAATGCCGCAATGGCTTCTGTAGGCGTATCCAATAAATCCAATAAAGGCACACGGATTGCTGTACGGTGAGCTTCGGTATAAGAATCGCAAATTGCTGAAAGTAAATGCGTTTTACCTGAACCAGCATCACCATAGATATACAACCGACTAATTAAATCGGTGTGTAATTGTCGCACGCCATCAATCACACCTTCCCAGCTTGGCCCTGAGAAATCACTGATTTGAGCGTCCAATCTTGGTGCGATGTCCAGCTGTAATTGTCTCATAACGTAGAAGTACCTTTATTTTGTGGTTACAGTATCATCATCTTGGTTTGTGATTTTATCAGGTGCTGCTGATGGTTCTTGCTCTATGAGTAACGCTGTTGTATTAATATTACGCATTGGGCGTGTGAACCATGTGCTTTGCTGATAATATTCTTTGAGATGATGCAATAATACTACTAAAATTGCAGCAACAGGTAAAGCAATTAACATACCAACAAATCCACCGAGCTGAGCCCCTGCCAATACAGAGAATACCACAGCAACAGGCGATAAGCCAATTTTATCGCCTAATAGAAATGGTTGTAAAATGTATCCTTCACATAATTGCCCTGCAAGGAAGACTAAAAAGACAAATAAAATTTGCAACCAATCAAAACCAAATTGGAATAATGTTGCAAATAACGCTGCAATAATGCCCACAGCAAAACCAGCATAGGGGATAATACTTGCAAAACCTGCAATCATACCAATCATAATACCAACTTCTAAACCTATCAGCTGCAAGCCTGTACCATAAATTGTGCCTAATAAGAACATGACTAAAAATTGTCCTTTAATAAAAGCACGCAGTACCATATCGCATTCTTGGGCAACTAATAGCGTTTTATCTTTGTAGCGAATAGGAATAAGTTGCTGCAAACGAGCTAGCATTTTATGCCAATCTAATAAAAAGTAAAACGTAATGATGGGAATAAGAATGAGCAAACCACCAACTTGTAAGAAATTAAGCCCGGATTTGGCTAATTGTAAGGCAAAAGTTTGAATACTATCGTAATTATAATTGGTTTGAATATAGCTCATAACGACAGGTGTAATTTGATCTACATCTAATCGCATACGTTCTACATTAAAGGTTGTTGATACCCAAGGTAATACGACATTGTTTATCCATTTAATTGCGACAGGAATATTATCACGGATAAAAACGGCTTGTTTCCATAAAATAGGAACGAGATACCAACACGCCCAAATCAGTAATAGAGTCAGTCCAATAAATACTTTGCTGATGGCGAGCCAGCGTGGCATTTTGAGTTTACAAAAAAATTCTACCAATGGATTGAGTATATAAGCAAAAATTGCTGCGGTAACAAAGGGTAAAATTACGGGTTGAAGTAAAAAAAGCACCCAACACACCACAGCAGCAAGGCCGAGTAAAAGTAAACGCAAAAAGAAGCGATCAACCATAATTTTCCCAAAATTTACATTATTGCATTTTAAAGGATTTAAAATAGCATATATTTGATTAAAAATCAGTAATTTTTTATACCATTGTGCAAAATATCTATAATTCAGGAGATGTGTTTTGTTTTGGGATAAAGTACTATTTTTATTTGAAATAATGAATATTTAACGTATTATTTTCCTAGTAGCTTAAATCCTAGCCAAGTTTTCTTTATTCCTTGATGAAGTGCATAGACTTTTATTTTTAATGTGTGTATAATGTGTTTTTAAGTTAC
>JAUNHS010000028.1 GCA_030523805.1 Acinetobacter sp.
TTTATCAATAAATTAAGTGTTGTAAAGAAAGAGATTGTTTTTTTTTTAACCAATTTATAATGATCAATATCATCTGTCATTTATTTTAAATGATTGATTTTACCTAATATTATTGCATTTTTATCTATATAATCATGGAGTTATGGTTATGCATGCCCAAAACCAATTTTTAAGCTATATTCGTGAAGCAAAAAATATCATTCAACCGATTGATATTACAAGTGATCGCTTAGATCAATTAGAAACGGAAATTCAGCACGCTGAATTAATTGTTCCTGTTGTAGGTGGCTTTAGTGCTGGCAAAAGTACCTTAATTAATTCATTTTTAGGAACAGAAATTTTACCGACTGCCATTACACCAGAAACAGCTTTAGCCACCGAATTACGCTATAGCACTGATGAACGCATTGAAGCGATTAATCAATCAGGCGATACGATACATTATACTCTAGCAGATTTAAAAAGCATCAAAGACAATGCGAAAAATTTCAAATTACTCAAACTTTATTTGAATAATGAGCAGTTAAAACAAATCCAACCGCTTGTATTGGTTGATATGCCAGGGTTTGATGCACCGATTGAAAGCCATAACCAAGCGATTTTAAACTATTTAAATCGTGGCGTTTATTTCATCTTTTTAACTAGCATTGAAGATGGCAATATTACGCTGAGCATGAAGCGTGAAATTGAAAATATTCAACAATTTGGCAAAGGTTTTGCTTTTTGCATTAGCAAAACCAATTTACGCACCCCAGAAGATGTACAAGACATACAAAAGCAAATTGCTAAACAATTAGATGAAGATTTTGACCACACCGACCCTGTGGTTTTATTGGATATGGACGGTGGAAACAATCTCAAACAGATTTTAAATGCCATTCATCCAGAGCAATTATTTCATGCTTTATTTATTGAGCATTTAAAAGATAATGATCTCAATATTAAACAAAGTATCAACCTAAAAATCTCAACACTTAAAAGCAGTCAGCACGATGTAGATGATACTCTACAAAATCTACAGCAAGCTGTACAAAGTTTGAATGAACAAAAAGAAACTGCTTTAGCCAATGTTGAACAGCGTTATTCCACTCAAAAAGTTGATCAAATTGTGCGTAAAGTTACACAAGCCGTAGAAAGCCGTATCCATTCGCTTACCGATTTGGCAATGCAAAGCCCTGATGCTCTCACCAGAGAATTAAATGATCTGATTAAACATCACTTGCTGATTGAAACACAACGCAGTTTTAGATATGTCAGCGATGAAATTTTAAATGATTTTAGCGATCATTTAAAAGCTGCTTTACCGCAAGGTAATTTATTACCTGAAGATATGGTTGAAAAAATCAAGAAAACCACTGAAACCTTGCTCAATAAAGCCGTGTCAGCTTTAGACCATAAAGTACAAAGCATGAAAAGTGATCAAGATACACAAAAAGCAATGGGTAATATCTATAAAGTAATTGCAACCATCGCAGGTATAACAACCACAGTAGTTGCTCCTGTTGTAGAAATTATCATTATTTTCCTACCAAATATTATCAGTAGCTTAACTAAAGGCTATCAAGAACGTAAAGCTAAAGCTGAAATTGAAAAAAATCTGCGTACATCTCTTATTCCTAGTATTAAAAGTGAATTACAAGAGAAATTACCTGCAATTTTCAAACAGCAAACAGCTGATTTAATTCGTGAAATCAGTGAACAATTTGAACAACAGTTACAGCAAAAGCAAGCTGAAATTGAGCAAGTTGAGCAAGAAAAAGCGAAAAAAGCCCAAGAAATTGAGCAGATGACTGCACAATTTAATGATGCAAAACAAAAGTTAGAAGCGATTTCTAAGCAGTATTTATTTAACTAATCGCAAATCTTTTTTCAACCCAACGCACCAATGATGAAATAACACATTGGTGCAATCACCACACATAAAGAGTATGAACCATGAATATGATTGAACTAAACCAAAAAATTGAGCAATTTGTCAATAAACAAGATGAAACGTTTATTAACGATGCAAAAGCCATTCAAACTAACCTTGACATGACCGACATCAAAGAATGGCAAAAGACTTTAAATGAACTCACCCAAGAAGGACGTGTATTGCGTGTAGGCATTATTGGTCGTGTAAAGGCAGGCAAAAGCTCTATGCTCAATGCTTTACTTTTTAATGGAGAAAATATTCTACCCAAAGCAGCCACACCTATGACTGCGGCACTGACCATTATGGAATATAGTGAAACATTGCGTGCTGAAGTAGAGTTTTATACCGATGAAGATATTAAAGAAATTGAACAAAAGCATGCCAAACATTCAGAGCTTTTAGAGCAAAAATTCCAAGAAAAAAAGCAGGATTTACTAGAACGCCTTAAACGAAAAAATTCTTCACCTTCGTCAATGGAAGAGAAAGAATGTTCAAACAAAGCACGCTCACAAGCTGAACGTGAGATGAAAAATGAATCTACTTTTGCTGCATACGACCAATATGAACGTATTAAAGATTCAGGCAAAACTCCAGCTAATTTAGAGCAATATAAACATATTGAAGCCAATAATTTAAATGATTTAATGAACGGTACGCTGAATAAATTTGTCGGTGCTAATGGCGAATTTATGCCATTTACCAAATCTATTACGCTATATCTGCCAGAAGAAGGCTTAAAAGGCTTACAAATTATTGACACCCCAGGGATTAATGACCCTGTAACGTCTCGTGGTGCACGTACCGAACAATTATTGCAAAAATGCGATGTGGTATTAATTGTATCGCCATCAGGACAATTCTTAAGTAGCGAAGATACCGATTTACTCTATCGTGTAATAGGTAAAGAAGGTATTGCCCATGCCTATTTGATTGCCAGCCAAGTAGATAACCAACTGTTTGGTAGTGAAAGTAGGGGGGTGAGTAATCCGATTGATGTATTACATAAAGTTGAGCAAACTTTAACTTCTCATGCTCGTAACGTATTAGCAAAGCCTGAAAATCAACAAGATTTAAAAGTCATTGCCGATGCGTTAAATAAAAATAGCGTGATTTGCTCATCTAGTGTGGCTTATACCATGAGCCAGCATCTTGATGCACAGCACCAGTGGGATAACAATACGCAACACGTATGGACACAGCTTAATCGTCAATTCCCAAGCACATTTGGCTCGCCAAGCTCAGCAAAAGCGGCTTTAGACCAATTAGCCAATATTCAAAAATTACATGGCATTGTACAAAAAGTAACGCAAGAAAAGGAGCAAATTTTAGCACAACGCCGTGATGATTTTGAAAAACAAAAATATAAGCTATTGCAAGATTATATCAAAGCTCTACTCGCCAATATTGATGAAACTTTAGATAAAATCAAAAACAGCGATGTAGAACAAATCAAGGAACAGCAAGGCACGCTTAAAAACCAAAAAGCAAAATTTAATATGAGTATTGGCAATACCTATGATGCGTTGATTAGCCGTGTTAAAACAAATTTGGATGCAGAATTAAAAAGCAAACTCAACAATGAAATGAATAAGTTTTCCCCTGTTGTCGAAAATGCTCAAGACAAAGAGACAGAAGAACGGTATATCTATAAAGGTAGAAGATTTATATTCTTTGGGAAGAAAATGTACGATACTGTATATGATTCTATCGACACAGTACAAACTGCTCCAATTAAAAAAGCAATCCTAAATATACGTGATGAATTGCAAGACAGTTTAAATAGCTTAGTATTTAGTTTTTCACAAAACTTTAAGAAAGAGCTATATCAAAAAATTGTCGGTGTCATCCGTGAAACGATGGGCGATGATAATACCGATGATTTCATTTTAGATCGTGCTTTAAAAAATGTATTAAGCAAAATTCCTGACCACAATTTTGAACTTAGAGATGCCTTGCCAAGTCAGCTCAATAAATCAAGTAAACTAAAAGGTAGTGAAGCTGATAGTTATATTGATGCAGCAAATGACTATATGCATAATCTTAAAGGTAATATTCGTACGCAAATCGACAATTATATTCGTAACCTTTATAGCGAACTGCAACGTATTGATTTGGCAAAAGATTTTACGCAAGATTTAGATCAACGTATCAATGATTTACTCAAAGATATTGAGAATAAGCAAGAAAGTTTGTATCGCTACGAGCAAATGAAGAAAGAGCTGAGCCAACTGCAATAATCCCCTAACCCACCCATCAATATGCTTTTAGGGTATGATACCATCTAAAAGTATATTGATGTTTCAATCTCTAACCATTTATTATGAGCATTACACCATGACTAAGCCAACTATCGATACCCTTTATGAATTAATCACACCTGCGATTCCATTAAAATTAATTTTCAATCGCCAGTACGCCCTTCATTTAATGCAAGAGATACGCAACCAAATCAATGATTTTTCACAGTTAAAACAACAATTTAATGTTGCCCAACACGATATTGAGCAATTAAATTTATCAAAAGATAATTTATTGCAAGAAAACAACCAACAGGCTAAACAAATTGCTGAACAGGCAGACCAACTTAATAACTTACAACAAAATTTGGATAAAAATATCGCACAGCAACACCATTTAACCCAGCAAATAGAAGATAATCAAAAAAAATTCAATGACCAACTCAAAGAAATAGAATTACGTCAAAATTTAATCGCTCAACTACTATCCGCACAAAGTAAAAATCAAGGCGTAAAAAATTTTTTTGATGCACTTTATAATGATTTTTTAAATTTTGCTAACCAAGAAAACGCATTTAAAGAAGAAGCTCAAGCCATGCTTGAATTGCAATCTATTGGCAATGAACTTAAACTCATCGGAGCATATCCTGAGTTTCATAAAAAGCATACCATTGCTGTTGCAGGTGGTTTTAGTGCTGGGAAATCAGAATTCATTAGTAGTTTATTTTTAGATCATACCATTCATTTACCTATTGCCATTGAACCAACAACGGCAATTCCAACCTATGTGTTCCATGAAAAAACCAATGATGTGATTGGTTGCAGTAAAAATGGTGGTATTGTTAAATTATTAGACATCGATTCAGACTTTCATCATAAATTATCACACCAGTTTATTCGCTCTTTTGGTTTCAATCTTAAAAAGATTATGCCATTCGTTTTTCTTACTACACCGATGGTTTATGAAAATTTATGCTTTATTGATACCCCAGGTTACAATCCTGCTGAAGTGGCTGAAGGTCATACACATGAAGATGAAAATACAGCAAAAGAATTTGTCAAAAATGCTAAAGCATTAATCTGGGTGATTGGACTTGATGCCAATGGTACAATTTCAAAGAGTGATTTAGAGTTTTTAAGCCACATTTGCGAAGAAAGTGATAAACCACTTTACATCATTCTAAACAAAGCTGATTTGCGTCCTGCCGATCAACTAGAAGATATTTTAGAAGAAATTGCCGACACACTAGATGATTACGACATTTCATACAAAGGAATTTCTGCATATAGCTCTATCCACAGACGTGAATATGACTTCAAAAAAATCAATTTGAATGAATTTCTATATCAATTTAAATATGATCACAGCTCAAATAAACATGATGTCATGTCTCAACGTTTATTAAACATTGGAGAGCAATATAAAAGTGCAATTTTAAATGCAATCCAAGAAAAGAAAAACTTAAACTCAGCCCTAAAACGTTTAAGACTTGATTTATTACAAGCTGGTGTGGATACTGACACCAGTGATGTTTATGAGCGAATTAGAGAGATACAAAAGCCTTTTAATACCGATAAGGAAGAAAAGCTCCTACAGCAACTCATCACAGTTTTTGCAAAATTCTCTAATGCGATTGATGAAACATTTGCTGCCCCCAAAAGAAATAGCAAGCTACAGATTAACTCACAAGAGATTAAACAAATGCGACAGACATCATCAAAACCTAGCAATATGCAAAATGATGTGGTAGAAAAACCACAGCCAGCTATGCAAGATTTTGATAACCTTTTAAAAATACTGAAAGTCCTTGAGAATAAAACTGTACTAGATTTAGATAATCTCGATGATGAAACACCTAAAGATAGTAAGCCTGAAGCTAGAAAGCGTCCATGGGGGGGGGCTACTCGGGAATTTATACAGAGACTAAACATTTCTAATTCACAAAAAACGCTTAATCAAACTGATTAAGCGTTTTTATTGTTTGATAGTTTACAGATTTTACGAACTCGCCTGCTCTTTTTGTAAACGCTCTTTCTCCACCGATTTATTAATCAAAGTTTGCTGTAAAATCGTAATCAAGTTGTTTACAATCCAGTATAACACCAAACCAGCTGGGAAGAACAATAAGAACACCGTAAAAATAATCGGCATCATGGCAAATACTTTCGCCTGCATCGGGTCAGTCGGTTGCGGGTTTAAACGCTGTTGAATAAACATCGTCGCACCCATCACCAATGGTAAAATAAACCAAGGGTCCATCGCAGATAAATCTTGAATCCAACCTAACCACGGTGCATGACGCAATTCCACACTTTCCATTAATACCCAATACAAGGCCAAGAAAATCGGCATTTGCAATAAAATTGGTAAACAGCCCGATAAAGGATTCACCTTTTCACGCTTATACAACGCCATCATCTCTTGAGAAAAACGCATACGGTCATCGCCAAACTCTTCCTTCATACGTTGCATTTCAGGAGCAATCACACGCATTTTCGCCATAGAGCGATAGCTTTTTGAAGACAATGGCCACAAAATCAATTTTACCAACACCGTTAATAAAATAATTGACCACCCCCAGTTTTGTACAATTTTATGGAAAAATTCCAAGCCAATAAACAACAACTGAGCAATCGGCCAAAGCCAACCATAATCCACCGTTTGATTTAAACCATCAGCCAATGCCTTCAATTCAGACTGAATTTTCGGGCCAGCATAGAACGTCGCATCTACCGACATAGACGTACCCACAGGCACTTTAATCGCAGGTGATGTAAAGCCGATAATATTTGTATCATCACTTGCTTTACGAGATTCTAACTTCGCCGTGTATGGCTGACCACCATCTTGCGTCAATTTAAGCTGACCTGGTACCCACGCACTCACAAAATAGTGCTGAACCATCGCCACCCAGCCGCCTTTGGCACTCGTATCTAACTTTTCATCAGAAAAATTAGCAAATTTCAGCTTATTATAATGCTCATCAGGTGTACCCCAAGCACCACCCAAATATGTGCCTAAAGTAAAAATGCCTTGATCATCTTTACCAGGGTCTTCCGAATTATCACGCTTAATTTGCCCAAACATTTGACCTTGCCATTCTTGCTGGCTACGGTTCGTTACCTGATGCGATACGACAATCGGATATTTACCTTGCTCAAAAGTAAAACGTTTAATGACTTCAATACCTGCTTCATTTTGAAACACCATTGGTAATACAAACGTCTTTTGACCATTAAAATCGCTCAAATCATAGCTTGTTTTTTCTACTTCATAGGTTGGACGTGTCGCACCATCAATACCAATCAAGCCCGATTGAGCCACATATACACGATTTTTATCACTTTCCAACATCACAAAAGGTTGGTCGCTATCCTTGCTCTTATCGTGCGATAACAGCTCCAAACGAACAATATCACCACCTTTCGGATTAATCCAAAGTTGATAAAGATCAGTTTTTACCGAAATTAAATTTTGACTCTGTACAGCGGTAGTTGCACTTGGCGTACCAGCCACTTGAGCCTGTGGAATATCTGATGCAGTTGCAGTATTTGCAGTCAAATCTGCAGATACATCTTGAGATACCACAGCAGCAGCCTGCTGAGTTTCTGTTTTGGCTTGGCCATAATCTTTTTGCCAAGCTAAAATAAGCAAATAAGCAGTAACTAAAATACCTGCTAAAATTGCCAACCTAGCCCATTTTTGCATAACGGATTATCCTAAGATGAGATTTAAAAAAATGATGACTAAAAGGTACTACAAAATAACAATTTTGCACAGCAAAATAATGATAAGAAATAGACAACTGATGTGGAATGACAGGATCATAACCCGAACCACCCCAAGGATGACAACGGCAAATCCTACACAACGACACATAAGAACCTTTCACAGCACCATAATGCTGTAGTGCTTCTAATGCATACTGAGAACACGTAGGAATGTAACGACAACGAGGCCCAAGCAATGGACTAATCGCAATTTGATAAAACCGTATTAACCAACGTAAAATAAGCGTCATCAGGCTAAACAATTTTAAGATTGAGGCGTAGATGAAACAACTTTTTTCTTCGCTAAATATTGCAATCTAGCCCATGATGCATTTAACTGCTGGTGTAAATCATCATTAGAAAGCTGTTCTATCCCTAATTTAGGCATTAACACAATATCCAAAGCATAAGGATAATGTTTAAATAAACGAAAACTTTCTCGCGCAAGTCGTTTTACTCTATTTCGTTCATGAGCACGACGCACTTTTTTCTTAGCAACGACCAAACCCAAACGAGATTGTGGTAAAGTTGTTAATTTTGCTAAACATAAAAAACCAGGCTGATGCACTTTTAATTGTGCATCATCAAATACATCTTTAAAGTCATTGGCACAATTTAAACGTAAATTTTTGCCAAAACCATAAAGTGTCATTGCCTTAGTCTTTTATATTTATATGTTTAAGAATAACATCTTAAACAGTTAAGCTGTGACGACCTTTAGCACGGCGACGAGCTAAAACTTGACGACCTGCTTTAGTAGCCATACGAGCACGGAAACCGTGAGTACGTTTACGCTTTAATTCAGAAGGTTGAAATGTACGTTTCATAACTAAAATTCCAAATAGTGAACACTATTAAATTAAGATGGGTAATTTTATTGTTTATTTTTTAACATGTCAATAAAAGTATGCTGAAAGATGTACCTTTTATCGTAATTGTCATGTCTATTGTTCATTTTAAAAGCATTTTTTATAGATGAAATGATGCTTTGAGTGGTTAAACCATTTTTCACTTTGAATGATCTGTGAATAAATTTAAAATTATCCACAATTGCTAAATTTATAATATAATCTACAGTTACCATCTACAATATAGCAACTTAACTTAGTACTCACTTGGCATTTACTCATTTTTCCTTACTAAAATTAGCTATCACAAACATTATTCATTTAGTAATGATACTTTTAAGCACTATACAAAGAATCAAATTTAAATTTTAATGAGTTATCCACAGTGTATTATATCTTTAAATTTAATTCTTTGAATTCGAATTTAAAATTCTAAATTTATTAGTTTTGTGAGTAAGTAGCCATGTGAAGATATTTTTCAATCAAAAACAATTATTTAGATTGTGGGTAATTTTTGTAAAAACATAACATAAGCTGTGTATGAATGTGAGCTGGGATATATCCACAGTCTAGAATTGAATTTATTTTCAATGAATTTAAATTTAAATTATAGCGTTTGGTTCGGCTTTGTATTAGAATAATCTCCCCTTGTTGCAATTTGAAGGTGTGAGCAGTTGCATTGAGGTGAGAGTTGTAGATTTTGAATTTAAAACGATAGAAATAAATTCAAATGTGCTTGTGTTTTTTAAATTTAAAGTAGAGGTTGCAATGCTTTGGGAAAAATGTTTGGAACGCTTAAAAGAAGTGTATTCTGATAATAATTTATTTGCAATGTGGATTAAACCATTAAAAGCACAAGAAGAAGCAGGTCGGTTAAAAATTTGTGCTGCCAATATGCATTGGTGCAATAAGGTTAAGGCAGAATATTATGATGCAATCGCTGCGGCGGTTGAGCAGGTTTCTGAAGGTCGTATTATGCCTGATCAAATTGATATTGTGGTTGATAGTTTGCCAGGTAATTCAGTGTTAAGTGCAGAAGAAAAAGAACAACAACCTGCAACGACCCTTGGTGCTTTGGAAACTGATAAATCTACTCAAAATACGCAATCTTCTAAAAAAACTAAAAAGCCAAACGCTGCTAAAAATACTAATAGCGTACCTAATCAGAGGGAATTAGATGAAAATTTTACCTTTTCACTATTTGTTGAGGGGGTGTCAAACAGGTTAGCCGCACAGACGTGCCGTGATGTGTTGATTAAATTAGGTCATGCTCAGCACAATCCTTTGGTGTTATATGGTGCGACAGGTTTAGGGAAAACGCACTTAATGCAAGCTGTGGGGAATGCATTATTAAAAAGTCGGCCACAAGCGAGCGTGGCATTTATTACTGCAGAAGATTTTGTGCGTGGTTATAGTATAGCAGTGCAAAATCAACAAATGGAAGAATTTAAAGAAGCCTATCGTTCATTAGATTTGTTGATGATTGATGATATTCACTTGCTGCGTGGTGAAAAGAGTATGCTGGAGTTTTTCTATACGCTCAATCATTTACTAGATCAAGCACGACAAGTAATTTTTACTTCTGATCGTTATCCAAAAGAATTAACAAGTTTAGATGATCGTTTGATTTCTCGTTTATCTTGGGGCTTAGCGGTTGAAATTGAGCCGCCAGATTTGGATACACGAATTAATATTTTGCAGCATAAAGCTGAAAATCGTGGTGTAGATTTGCCACGCAATTGTGCATTATTTATTGCACAGCAAGTGGTGGCGAATGTGCGAGAGCTGGAAGGGGCTTTAAATAAAGTCATTGCTTTGTCTGAATTTAGACTTCAAGCCATTGATATGGACATGGTGAGAGAAGCATTAAAGCATTTGATTTCTTTAAGAACGAAAGCAATGAGTGCGGAAAATATTCAAAAAGTGGTTGGAGAATATTTCCGTATTTCAGTGAAAGATTTAACAGGTAAATCACGAGCGAGAAATCTTGCACGACCACGTCAAATTGCGATGGCTTTAACCCGTGAATTGACAGGGGATAGTTATCCTGATATTGGTAAGGCATTTGGTGGTCGTGATCATAGTACAGTGATGCATGCTTGTGAAAAAGTAAATGAATTGAAGGAATCTGATGTCAGTTTTGAAGCTGATTACAAGGAATTATTGAAATTTTTACAACATTAATGGCGAGAAATTGTTGCTAAAGTTATTTAGATTGTCGGCTGAGTTTGCTATACTTTTGCGTGTAGATTTTGTAGAATGCCAATTTAAATCAATTGTTTGTTAGGGTGAATGCCGTGCGTCTAAAAATTGTCAAAGAAAGTTTGTTAAATGTACTTACTCATGTTGGGGGCGTTGTTGAGCGTCGTCATACCATTAATATTCTTTCTAATGTCAAAATTCAAGCAACACCACAACAGTTGATTGTTACAGGTTCGGATTTAGAAGTAGAATTGGTAGCGACTGCAGAATTGGCAGAAGGTGCGTGTTTACAAACAGGTGTTTGCACAGTGCCTGCACGCAAATTAATGGATATTTGTAAATCTTTGCCGAATGCGTCAATCATTGATTTGCGTATCACGGAAGATCAACGTTGCATTCTGACGTCTGGTAATAGTAAATTTGTACTTGGTACATTGCGTGCGGAAGAATATCCATTGCTTACCACAGAGCAAGTAAAAGGGAAGGAAGTTCACGTTGCTCCAAGTGAATTAAAGCGTTTATTTGAAAAGACAGCATTTGCTATGGCAGTGCAAGATGTACGTTTTTATTTAACAGGTACATTGCTAGAAATTGAACAAAATCAATTGCGTGCAGTAACGACTGATGGACATCGTTTGGCATTGTGTGAAACAACGGCAACGTCTAATGTGGAACAGGCAGTACAAGCGATTATTCCACGCAAAGCAGTCGCTGAATTACAACGCTTATTAACGGCTGATGATACAACATTGACTTTGACGATTGGACAAGAATTATTGCACGTTAATCTAAAAGTGCCTGCAAAAGATAAGGAACAAGCAGATATTGAAGTGCGTTTTACTACCAAATTAATTAATGGTAAATTCCCTGATTATCGTCGTGTTATTCCACGTGATGGCGATAAGCAAGTGATTATTAATCATGCAACATTACGTCAAGCATTGCAACGTGTCATCATTTTAAGTAATGAAAAATTGCATGGCGTTTATTTGAAATTTGAACAAGATGGTTTGCAATTGCGTGCAAACAATCCAGAGCAAGATGAAGCTGTAGAAGATTTAGCGATTCAATATACACATGAAAATTTAGAAATGTCATTTAATGCCTTGTATTTATTACATATTATTGATGTATTAGATGGCGACAATATTCGTTTGACCATGCAAGAAACAAACGCAGCAGCATTGGTACAAGATCCAGATAGCACCAGCCAAACCTATGTTGTTATGCCGATGCGTAACTAAAGTAGAGCAATACTTGTGCAACTGACTCGCTTAAGCATTGAACGTGTTAGGAATTTAAAAACGGTTGTAATTCAAGATTTACAACCGTTTAATGTTTTTTATGGCGAAAATGGTTCGGGTAAAACGTCATTACTAGAAGCAATTCATCTATTGGCGACAGGGCGTTCATTTCGCACGCATTTGCCTAAATTGTATATTCAAAACCAAGCCAGTAATGCTTTAGTTTTTGCTCAAACCGCACAGCAAGATAAAATTGGTATTCAAAAGCAACAAACAGGCGAGCAACTCATTCGTGTCAATGGCGATAGTGTGGCAACGCAAGCACAGTTAGCACGCATGATTCCCGTACAAGTGATTGAACCACAAAGTACTGATATTATTGATCATGGCTCTAAACCACGGCGACAAATGTTAGATTGGCTGATGTTCCATGTGGAACAATCCTTTTATCTTACATGGCAACAGTATGGGCGAGCATTGCAGCAACGCAATAGTTTATTGAAAACACAGCGAAATTTAACCTTGCAACAGCTTGAGCCATGGAATAAATTGTTAGTTAATTATGGCGAAGCTTTGCATCAACAGCGAAGTGTGATGATTGATGAGTGGCAGTTGATTTTGCAGCAATATTTGCAGCTACTATTGCCAGATGTCAGTATTCAGATGACTTATCACGCAGGATTTCATCATGAATTGGGTTTGGAACATGATTTAATCTATTATCATCAGAAAGATTGCGAACGACGAAATACGGAATACGGCCCCCATCGTGCTGATTTGAAGTTTCGTACGCCATTGGGCGATGCTGATGAAGTTTTGTCTCGTGGGCAAAAGAAAATGTTGATGATTGCATTAAAATTGTCGCAAATTGCAATGTTGCATTCAAGAAATCGTGAAACTGTGGTATTATTAGACGATTTAACAGCAGAGTTAGATGCACAGGCTCAGCAACGTTTGTTGGAGCAGTTGGCGACTTTGGGTAGTCAAGTTTTTATTACTGCTTTGGAGCATCAAGCCATTGAGCGATATTTGCAACAGTTGCAGGTAAATTATCAATTATTTCACGTTCAACAGGGCGACATTGGCTTGGTTGAACCATCTGTGAGCATTTAAGCCTTACATTTTATTAGGAAACGTTTATGAACTCAGAACAAGCAAATACCGAACAGCAAACAGAAAATACCTATGATTCGTCTAGTATTAAGGTTTTGCGTGGCTTAGATGCGGTGCGTAAACGTCCAGGAATGTACATTGGTGATACCGATGATGGCACAGGTTTGCACCACATGGTATTTGAAGTGGTGGATAACGCCATTGATGAAGCCTTAGCAGGGCATTGCGATGAAATTCATGTCACCATTCATGAAGATGAATCGGTGAGCGTGTCGGATAATGGTCGTGGCATTCCAACCGATATTCACCCTGAAGAAGGTGTGTCGGCAGCGGAAGTGATTTTGACCATTTTGCACGCAGGTGGTAAGTTTGACGATAATAGCTATAAAGTGTCAGGCGGTTTGCATGGCGTGGGCGTGTCGGTGGTGAATGCCTTATCAAGCCAATTATTCTTAAAAATTCAACGTAATGGCAAAGTATTTGAGCAAGAATATCGTCATGGCGATCCACAATATCCATTGCGTGAAGTAGGCGAAACAACGACCACAGGCACAACGGTTCGCTTTTTGCCAAGTGCAGAAACATTTAGCCAAACCATTTTCAATGTTGATATTTTGGCACGTCGTTTGCGTGAATTGTCATTCTTAAATGCTGGCGTAAAAATTATTTTGCGTGATGAACGTGTGAATTTAGAACATATTTTTAACTTTGCAGGTGGTTTATCTGAATTTGTTAAATACATCAATGAAGGTAAAAATCAGCTGAATGATATTTTCCATTTCACAGTAGATGCAGAAAATGGCATTGGTGTGGAAGTGGCATTGCAATGGAATGATAGTTATCAAGAAAATGTATTGTGTTTTACCAATAATATTCCGCAAAAAGACGGTGGTACGCATTTGGCAGGCTTCCGTGCGGCTTTAACTCGTGGTTTAAACTCTTATTTAGAAAGTGAAAATTTACTGAAAAAAGAAAAAGTAAACGTTACTGGCGATGATGCTCGTGAAGGTTTAACGGCAATTATTTCGGTCAAAGTACCTGATCCAAAATTCTCATCGCAAACCAAAGAAAAATTGGTGTCAAGCGAAGTCAAACCTGCGGTAGAGCAGGCGATGAACCAAGAATTTTCAGCGTATTTACTGGAAAATCCACAAGCAGCGAAAACCATTGCCAATAAAATTATTGATGCGGCTCGTGCTAGAGATGCCGCTCGTAAAGCTCGTGAAATGACACGTCGTAAAAGTGCGTTAGATATTGCTGGCTTACCAGGTAAATTGGCAGATTGCCAAGAAAAAGATCCTGCATTATCAGAGATTTACCTTGTGGAAGGGGACTCAGCAGGCGGTTCTGCAAAGCAAGGGCGTAACCGTAAAATGCAAGCGATTTTACCATTGAAAGGTAAGATTTTGAATGTAGAGCGTGCTAGATTTGATAAGATGATTTCAAGTCAAGAAGTGGGGACGTTGATTACGGCATTGGGCTGTGGCATTGGGCGTGAAGAATATAATCCTGATAAATTACGTTATCACAAAATCATTATTATGACCGATGCGGACGTGGACGGTTCACATATTCGTACTTTATTATTAACGTTCTTCTTCCGTCAAATGCCTGAATTGGTGGAACGTGGGCATATTTACATTGCTCAACCACCGCTATATAAGCTGAAAAAAGGCAAGCAAGAGCAATATATTAAAGATAATGATGCTTTGGAAACTTATTTGATTTCTAATGCGATTGATGAATTGGCATTACATATTAGTGCTGATGCTCCTGCGATGACTGGTGTGGCATTGGAGCAATTAATCAAAGATTATCAAGGGTCGCAAAAGAATATTGGCCGTCTCAGTCAGCGATATGCTGAAGTGCTGATTGATGGTTTATTAGCAAATGAAATGTTCCATGTGGAACAACGTTTTGATGTGTCTTATGTGCAAAATTGGGCGACAGCATTGCAACAACATATCGAGCAAAAGCAAGCAAATTTACGCCCTGTAGTGGCATTGGAGCAGTTTGATGTGGAAGTGAATGGCGAAAAGAAAATTGCTTATTTCCCACGCATTACGCTGTATGTGCATAATTTACCGCAGCATTATTTGTTGGATTTGGGCTTATTCCAGTCGTCTGAATATCATCGTCTCGTGAAAAATGCGAAAAGTTGGTTTAAAGTGCTGGAGCAAGGAGCGTATTTGCAAAAAGGCGAGCGTAAAATTGTGGTAGAAAATTTCCACCAAGTTTGGCAGCAAATTTTACAAGATAGCCGTCGTGGTATGATGATTCAACGCTATAAAGGCTTGGGCGAGATGAATGCTGATCAATTGTGGGAAACGACAATGGATCCTGAAAATCGTAATATGCTACAAGTAACGATTGAAGATGCAATTGAAGCCGATAAGATGTTCTCATGTTTAATGGGTGATGATGTAGAACCACGTCGTGCCTTTATTGAAGAGAATGCGTTGAATGCAGATATTGATGCTTAACGCATAACTTATTGATAAAAAGCCAAAATTTAGCGATGGATTTTGGCTTTTTTGTTAGATTTACATTGATATAGCGATGTTCCATGTGGAACATATTAGTAGAGACGAACATGATTCAATTACAACATTTAACGTTGCGTCGTGGGGCAAATGTTTTATTTAAAGATGCAACGATGCAAATTCACCCAAAATGGAAAGTGGGTTTAACAGGCGTAAATGGTGCAGGCAAATCGTCATTATTTGCGGCATTATTGGGCAATTTAACGCCTGATGTGGGAGATTTGAGCCGCCCACAACAATGGACAGTGGCACACATGGCACAGGAAATTGAAGCATTAGATGTTTCTGCTTTGGATTTTGTGCTGGCTGGCGATGAAGAATATTGGCATATTCAACAGCAATTACAGCATGGTACACAGTTGGCTGATGATGAATTGGCACGTTTGCATGGTCGTTTTGATGAAATTCAAGGTTATACTGCCATCGCAAAAGCATCGCAATTATTGGCGGGTTTAGGGTTTGCACATCAGCAAATGCAAAATACGGTCAAAAGTTTTTCTGGTGGCTGGCGTATGCGATTGAATTTGGCTCGTACGTTGATGAGCCGTTCAGATTTATTGTTATTAGATGAACCGACCAACCATTTAGATTTAGATGCGATTTTATGGTTAGAAGATTGGTTAAATAGTTACCAAGGGACGTTGATTTTAATTTCCCATGATCGTGATTTTTTAGATGCTGTAACCGACCATATTTTGCATATAGAGCATGAAGTTTTAACGCTTTATACAGGGAATTATTCAGCATTTGAGTTGATGCGTAGTGAGCGTTTGGCACAGCAACAACAAGCGTATGAAAAACAGCAACAAACCAAAGCACATTTGCAAAAGTTTATTGACCGATTTAAGGCAAAAGCGACCAAAGCACGGCAGGCACAAAGTCGTATTAAGCAATTGGAGCGTATGCAGCAACTAGCTCCTGCACACGTGGATACACCATTTAGTTTCCATTTTCGTGAACCAAGTAAAATGAGTTCACCTTTATTGTTACTAGACCAAGTGAGTATTGGTTATAGTGCAACACAAATGATTGCTAGCAAAGTCAATTTGCAAATTACTCCGAATACTCGCTTAGGTTTATTGGGCATGAATGGTGCAGGTAAATCCACATTGATTAAAACATTGGTGGGTGATTTGCCGATATTGGCAGGCGAGCGTAAAGCATCGGAATTGCTCAATATTGGCTACTTTGCACAGCATCAAATGGATGCTTTAGACGACCAAGCCAGCCCGATGTTGCAATTGGCACGCATCGCTGAACCAATGGTGAGTG
>JAUNHS010000029.1:0-4032 GCA_030523805.1 Acinetobacter sp.
CCCAAACCCCGTGCGAACTATTATGCCCAATCGCTGTGCCAGTCGCTTCGGTGTTGCGGAAAATGGTCAAACGATTGCCATAAATATCGCCCACCACTTGCTTATCATTGCTAAACGCCGTGTCCATTATCGCAATACTGTGCGGCTGCTTGCTGACTTGTGCCGTAAACTGCTGATGGACTTGCACATCTTCACTTTGCGTTACCAAATTTGCTTGCTTCGCTTTTTCGGCTTCGGCTTTTTGGCGTTCAAGTTCTGCCAAACGTTCACGCTCAATGCGTTGTCGTTCTTCTTCAGCAAGGCGTGCTTTTTCGGCTTCAATTCTCTGTCTTTCTTCTTCAGCTAAACGTGCCTTTTCAGCTTCAGCTTTTTGTCTTTCAAGTTCAGCCAAACGCTCATGTTCAATGCGTTGTCGTTCTTCTTCGGCTAAACGAGCCTTTTCGGCTTCTTCCGCCTTTTTACGTTCTGCTTCCAATCTTTGCTTTTCAGCTTCAGCTTTTTGGCGTTCAATTTCTGCCAAGCGTTCACGCTCAATGCGTTGTCGTTCTTCTTCAGCTAGACGAGCTTTTTCAGCATCTTCAGCTTTTTTACGTTCTGCTTCCAATCTTTGCTTTTCAGCTTCAGCTGCTTTTTGCCGTTCAAGTTCAGCCAAACGTTCACGCTCAATGCGTTGTCGTTCTTTTTCAGCAAGGCGTGCTTTTTCGGCTTCAATTCTCTGTCTTTCTTCTTCAGCTAAACGTGCCTTTTCAGCTTCAGCTTTTTGTCTTTCAAGTTCAGCCAAACGCTCATGTTCAATGCGTTGTCGTTCTTCTTCGGCTAAACGAGCCTTTTCGGCTTCTTCCGCCTTTTTACGTTCTGCTTCCAATCTTTGCTTTTCAGCTTCAGCTTTTTGGCGTTCAATTTCTGCCAAGCGTTCACGCTCAATGCGTTGTCGTTCTTCTTCAGCTAGACGAGCTTTTTCAGCATCTTCAGCTTTTTTACGTTCTGCTTCCAATCTTTGCTTTTCAGCTTCAGCTGCTTTTTGCCGTTCAAGTTCAGCCAAACGTTCACGCTCAATGCGTTGTTTTTCTTCTTCGGCTAGACGAGCCTTTTCGGCTTCGGCTTTTTGACGTTCAATTTCTGCTAAACGTTTACGCTCAATGCGTTGCTTTTCTTCTTCTGCAAGACGAGCTTTTTCTGCTTCTTCTGCCTTTTTGCGTTCGGCTTCTAATCTTTGTTTCTCAGCTTCAGCTTTTTGTCGCTTAATTTCCGCCAAACGTTCACGCTCAATGCGTTGCTTCTCTTCTTCAGCAAGACGAGATTTTTCCGCTTCTTCTGCCTTTTTGCGTTCAGCTTCTAATCTTTGTTTTTCAGCTTCAATTTTTTGTCGTTCAATCTCAGCTAAACGTTCACGTTCAATGCGTTGCTTTTCTTCTTCGGCTAGGCGAGCTTTTTCGGCTTCAATTCTCTGTCTTTCTTCTTCGGCTAAACGTGTCTTTTCAGCTTCTTCTGCCTTTTTGCGTTCGGCTTCTAATCTTTGCTTTTCGGCTTCAGCTTTTTGTCGTTCAATTTCTGCAAGGCGAGCCTGTTCTGCATCGGCACGTTGTTTGGCAATGTCAGCACTCGCTTGTGTTTGGCTACTGCTATTACTTGGTGCAGTTGGCATTGGTGTTGCATTGGTTTGACCACCACCAGAGCCACCACAACCTGCGACAAGGCAAATCACAGGCAAGGTAAGATGCTTTTTAATTTTTTTCATCACAATCTACCAAAGAGTAAAAACTATTTTATTATTGTAAACCTTTTTATAGCTATTTTCAAAAAATTAAAATGCAAATTTGCAGTATTGTATATAAAAAAAACTGCACACTTAATGTACAGTTTTTTTATTTGTAGCAATGCCTTTATCACGCTTTGAGATATTGCTCAAACAATCGCATGGCTTGGCCACGATGGCTAATTTTATTTTTCTCTTGCTTGCTTAATTCTGCACTTGAGCATTGTAAGTCTGGCAGCCAAAATAAAGGATCATAACCAAAGCCGTGTTCACCTTGGGCTTGCTCCAAAATTTCGCCTTGCCAAGTGGCTTGGAAAATTTTTGGTAAAGGGTCATTGGCGTGTTCAACCAAGGCAAGTACGCATACAAACATAGCTGAAATGGCGTGTCCTTGCTGGCGATACGGCTGTAAATCTTGCAACAATTTGGCATTATTGGCGGCATCATTGCCATGTTCGCCTGCATAGCGTGCAGAATAAATCCCAGGGGCATGGTTCAAAATAGGTACGCACAAACCTGAATCATCGGCAATGGCAGGCAAACCTGAAATTTGAGCAGCATGACGAGCTTTAATAATGGCATTTTCCACAAAACTTAAACCATCTTCTACAGCATCATCAATCTTGAGCTGACCTTGTGGAATGACTTGAATCGGTAAGTTTAATTGCTCAAAAAGATGGCTAAATTCGGCCAATTTACCTTGATTATTGCTGGCTAATACGAGTTTGCCTTGTTGAAGCCATAAAGGGCTGGTCATTGCATTGCTCCTTGAAAATTACACAGGTTTACGCCGTGCGTGGGGGTGATGATCACGATATTTTTGCTGCAATTCAGCAAAATTTAAATGGGTATAAATTTCGGTGGTACTTAAATTTTCATGTCCTAATAATTCTTGAACGGCACGTAAATCGCCACTACGAGACAGTAAATGACTGGCAAAACAATGGCGTAATAAATGCGGGTGTAAATTGGTGGCAATGCCTGCACGTTCAGCTTGGAATTTAACCCGATTTTCAATTTGCCGTGCAGAAAGGGCATTGCCTTGCTGGCTAATAAATAAGGGAAAATCGGCTTGAAATTCTGCAAGTGGGCAATTGATCCATAAAGTATAAATGTCTAACCACGCACGCAATTGTTGTTCGGCAAAAGAGCCAAAAGGCACGATACGATTTTTATTGCCTTTACCGACTACGTTAATTAAACGTCTCGCAAAATCAACGTCTTTTAAACATAACGATTGCAATTCTGACAAACGTAAACCACTAGAATAAAACAATTCTAAAATGGCTCGGTCTCGTATCCATAGCTGTTTTTGTCGTTCATGTTCTGGTGGCGATTGCTCTAGTAATTGTACGATGAGTTGCTCGTCTAGCAATCCTGGTAAGCGTTTATTTTGCTGGCGTATGGTTAAATCTTTGGTTGCCGTTTGCTCAAGTTGATGTTGTAGGCTAAACCATTGCATAAATTGACGAATGGCAGATAAACGACGTTGTAAAGATTTATTTTTGAGTTGGTCTTGGTCTATTTTTTGTACTAAATATTGTTGAATATCGGCACGTTGTAATTGCGATAAGGTTAAACGCTGCTGCTCACAAAAGCGTAAAAAATCTTGCACATCTCGACGATAAGCCACTAAAGTATGTGGTGATTGTTGTTGTAATTCTCGGCTATAGAGCCATTGTTCTAAGGCTTGCCAATGCTCGGTCGGTGCAGACATAAGATTTTACTGTATTTTAGATAAAAAGCCGTTACAATAGCGGTGCAAAAATTTGAACATCAACATAACACGAGAGCGTAGCGAATGCAATTAAATTTTTTGCTTGATGAAAATATAGAACATTATGATTATTTTTTTGCAGATTTTGCCCATCTGCAAAGTAAAGCTGGTCGGAAAATGACCGCTGCTGATGTTCAGCAAAAGCAAGCCTTATTGGTGCGTTCGGTTACGCAGGTGAATGCTGCATTATTGGCAGGGAGCGATGTGCAATTTGTTGGTAGTGCCACCATTGGTACAGATCATTTAGATATTGATTATTTAAATCAGCAGGGCATTGTATGGAGCAATGCTGCTGGGTGCAATGCACAAGCCGTCGCAGAATATATCATTACGGCTTTATATGCCGTACAGCCTGATATTTTTGAGCGTCAAACATTTTGTTTGGGCATTGTGGGGTTGGGCAATGTTGGCACACGCTTGGCACGCAGTGCACACGCCTTGGGCTGGCAAGTCAAAGGTTATGATCCGCTGGTGCAGCATTCACACATTGAGCAAGTGG
>JAUNHS010000029.1:4132-9112 GCA_030523805.1 Acinetobacter sp.
TGGCAAGTCAAAGGTTATGATCCGCTGGTGCAGCATTCACACATTGAGCAAGTGGCATGGCAAGACGTTTTGCAGTGCGATGCGATTTCAATTCATACGCCACTCACCAAAACAGGCGAGTATCCGACCTATCATCTATTTGATGAATTGGCATTTGAGCAAATGAATCCACAAGCGATTTTAATGAATGCTGCACGTGGCGAAGTGGTGAAGCAATCGGCATTATTGCAAGATATTGCTTTACGACAACGCACGGTTATTTTAGATGTATTTGAGTTTGAGCCGAACATTCAATACGATGTATTGGATTACGTCAAAGTGGTTACGCCACACATTGCAGGCTATAGCTTGGAAGGTAAAATCCGTGGGACAGCTATGCTATATGAACGAGTATGCCAGCATTTTCAGCGTCAGGCGAATAAATCAATGTACGATTTGCTACAACCTTGCGAAACACGCTTTACCGCACGCCCAGATGCCGAGACATTGAAGCAACAACTCAAACAACATTTGCCACACATTTACCAAATCATGCAAGATGATCAGCAATTACGCCAATGTTTACAGCACGGCATGGTGCATGGCGATGATTTTGATGCCTTACGCAAACACTATCATTTACGTCGAGAATGGTCGGCGTATGGTTTGGAGCTATTTCAATGAGTTTATGCGCCACGACAGCATTTGCCGCTTGTTCTCTGCAAGCCATTCAACAACGTGCTGAATTATATGCCCATATTCGCCAATTTTTTGCTGAACGAAATGTATTAGAAGTAGAAACGCCTTTACTTTCACAGGCAGGCACAACCGATGTTCATTTATCGTCCATTGCTGCACAGCGTCATATTTTAGGGCAAAAGCAAACGCACTATTTACACACATCACCTGAATTTGCGATGAAACGCTTACTTGCCAGCGGCAGTGGGGCAATTTATCAATTATGCAAAGTATTTAGAGACGATGAACACGGTCGCAAACACAACAGCGAATTTACCATGCTAGAATGGTATAGACCAAATTTCAACCTGCAAGATTTAATGAAGGAAACACACGCCCTAGTAGAACACTGTTTACAACGTCCCATCAGCATTCATCAACAAAGTTATAAACAAGTCTTTCAACACAAACTGGGGATAAATCCTTTACAATCCACAGTCGCACAACTCAAAGCCATTAGCCAACACCATCAATTAGATATAGATTTGGGCGATGACCGTTTAGCTTATTTAGATTTGCTATTTTCACACTTGATTGAGCCAGATTTAGGCAAGCAACACGCCATTTTTCTCACTGATTTTCCTAAAGAATTGGCATCACTAGCCAAAGTTCATGTAGATGATGATGGCGATGAAGTCGCATCACGTTTTGAGTTATATATCAATGGTTTAGAATTGGCAAACGCTTATGATGAACTTGCCGATGCCGAGCAATTACGCCAACGATTTATACGAGATAACCAACAACGGCAAACGATGGGCATTCGCACCATGCCGATAGATGAGCATTTATTAGCCGCATTACCTGCAATGCCAGCCTGTTCGGGCATTGCCTTGGGAGTAGATCGTTTATTGATGATTAAAATGGGTAAAAAACATTTACACGATGTACTGGCATTTCCAGCAGAACGTGCATAAATCGTGATAAACATTGGAAAAAATAGGGAAAATTTCAGCAACAAAAAAGCCTTGACCGTGTTGGGCAAGGCTTTTTAACTATTTAAAGCTATTGCACATTAGCTATTTTGCAAGACATCTTGCGTAATTTCTTTCAATAACGCTGCAATCACATCAAATTCATGATGTAAAGGCGTGCTTTTTCGTGTGATTAACGCCAAAGTTCGTGTCGGAGCATCATCTACCGTGTAAGATGTTAAATTTTGGTAAGATTTTAACAAATTATTTTTCACCGCAATTTCAGGCAATAAAGTAAAACCTAAACCTGATGACACCATTTCCACCAAGGTTGGCAATGAACTTGCTTTTAAACGTTGGTCATTTTTACGTTCATTAATCGGACACGCACTCAACGCATGATCACGCAAGCAATGCCCTTCTTCTAGCAAAATCATGCGTGTTAAATCTAAATCGGCAAATGATTGGGCTTGTTTGAGCATGGCATCATTTTTATCGCCGACAAGGCATAAATGCTCTTTGCTGATTTCAGCAATTTTTAAACCACGTGTATCAAAAGGCAAGGCAAGCATAACCATGTCTAAACGACCATGTTCTAATTGTTCTACAGCTTTTTCGCTTTGAATTTCATGAAAATACAGTTGGATTTTCGGTAATTTTTGTTGCACTTGTTGCAACAGTGATGTGAGTAAAAACGGTGCAATGGTTGGAATAATGCCTAAATGCAAATCGCCCGTTAAAGGTTCACTCATTTCACGGCTTAAACGCATTAAATCTTGTGCATCGGCAAGTAATACTCTTGCACGATTGACGACTTGTTCACCCAAAGGGGTTAAGCGTACATTTTGACGATCACGCTCAACCAATACACCACCGAGCAAACGCTCCAATTCCATAATACCACCCGATAGGGTAGATTGCGTTACAAATGAACGGCGAGCGGCTTCGGTAAAATGCAAAGTTTCAGAAAGCGTAACTAAATAAGAAAGTTGTCGTAATGAAGGTAGTGCTGCCATAGTTGTTCCAAATAAATTATTGCTTTAATTCGCCATATGATACCACCATTCGGTGAAAATCAAAAATAAAAATACGATAAAAATCATATTTTCATCAAAGTCGGCTCAAATCACCACGTTTGAAGCTGTAAATGTTTAATTGTGCGAACAGTCTCCACGAAATTAAATGCCGTCTGATATTTATAAACGCTGCATTTTAAGCTACTATATAGCGATGTAAATTTGCAATGATGGTAATACAATGAGTATAAAATCTGATCGCTGGATTCGCCAAATGAGCGAACAACATGGCATGATTGAACCTTTCGCACCACAGCAAGTGCGAGTGAATGAACAAGGCGAGCGTATCGTCTCTTATGGCGTATCTAGTTATGGCTACGATGTCCGCTGTGCAAGAGAGTTTAAAGTGTTTACCAATGTGCATTCTGCGATTGTAGATCCTAAAAATTTTGATGAAAATAGTTTTATTGATATAGAATCTGATGTGTGCATTATTCCACCAAATTCATTTGCTTTGGCACGCACAGTTGAATATTTCCGTATTCCACGCAATGTTTTAACGGTGTGCTTGGGTAAATCTACGTATGCTCGCTGCGGTATTATCGTGAATGTAACGCCTTTAGAGCCAGAGTGGGAAGGTCATGTAACGCTAGAATTTTCTAATACAACCAATTTACCTGCACGCATTTATGCAGGTGAAGGTGTGGCTCAAATGCTGTTTTTTGAAAGCGATGAAATTTGTGAAACATCATATAAAGATCGTGGTGGAAAATACCAAGGGCAAACAGGTGTAACCTTGCCTAAAGCATAACATTTCAACTCAATGCAGCGTAGTCAGGGGGATTGCATTCTTCCTGACAAGCAAAAGATGGATTGGACATATTTTATAAGAGTAAACGATGGCAAAATTTTTAAGCGATACATGGTTTGAACAAGTAACACAACTCACTGCACAAGCGGGGGATTTGCAATTACCTTTAGCCGTGCAAAATTTAACGATTAACCTACACATCACAGGCGATGTGGAAAATAGCCACCTTTACTTTGCACAAGGTACATTGCATAAAGGCACACTAGAAACAGCACAAACCAGTTTGCAATTAAGTGAAGAGCTATTACGCAAAATCTTTTTTGAGCGAGATGTAAAAGCAGCTATGACAGGGGTCATGTTTGGCAAAATTAAAATACAAGGCGATATGGGGCAACTCATGGCATTGCAAATGCTCAATGCAAGTCCACAACACAAAGCCTTATTTAAGCAAATTTTAGAAATTTCTGAATAATTAAAAAATAAATGTATCAAAATATGTCTAATTTGCTGATAAAAACAGCAAAATTCATATTGTTGTTACATATTTAGCAAAAAGTCGCTGTAAAAAGGCGACTTTTTGCGTTTTTCTACGCACCATTACGCAAAAAAACATTTTATCCTTATTTTCTTTGAAATATTTTCTTACACTGAACACATCCAAGGGATAGAGTGGTTTTATCCCAACACTTCAACAAGAGGAAAACACGATGAAAAAATTAGCTTTAATCGCATTAACTGCTGCAACTGTAAGCCCTGCATTTGCTGGTAACTTTACAGGTTTCGGTGTCGGTGTAGAAGCGGATTTCAATAAGAATGATGTTGCTTACGCAGGCAGCACTTATACAGGAAAAAATGATGTAGGTGCAAATATCGTTGGTTCATACGGTATTGCACATGGCAATAACTTGGTGAGTACGGTAGATGCAAAAGCTGCTTTAGGTAAAGTAGATATTGTAGATAGCACAACTACAAAAATACAGCAAAAACAAGCCTATAGCGTAGGTTATAGCTTGGGTTATACAGGGTTGCACGCAGATTTAATGCCTTATGCAAAAGTGAACTATAACCTTGCTCAGTTAGAAAGTGGTGGCTTGAAAGAGAATGTAACAGGCTTTGGTTGGGGCGTAGGTGCGAAATATGCGTTTGCTCCAAACTTAGAAGCGAATGTGGAATATATTGACAGCAAGTTAGACAAAACGGTACAAGGTGCAAAACTTGAACGTGATGGTCATAATGTAAGTGCTGGTATTACTTATCGCTTCTAAGCTGATTAAAATGAGCAAAACAAAAAACGACTCCTAAGGAGTCGTTTTTTGTTTTGAATGGTGGAAAATAAAGATTATTTTGCAAATTCTAAAAGATTTTTAATATAGCTTATTTGCTTTTCTCTCGCATAATGTTCGCTCGCTGATTGGTTGGATTGAGCGGCTTTAACTTCAATATTTACATAGCGATAATGATGGTTTGCTGCAAAAATAGATAAAGAGCCATCACCTTTTGCGATATTTGGTGTTTGTTCACT
>JAUNHS010000029.1:9212-15501 GCA_030523805.1 Acinetobacter sp.
GTATTTGGCTTGAGATCCAAGTGTTCTAAAATATATTTTGCCAAAGCATAATATTTCCCAGAAGGCTTAAAAATACGATTATGATCTACCGTTGTGGTCTCTTGAGAATTTTGATCAAATAAATAACGTTGTTCGTTATTTTCAAGCACAATCATTAAGCCACCATTCGCAATGGTGTGTAAACCACTATCAAATGACGCATTTTCATTATCATGCAAGATTAAATAACGAACATTGTTATTTATCGGTTGTTTAGAATATACACCAACCATATATTGCTCATTTTGTATATTAAATGGCTTATAGTGGTATTGAATTTGGTGCTTTTTGGCAAATTCTAAATTGCCCCTGAGCTGTAGATCTAAATCGTGAGTTTGACTTACAGAAGAAATATTTGCTTGAGTATTTGGATTGTTTTCTGTACGGTCATTACTTTGTGAATAACAACTAATCAATAATAGGCTCACAAGAGCAAAAGACTTTTTTGTATAAGACATCATAATTTAAATCACAGCACAGGATAATTAGTCTTCTAATGAACCAACATGGAAATTAATATATTTACTAAATACATAACCTACACGACCATGTGCAGAGACTTTGCACCAAGAACCAACATCTCCATAAGCAGCACGGTCAAAGCGTTGCACTTTTTGTCCAGAGCAATTTAAAATTCTTAACTGTGTCCCGTCGTATAATTTTGCAATTCTTTTTGCATTCGCTTTTGGTGCTGTACGCAAGATGATATAACCATCTACATCTGTAGAAACATAACCATAGTGGTGTCCAGCGTATGCTTGATTTGCCACAGCAGGGGTTGCCACAGCGAAAGAACATAACAAAGTGCCTAATGCGAATAATTTAGTTTTCATAAATACTCCTTAAATGCTATGAAAAATAAAAAATCCTAACAATTATATATATATGTTGTCAATCAAATAAAATTTAATAAAAACAATTGGTTATCGTTATTTTTGAAAAATGTTTAATTATTTTTTATACAGTAGAAAAACAAAAAGCCCCACGCAAAGGGTGGGGCTTTATAAGAGATTAAGCAATTATTGTGCTTGAATCCAACGGTCTGCATTATCTCGTGCAGTACGGATTTGATCTTGCGATAAGTTTGCCGCTAAAGCTAACTTTTTACCTTCAGACAAGCGAATGACTTTATTGTCTAACATACCATCACGAGTAGAAAGTTCATACCATTGGTAAGCATTCACAAAGTTTTTCTTTTTCTCTTCCATTACAGCTAAATTGTAGCTGGCACGGTTGTCGCCATTGCTGGCAGCTTTTTCAAAATATTTACGAGCGAGCGTTTCGTCTTTTTTCACGCCTACGCCATCAGCATACATACGACCTACATTAAGTTGAGCAGATGCTAAACCTTGGTCTGCAGCAGCTTTAAACCATGTAAATGCTTGAGCATTGTCCTGCTGTACACCTTGACCACGCTGTAAGCGAGAGCCTAAATAAAATTGTGCTGCTGCATTGCCTGCTTTTGCTGCTTGGTTTAGGCTTTGAATATCCATGGTTGCATATTGAGCCGAAGATACATTATTTGTACCGTAGTTTGCATTTGCCGCAAGGCTGGTTAAGCCTAAAATGGCACTCATCAATACTTTTTTCATCGTTTACTCACTTGGTAAATAGCTATTTCACCGAACAGATTTGGCAAGCACTTACTGAGTAAGCTATCTTGCTGTCGTCCATCTACGGCGAGACGATTAAGAATAAGAATATCGTTTTCTGCACATAAGGCTTCAAAATCCTTAAATGTGCAAAGGTGAATGTTAGGCGTGTTGTACCACATATAAGGCAATGCCTCAGAGACTGGCATCATACCTTTTAACGCAAGGAATGAGCGTGTTTTCCAATGAGCAAAGTTTGGAAAAGTAATAATCGCTTGCTTGCCCACACGCACCATATCTCTCAATAGTTTGTCTGGGGCATCTACTGCTTGCAGTGCTTGGGTCATAATGACAACATCAAATGATTGGTCGTCAAATACGCCTAACCCTAAATTTAAATCTTGCTGGATAATATTCAGACCACGAGCAATGGCACTGGCAATTTTGTCTTGATCAATTTCCAGTCCGTAGCCTTGAATTTGGGCATTTTGCTTAAGTTGTGCAAGAAACGCTCCATCTCCACACCCTAAGTCTAACACACGAGAGCCTGATTTGATCCACTTTTCTGCTAACTGTTGATCAATTCTCATACAAATACCCCGCTTTTTTTGTTACATCTTGTGATTTTCATCGCATTTTTCATTTATTCTACATTTGAACCTAAAAAAGCTCGTAGGGTTTTTACATAGAGCGGAATAGGGAATAAAAATGAATCATGCCCTTGTTCTGCATCAATATCTAAATAGCTGACAGGTTTTTGATTGCGAATTAAGGCATTGACAATTTCTTGTGAACGGCTTGGAGCAAATCGCCAATCCGTTGTAAAAGAAATCACCAAGAAACGGCATTGCGTTTGAGCCATTGCTTGTTCCAATGAGCCATCAAATTCTCGTGCAGGGTCAAAATAGTCTAGGGCTTTGGTCATAATCAAGTAGGTGTTGGCATCAAAATTACGGCTAAATTGCTCGCCTTGATAGCGTAAATAGCTTTCTACTTGAAATTCTACATCAAAACCGTACATAAATTTGCCAGATTTTAAATCACGTCCAAATTTTTGCTTCATGGCTTCTTCTGACAAATAGGTAATATGTCCCACCATGCGTGCTAAAATTAAGCCACGTTTTGGGTAACTGTCTTGCTCTAAATAGCGACCGTCATAAAAATCAGGATCGGATAAAATAGATTGGCGTGCAACTTCATTAAAGGCGATATTTTGTGCCGATAATTTTGGTGCAGAAGCCACCAATACGCAATTTCGTAAACGGTTTGGATAATCTACCGACCATTGCATGGCTTGCATTCCACCCATTGAACCACCAACAATGGCGTGCCAGACATCAATGCCTAAACGATCCGATAGCATGGCTTGTGTTTTGACCCAATCTCGCACCGTAACCAATGGAAAATCAGGGCCATAGGGGCGATTATTATTTTCAGGATTGGGAGAAATTGGCCCAGTTGAACCATGACAGCCACCAATATTGTTGAGTGCAACCACAAAAAATTGTGTGGTATCAATGGCTTTTCCAGGCCCGATACAAGTATCCCACCAGCCAGCTTTACTATCATCTTCATGATGATAGCCCGCAGCATGATGATGTCCCGATAGGGCATGGCAAATTAATATGGCATTGGACTTATCGGCATTGAGTGTACCGTAAGTTTCAACCATTAAATCAAAGCGTGGCAAAGTACGACCGCATTCTAAAGTGAGCGGTTCTTCAAAGCTAAATTTTTGTGGGCGTACAATGCCAACAGAATCTTTAGGGGGGAATGACACGTTTTTTGACCTTATGGTAATATTAAAAATAGAATAGAAAAAGGATACCAAAAACAGTACCCTTTTTCAAATGTTCATGCTTTAAACGTGAAGTATCTCACGGAAAGCGTTGTCATCACTGCTGAATGGCTTAAACCGCAGCAGCAATCACTTGTTTGGTATCCAACACGCCTTTGATGATTAGACGGTTGATAGACGCTACAATCGCTTCAATAGACGCTGTTACGATATTGTCGTGAATGCCGACACCAAAACCACTAATACCTGCATTATCAGAGAGTTGTAACTCAATAATGGCGAGTGCTTTGGCACTTGCACCACCTGTACCGATGCTCTTTTCTTCGTAATTTAACACATCAATTGGTAATTGCAAAGCGTTCAACACTGCAGAAATAGGGCCATTGCCTTCGCCTTTTAAAGTATGTGTTTCTTGACCGATTTTAACGGTAATGCTGATTTGTTGCTGACCGTTATTGTCCGTCAAGCTATAATTTTGCACTTGGTAATGATTTTGACCTGTGTACAAATAGCTTTCCGTGAATAATTGCCAAATTTGCTCTGCAGATACTTCTGTTTCGTTGGTATCTGTCCATTTTTGCACCACTTGACTAAATTCAATTTGCAAGCGACGTGGCAAATGTACACCATAATGTGCTTCAAGCAAGTAAGCAATACCGCCTTTACCTGATTGTGAATTGACACGAATAACCGCATCGTAATTACGACCTAAATCTTTTGGATCAATCGGCAAGTATGGCATATCCCAAATTTGTTCATTCTTTTGGTATTCAAAGCCTTTTTTAATCGCATCTTGGTGCGAACCTGAGAATGCAGTAAATACTAAATCGCCTGCATAAGGGTGGCGTGGGTGAACGGGTAAGCCTGTACATTCTTCAACTGTGGCAATGATTTCATTGATATTTGAAAAATCTAAATGTGGTGCAACGCCTTGCGAGTACATATTCAACGCCATCGCTGCGATGTCCACATTACCTGTACGTTCGCCATTGCCAAATACACAACCTTCTACACGGTCTGCACCTGCCATTAATGCCAATTCTGAAGCGGCAATACCACAACCACGGTCATTATGACAATGCACGGAAATCAACACACCATCACGGCGAGCAATATTACGGTGCATCCATTCTACTTGGTCGGCATAGACATTTGGCGTAGAAACTTCCACTGTTGCAGGCAAGTTTAAAATCACTTTATGCTCTGGGCGAGCGTCCCAAATTTCGGTTACCGCATCGCAGACTGCTTTTGCCACTTCTAGTTCTGTCGCTGAAAAGCATTCTGGTGAATATTGGAATGTCCAATTGGTATTTGGATATTTTGCTGCATATTGTTTCACCAATGTCGCACCGTTCATTGCCAATGCTTTTGCACCGTCAATATCCACATTTAATACTTTTTGACGGAACGTTGGTGAGTTTGAGTTGTAAATATGCACAATGGCATTTTTTGCACCGTCTAAGGCTTCAAAAGTGCGTGAAATTAAGTGTTCACGGGCTTGAACGAGTACTTCAATATGCACGTCATCAGGAATATGACCTTCTTCAATCAATTTGCGTGCAAAGTCAAAATCAATTTGTGAAGCCGATGGAAAGCCGATTTCAATGTGTTTAAAGCCAACTTTGACCAACATTTGGAACATTTTCATTTTTTGTTCCATGTTCATCGGTTCAAAAATGGCTTGGTTGCCATCACGCAAATCGGTACTCATCCAAATTGGTGCTTGTGTGATTTCGTTATTTGGCCATTGGCGATCTGGCAAATCTACACGCTGGTACATACGGCGGTATTTTTGGCTAGGATCTTGCAACATCATGGTAAAACTCCTTGCAAATCATCATATTCAGTTTATTGCGTAATGATGATGGCGTATTGCTATATTATTCAATTAAAAAATTCAAATGTGCTACAGTTCGGAAAGTAAAGAAATTATGCGTGCCAAAGGCACAGCAGTAGAGCGAAACCTAAAAGACTAGATTTGCGAATAGGAAGAGATAAGTCGGAATGATTAAAAATATGTGTGTTCATCATTTGACTATAGTCAATCATCTATCGCTTGTCAATGCTTGCCAAATGGCTTGCAACTAAAGTCGGAATGGAGGCAAATGGTGCGATGAATTATGCTCAAAATCATGCGATATAAAGTCATGTTTAAAAGTCATGCGATTGGGCATATTTTTACAGCAAACGCATTTTGCCAACATTAGACAAGGTGCAAATTATTTAGATTCGTCTCGGTTATCATTGCCCCAAATGACGATATAGAGCAATCCGACAAAGAAAGCAAAACCACCTGCTAAACTACTGATGCTAAACATTAAAATACGTTGATATTTGGTAAAAGTAAATGATGGATCGTCAAGCAAATAGTAGCGAATAAAAAACCATTGCACGACAGACGTCATCATAATTAAAAAACCACGTCTAAAAACATCGGGACGCATTGCCATGTGTCTTGTCCTCTTTTTATGTCATAATAAATCGCAACAGCGACCATAGAATCTCTTGTTAAATTGTACTCCTTTATTGGTGAAAACTCAATTTTTAATCATATAAATTTGTGCAATGCTGGTTGTGTTTTGGCGTAAGATTTGTTCTTAAAAAATTAATGATAAGGTAATGATGATGCAGATATTAATGATTGCAGGGTGGGGCGGTGTAATGAACGCTATGCAACCTTTACAACAGCATTTGCACCAGTTGGGACATCAGGTAGATTTGCTTGATTTTTTTAGCCCACATGATGACGTTTGGCATGATGTGCTAAAGCAATTAAGCCATTATCACATGGTGGTTGGCTGGTCTTTGGGTGGGCAATTGGCAACGCTTTTGGCACATGAAGCACAGCAACAAGGTGTGC
>JAUNHS010000029.1:15601-17033 GCA_030523805.1 Acinetobacter sp.
GTATTGAGCCATGCAGAAATTTTAGCAAAAATGATTGATGACTTTTGCAATAAAAACGCCGTGTAAAATTACACAGCGTTTTTTGTGATTAAGCACGTTGAATAGGTAAATACGGGCTTAATTCCATCAAGGCTTGACGATAAACATCACGTTTAAAATCAACCACTTGATTGAGTGGATACCAATAACTGACCCATTGCCACTGATCAAACTCTGGGGGATTGCACAAATCCAACTGAATATGATGTGGTGCAGCATTGAGTTTCAGTAAAAACCACTTTTGCTTTTGTCCGATACACACAGGTTGCCCTTGTGAACGAATGTAGCGATACGGCAAATGATAACGTAGCCAACCCTGAGTATGTGCAATAATTTCCACATGCTCTGGCAATAAACCAACTTCTTCTCTTAATTCACGATACAAGGCTTGCTCGGGTGATTCACCATATTGAATTCCCCCTTGCGGAAATTGCCAAGCATCATGTCCAATTCGTTTAGCCCATAGGACTTGCCCACGTTCATTTGCCAAAATGATTCCGACATTGGGTCGGAAACCTTCGGCGTCTATCATAAAAATACCTAAAATTTAATATAATCAAGATGTTAGCTGTAAAAATGCAAGAAAATTGCATTGGTTACAATAAAACCTTGTTAAAAATTGAAAATATGGCGATGATATTACCTAATTTTTGCCTTGAAATGGGAAAATTTTAACACTTTTTTGCTGTTTTTTTGAAAATTGGAGTAAATGCAACCATGAAACTCGCATTATTTGATTTAGATCACACTTTATTAAGCACCGATTCTGACCATTCGTGGGGTGAATTTTTGGTCAATCAAGGTCTGGTTGATGCAGTGCGTCATCGCCAAAAAAATGACCAATTTTATGAAGATTATAAAGCAGGACAACTTGATCCGATTGCGTATAATGAGTTTGTGTTTGAGTTTTTGCATCAGCATGATGATGAATATTTGACCGCATTACACCAAAAATTTTTAGAAACGGTGATTCGTCCACATATGCGTGCCGATGGTTTTAAAGCGATTGAATACCATAAGCAACAAGGGCATACGATTTTAGGCATTACAGCGACCAGTGATTTTATTACTGTGCCGATTTTTAAAGCCTTTGGTATTGATGATGTGTTGGCGACCAATGCTGAATATGTGAATGGGCGTTATACAGGGAAAGTGGCAGGCATTCCATGCTATCAGCAGGGGAAATTGCAGCGTTTGGCACAATGGCTTGCTGGGCGTGAAGTCAGCGAAAGTTGGGCGTATTCGGATTCGTTTAATGACCGTTTTTTGTTGGATTATGCAACGCACGCCATTGCCGTTTGTCCTGATGAGCGTTTGCAGCAATTGGCTGTGGAGCAAGGTTGGGCTGTGCAAATGTGGCAATAATGCGATAAAACAGCAAAACGCCCAATTC
>JAUNHS010000192.1 GCA_030523805.1 Acinetobacter sp.
GTGGTATGCGTGCGAGTATTTATAATGCTGTGCCGTTAGAAGGTGTGCAGGCATTAACCACATTTATGCAGGATTTTGCACAGCGTCATGGGTGATTGGGGCGTTTAGCCAATATATGCCATCATGCTGTAGGGGAGGAAAATTTTCCGCCCCTACAATACGTTTATTCTAAACATCTAAATGCAACAATTAACCCTGCTGTTCACGAGCAATGGCACGATAGCCAATATCTTTACGATATTGCACACCATCAAACGTTACAGTTTGGCAAACCTTTAACGCTTCAGCCTGTGCTTCTGCCACGCTATTGCCCAAAGCCGTTACGCACAATACACGACCACCAGCGGTTACGATGTCGCCTTGTTCATTGCGTGCTGTGCCTGCATGGAAAATTTTACTGTTCGCAGTCGCTGTGTCTAAACCTGAAATCACATCGCCTTTACCTGACGTTTCAGGATAGCCCGCAGTGGCTAATACAATACCAATAGATTTACGTTCGTCCCATTGAGCTTCAGCAGGCAAGTTACCGTCTAAACCTGCTTGCACTAAATCCACCAATGACGACTGTAAACGCACCATAATCGGCTGAGTTTCAGGGTCGCCAAAACGGCAGTTAAACTCAATTACGCGTGGCTGACCGTGTTCATCAATCATCAAGCCTGCGTATAAAAAGCCTGTGTAAACATGACCATCTTTTTTCATGCCTTCCACCGTTGGACGCATGATTTGTGTCATGACACGTTCAAATACTTCAGATGTAACCACTGGAGCAGGCGAGTATGCACCCATGCCGCCTGTATTTGGGCCTTGATCGCCTTCAAAAATACGCTTATGGTCTTGTGAAGTCGCCATCGGTAAAATATTGTCGCCATCAATCATACAAATAAATGACGCTTCTTCGCCTGCTAAAAATTGCTCAATCACTACACGAGAGCCAGCATCGCCAAATTTATTGCCTGCAAGCATATCATCAATTGCATCAAAGGCTTCTTGCTGTGTCATCGCCACAATCACGCCTTTACCTGCCGCCAAGCCATCGGCTTTAATCACAATCGGAGCACCATGCTGTTCTACAAAGGCTTTAGCTGGAGCAACTTCGGTAAATACATCATAAAATGCGGTTGGAATACCGTGTTTTTTCAAAAAGTCTTTAGCAAATGCTTTAGAGCCTTCAAGTTGGGCAGCGTATTGCGTTGGCCCCCAAATTTTGATGCCAGCGGCACGGCACGCATCAACTACGCCATTCACAAGTGGAGCTTCAGGACCTACTACGATAAATGCCACATCATTTTGCTGTGCAAATTGTACAATGGCAACATTATCTAAAATGTTTAAGGCAACATTTTGGCATTTTGCTTCAGTTGCTGTGCCTGCATTACCAGGGGCAACAAATACTGTGCTAACTTTATCATCTTGGGCGATTTTCCACGATAATGCGTGTTCACGACCGCCACTACCTAAAACGAGAATGTTCATAACTCTTTAATCCATATTTAACTAAATTAACGGAAATATTCCTACATATTACTATAATTCACTATCTCTAACATCATAGCCATACTTTTCAGCTAGTTCAACATCAGATAAATCTTCACCATGACAAACAGTTTCATAAAATGTATAAGTATTATATATAGCACCATAAACTCCCAATTTGCTATTAATCGGAAGTGTCGTTAGTTGACCATCTAAAATTACAGATGGAGCTTGAATAGAGCAGAGTACAAAAACTTTATGAGCTTCGTTATTCCATTCTTTCTTTTTGCTATCCCATTCTCTAGAATAACCAAGTAACTTTAATTCAATCATGGCACTGTTTGATGAATGATCTAATCGTTTAAAATCAAGAACTTTTGTACCTGAACAAGGGTCATGATAACACCCTTCTATAATAGCTCCAGCTTGGGCTTTACTATGGTTAAATTTAACAGTACTGTTAAAATTATCATCAATACTCTCAGGAGCACCAGCAATAACTGGCGATGTTAAGCCAAAGCCTAGACTTGCAACAATTAGATACTTCAACAATTTCATTTTATGCACTCTATATAGCAAAAAACTGATTTAGATGTTAGTTTATGATGGAGTATAAATTTTAACTCCATCATAAAGTTACAATAGCATGTATAATTAATTAATGACGGAAATGACGCATACCTGTAAACACCATGGCAATACCATGTTCAT
>JAUNHS010000193.1 GCA_030523805.1 Acinetobacter sp.
CGCAAATGGCAGTACTGGATTCTATTCAAACGCTTTATACCGAAACCATTCAATCTGCCCCTGGTGGTGTGTCGCAAATCCGTGAATCGGCTGCGATTTTAACACGTTTTGCCAAGCATACAGGCACAGCGTTATTTATTGTCGGTCATGTAACCAAAGAAGGAGCATTAGCAGGACCAAGAGTGTTGGAACACATGGTGGACTGCGTACTATATTTTGAAGGGCAAGCCGATAGTCGTTATCGCATGATTCGTGCGGTGAAAAATCGTTTTGGTGCAGTCAATGAATTGGGCGTATTTGGCATGACTGATAAGGGTTTAAAGGAAGTTGCCAATCCATCAGCGATTTTTTTAAGCCGTTATGATGAACCGATTGCAGGCTCAATTGTGATGATTAGCCGTGAAGGCACTCGCCCATTATTGGTTGAAGTACAAGCATTGGTTGATGATGCACATGGTCAGCCACGTCGTGTGGCGTTAGGCTTGGAGCAAAACCGTTTATCTATGCTTTTAGCGGTAATGCACCGTCATGGTGGCGTGCAAACCGTTGGGCAAGATGTGTATGTCAATATTGTTGGTGGCTTAAAAATTACTGAAACTGGCTCAGATTTAGCCGTACTGTTGGCGTGTGCGTCTAGTTTGCGAAATAAAGCCCTGCCACAGCAATTAGCTGTCTTTGGCGAAGTGGGATTATCAGGTGAAATTCGCCCTGTGCCAAATGGTCAGGAGCGTTTAAAAGAAGCTCAAAAGCATGGTTTTAAAACCATCATTTTACCTAGAGCCAATGCACCACAAAAACCGATTGCAGGGTTGAATATTATTGCGGTATCTCGTTTACATGAAGCGTTGAGTGCTGCGATGGAGTTGGATTAAAGCAAGAAAATAGCAATGATAAAATCTTAAAAAGATTGGTAGATAAACTCTACCAATTTTTTACATTATCATATACTTAAGATTAGTTAGGCATAATCTCCAGCAATATCATCTGCGTATCTTTCATGTAATATGCTGCGTATTCAACCTTACCAACACGCACCATTTGTCTTTTATCTGGGGTTTTTCTCGCCTTTTCAATGATATTAATTACTTTTCTTATAAGAAATTCAGGATCTTGTTTTACATTGCTAGCAACTATTACTGCTCCAAGCAACACACCAACAGGAGTATAATCTTCTGTATCTAAATCGGGTAAACCTTCTTTAAAAATTTGTACTGTAATTAAATCCATATTTCCTTCTAAACCATGTGAACATAACAAAGTGTTTTGTGGAGATGGAGCAAAACACGTCATACTTCCTTGACCTTTTTTATCTCCTTTTAACTCAACTTCATCTCCACGAGAAATCTTAATTTCTTCATAATATAAATTAACGATAGCATTATATCTTTTAACAAATTTATATATATTAAAATCAAACCGCTTGCCACTTTCTGTCACTATTCTAGCCGATGGATTAGATGTATCTTCATAAACATAAATACTTTTAGCCAAAGGCTCTGGATCTTTTGATTCATCATCAGACGTACATTTATAAATACCCCAACCTATCAAAAAGATAAAAATAAAACTTTTTACATAGTCCCAAAATGTTAAAGGCGGTTGATTATTTGATGCTTGCTCACTCATAACAAATCCAATTTAACCGAAATAAATGTAAATAGTAAAATAAATTAAAAAAAAAACAATATTTTACATTTGAAATTTTTCCATTTTTTAAAATATATATTGCACCTAAAAAAATTTTATTTTTTATTATTCGCATAAAATAAAGCCATAAATTGCACATAAATCACAAAACTCATCTTGAAATTTTGGCAATAACCTGTATAAACATATCTATCATTCATTGATGCAATGTTTAAGGAATTTTTATGAAAAAAAATCATTGGCTTGCTATTTTACTAGCAACAACTGTCGTATTTTCCCCAATTGCTGAAGCAAAGCGTGCAGGTGGTGGAAAAAGCCAAGGTATGACTCGTAACGTACAACAAACTCGCCCAGCAACGCCTGCTGTACCTGCAACCCCTGCACCAGCTCAGAAAAAATCAAATGTTGGTGGTATGGTCGCTGCGGGTGTGGTTGGTGCTGCGGCAGGTGCTTTAGCAGCCAATGCCTTGGCAGATGATGACTCTACGCAACAACAAGAAAATAGCAGCTGGGGTTGGTTATTCTGGGTTGCTTTAGCCG
>JAUNHS010000030.1:0-14254 GCA_030523805.1 Acinetobacter sp.
TGAATGAGAGTGTTGCATTAACAAACCAAATCCGTCGTATGACGAGTGAAGCGTTGAAATTGCCACACATTGAAGTTCCTGCGAATTTGAATGCTCCAACTGCACCTAAAGCGGTTGAAGCACCAAAAGCGAAAAACTTAAATGTGGAACAGCAAGCAATGTAATGTTGCCTTGATGTAAAAATAGCCAGAGAGTAATCTTTGGCTATTTTTTATGTTTATTGATAACATAGCGATAAACAAAAAACGGATAACAATTGTTATCCGTTTTTTATTTTGCTGATTAATGTTGTTTCAACAAATGCTTCTCTAAATAGTGAATATCCATCGCTTGTTGGCAGAATTGCTCATCTTGCAAAATAATCTGCTGATGCAATGGAATATTGGTCTTAATTCCAGTCAAAACCATTTCATCTAACGCCTGACGCATACGAGCAATTGCTATTTCACGATTTTCACCATGTGCAATCAATTTTGCAATCATTGAGTCATAATATGGCGGAATGCTATAGCCTTGATAAATATGACTATCTAGGCGAATACCTGCACCACCTGCAGCATAAAATTGCTCAATTTTCCCTGGCGATGGTAAAAATGTGGTTGGATCTTCTGCATTGATACGACATTCAATCGCATGACCACGCACTTGAATATCGTCCTGTTGCAAATTCAAGCCCAAACCTGATGCCACCAAAATTTGCTGTTGGATAATATCTACGCCTGTAACCATTTCGGTAACGGGGTGTTCTACTTGCACACGAGTATTCATTTCAATGAAGAAAAATTCGCCATCTTCATATAAAAATTCAAATGTACCAGCACCACGATATTTCATGATTTTACACGCATTAACACACGCTTCTAAAATATCAGCACGAGCTTTTTCAGGTAAATTTGGTGCAGGAGCTTCTTCCAACACTTTTTGATGACGACGCTGTAATGAGCAATCTCGGTCGTACAAATGCACTGCATGACCTTCGCCATCACCCAATACTTGCACTTCTACATGGCGTGGTTTTTGCAAAAAGCGTTCCATATACACAGTCGCATCGCCAAACCACATCTCTGCATCACGCATCGCTGCTTGTACAGATTCTACCAGTTGCTCTTCACTTTCCACGATACGCATACCACGACCGCCACCGCCTGCCGCTGCTTTAACAATCAATGGATAACCGATTTTTTTCGCTTCTTGAATGGCATTGTCAGGTGTAACTGCATAATCCACACCTGGGACAGTCGGCACGCCTGCTTTTTTCATGGCAATAATCGCAGATACTTTATTGCCCATTGTACGAATGGTTTCAGGACGTGGGCCAATAAATGCAATACCTGCCGCTTCAACCGCTTCAGCAAATTCAGCATTTTCCGACAAAAAGCCATAGCCAGGGTGAATACCATCAGCCCCTGTCAATTCAGCAGCAGTAATGATATTAGCAATATTTAAATAACTGCCACTGCTTGCTCCTGCACCAATGCACACAGCTTCATCTACAAAGCGTAAGTGCATTAAATCTTTATCTGCTTGAGAATATACGCCAACGGTTTTAATCCCTAGCGTTTTGCACGCACGGGTAATGCGTAACGCAATTTCACCCCGATTGGCAATGAGTACCTTTTTTAACATGAGCCATACTCCTGTAAATTAGGCACGCAAACGGAATAATGGCTGACCAAATTGTACTACATCGCCATTATTCACTAAAATTTCTTCAATCACACCATCTTGTGTTGCTTCAATTGGGTTCATGATTTTCATTGCTTCAACGATACAGAGCGTTTGCCCAGCTTTTACGCTTTGACCGACTTTAACAAACGGAGCTTCATCAGGACTTGGCGCAGCATAAAATACACCAACCATTGGCGATGTTTCTACTTTGCCTGCTGCGGTAGGTGCTGTGCTAGCCGCTGGAGCAGTTGGAGCTGCTGCCACAGGTGCAGCATTGGCTACAGGAGCAGCAGCATAAATCGCTTGCTGTGGTGCTTGACGTGTTAAAGCGATAGATTGATCGCCTTCTTTCACTTCAATAGCGTGTAAATCTGATTCAATCATTAAATCAATCAATTTTTTAATCTTGCGAATATCCATAGTGTACATCCTATAAATGAGAGAAAGGGATAAGGGAAACCTAGCGAGTAGGCGTTTGAAATTGTTGCAAAGCAAAATCTAAAGCGGCACGATAACCAAAAGCACCTAAACCACAAATCACGCCAATGGCTTTATCTGACAAATAAGAGTGATGACGGAAACTTTCTCGTGCGTGTACATTAGATAAATGAATTTCAATAAATGGAATATCTACACCAAGCAAAGCATCTCGTAAAGCAACCGACGTATGCGTAAGTGCAGCAGGATTGATGAGAATACATTGCACACCATCTAAACGTGCTTGATGAATACGATCAACCAAAGCACCTTCCCAATTACTTTGAAAAGTGTCTAATTGCACATCGTGCTGTTCAGCATGGGCGATGAGAGACTGATGAATATCATCTAAAGTTAAAGCACCATAAATTTCTGGCTCTCGCAAGCCGAGCAAATTTAGATTTGGTCCTTGTAACAATAAAAATTTTGCTTTCATGTACAACTCATTCAAATCAAAACTGTGCAAAACTTTTGATAGATACTCGCAAAAATAGCGAATTTACATTTCATTTCACAACAGCATAGTAAAAAGTGGTAGAGAAGTTGTTAGTTAAAGATGAGACACAAATTCTCCAATTCTGTGCATATAATGAAATTTTTGCTATAAAATCGCAATGTTCAAAAGTTACAATATTTATGTAACATTTGTAAATTTTAAAGTTCCAAAGTCAGAAAAAATTCGCCACGATATTTTGCTCAAATCTATCTGCATACAGCAAAATATAGGGAGCAATAGAAGAGCATTTTATAGCAGTTCACGTTATAATAGGCGACTTATTTTTATGCCTTATTGCTCAACTGCTGAGAAATTCATGCCTGATTTTATCTACACACCACCGCAGCACCCTTTAGAATATCTTTATGAAGATGATGATTTAATCGCCATCAATAAACCTGCAGGTTTGCTCTCGGTCATGGGGCGTTTGCCTGAACATCAAGATAGTGCGTATTTACGCATTTTACAACGCATTCCATTGGCAAAAGTCATTCATCGCCTAGATATGGCGACATCGGGCATTTTGCTATTTGCCAAGCACCGTGAAGTGGAAGTGATGATGAGTAAAATTTTTCAAGCTCGTCAAGTGAAAAAATATTACACCGCATGGGTGGAAGGGCAGTTACAAGGGCAGGGCATGGTAGATGTGCCATTGATTGCCGATTGGGAACATAGACCACGCCAAAAAGTTGATTATGACGTTGGTAAGCCAGCACAAACGCTGTACCAAGCTGAACGCTATGATGAACAATTGGATTGTAGTCGTGTTTTATTAGAACCCATTACAGGGCGTTCGCACCAATTAAGAGTACACATGGCACATTTGGGACACCCCATTACAGGCGATAAATTATACCACCCACAGCCTAATAAAAGCCCGTTGGGGCGTTTGGCTTTGCACGCAACCAAGCTACAATTTTTACACCCAACCCAGCAAGTATGGATTGAAATTGTGAGTGAAGCACCGTTTTAATTGTACATTATTGTGTGATGATTTTTTAATCATAAAAAACGCATTCCAAAGAATGCGTTTAAATCATACAGGAGAGATTTACTCGGCAGGTGCGTGATAAAGTAAATAAATTTCACTTAAATTGTCTGGAATTTCTTCGGCTAATTCGTCCATTAATTGACCATTACGGCGGAAACTTTCCATTTGTGGATCTTCTTCATCAATGCCACTAAAGACCATCATTGGTAAAGTCAATTCAATTAGACTTTCTTCTACTTCGTCCAAAAACCATGCATCTTCATTTAAAAATAACGCATCAACAAAGCCTACAGACCAATCGCCCAAGCTAGAATCTACATCAGCTTCTTCAATTTCAAATGGAAACTCTACACTTTCTTCATTTGAAAGCGTGTATTGAATATGCTCTAGCCATAATTTCACTTGCTGAATAATGTCTGCAGGTACTTTATTTTGCTGTTGGTCAAACAATTCTTTTAGCCAAGACTCAAATTTTGGGCCGACAGCGACAGCACATAAAAAACCATGTGTGGCAGCAAAATCTAAACCATATTCATTTTGTTCGCCATCTAAATAATCGGCTAACAAATCAAGATTAAGTTGGCTCATATACGTTCAAACCTTTAAAATGAAAAATGCTATTGTAGAGTGAAATGGCAATTTAGACAATGCGAGTTAAGCATCGTCATCATCAAAATCATCGTCTAAGTCGTCAAAATCGTAATCTAAATCTTTCAATTCACGTTCTAAACGACGTTGAGCTAATAAATCATCAATTAAGCGACGTTTTTCTAACGATTCTTTAGATGATAATTTTGCCGCATTTTCATCAAAATTAATGGCATCATCATCGCCATAATTGTCATCAAGTTCAAAATCTGTGGTAGACATGGGCAGCTCCATTGAGTCAAATGACTGAGAGAATAGGTAAATGTCGGTAGAATATTTAGGCTTATTTATCTATTTTTGAATATAAAGTCAAGGATTATGCGGCTTGTTTGGCTAAAAATTGTTTGATTGTGCCAATATTGTATTTTTATGACGATTTTTATCATGACTGTTGGCAAATTTGCACAAAAATATCGTCGTTCATTATTATTCACTACTATATATCATTTGGGCAACGTGGTATAATATAGGATTAATTATAAAAAATAGATGGTCATCTCTGATTGTTCGTCTAAATTTTATGTCTGTGTAATTTTATGAGAGAAAAGAGCGTTTCATCATGAGTGAATTTGAATCTCAAACATCGCAAGTGGCGGCACTGATTAGCCGTGGGCGAGAGCAGGGATATTTAACCTATGCTGAGATTAACGATCATCTTCCTGACTCAATTACGGAAAGTGAGCAGATTGAAGATATTATTCAAATGTTACAAGATGTGGGGATTCCTGTACATGAGCGGGCGCCTGAATCTGATGATGCAATGTTTGACGATACGCCAGATGCTGGCGATGATGTTGCTGCTGAAGAAGCCGCTGCGGTATTGGCATCGGTAGAAAATGAACCAGGGCGTACCACCGACCCAGTGCGTATGTATATGCGTGAAATGGGAACGGTTGAGCTTTTAACCCGAGATGGTGAAATTAGCATTGCCAAGCGTATAGAAGAAGGCACAAGAGATGTTTTAAATTCTATTGCTTATTGGCCAAGTGCAGTAGATGTTGTATTACAAGAATATGAAGTATTTTTAACAGGTGAACGTCGTTTAGCTGATATTTTTTCTGGTTATTTAGATCCAGAATCTGATGATGATATTCCAGATTTATCGGAAGAAGATACTGAAGTCGCTTTAGACGAAGAAGAAGCGAAAAAAACATCATTGGCTGATGATTTGAGCGATGATGAAGAAGATGATGCTGATGCAGGCGAAAATGCTCCTGATCCTGAAGATGCAGATTCTGGCCCTGACCCTGAATTGGCAAAAGTACGTTTTGCTGAGCTGGAAGCGACGTGGAATAATACCAAAGCCATCATTGAAGCCAATGGTCGTCAAAGTCAAGTTGCCAAAGAAGCGTTGGATCATTTGGCAACAGTATTTATGATGTTTAAATTCACGCCACGTGTATTTGACATGATTGCTACCATGATTCGCAGTACGCATGATGATATTCGTGCGAATGAGCGTGAAATTATGCGTTATGTAGTACGTCGTGGGCGTATGGATCGTAATTTATTCCGTACTACTTTCCCAGGGCAAGAGTCAAATGTTGCATGGTTAGATGAGCAATTAACGAAAGTGCCTGCAGAAACTGTTCCGTATTTAGAAAAAGTGCGTGCAGATGTGGCAGCGTACCAGCAAAGAATTGCCGAAATTGAGCAAGGTTTGGGCTTGAGCGTTACGGAAATTAAAGATATTTCTAAACGTATGGCTGTGGGCGAAGCCAAAGCACATCGTGCCAAAAAAGAAATGGTAGAAGCTAACTTGCGTTTGGTGATTTCTATTGCGAAAAAATATACCAACCGTGGTTTGCAATTTCTTGATTTAATTCAAGAAGGTAATATTGGTTTGATGAAAGCGGTAGATAAATTTGAATATCGCCGTGGTTATAAATTCTCCACTTATGCAACATGGTGGATTCGCCAAGCCATTACACGTTCTATTGCCGATCAAGCACGCACCATTCGTATTCCTGTGCATATGATTGAAACGATTAATAAAATTAACCGTGTATCTCGTCAATTATTGCAAGAAATGGGGCGTGAAGCGACACCTGAAGAGCTGGGCGAACGTTTGGATATGGACGAAGCCAAAGTGCGTAAAGTGTTGAAAATTGCCAAAGAACCAATTTCTATGGAAACGCCTATTGGTGATGATGAAGATAGCCACTTGGGTGATTTTATTGAAGACCAAAACATTGTATCGCCAGTAGATGCAGCGACATCGCAAGGTTTAAGAGAAGCGACACGAGAAGTGTTGGAAAACTTAACTGAGCGTGAAGCAAAAGTATTGAAAATGCGTTTTGGTATTGATATGAACACTGACCATACTTTAGAAGAAGTGGGTCGTCAGTTTGATGTGACTCGTGAGCGTATTCGTCAAATTGAAGCCAAAGCCTTGCGTAAATTACGCCATCCATCACGTTCAGAGCATTTACGTTCATTCTTAGAAAGTGATTGATTACTGTGGATTTAACCCAAAATGCCTACGCTGTAGGCATTTTTTATCATTCGCATAAACCATAAAAATTGAGAGAAATAAAGATGTTAGACCGTACACCATCTCGTGAGTTAAGAGAAGATTTGTGGGTATTTCCGATGGATTATCCAATTAAATTGATTGGTTTGGCTGGGGCAGAATTGCGTCAAGCTGTGGTAGAAATTTTGCGTAAGCATTTTCCTGATTTTGATGACAGCACTTTAACAGTACAAGCATCACGCACTGGGAAATATGATTCTATTACAGCAAAATTATATTTTACAGAGTTGGAGCAAGTGCATGCTTTATATGCTGATTTGGCAGCGTGTCCGCTCATTAAAACAGCATTATAAGATTGCGATGGAATGGATTATTTTAAAAATAGAGCCTGATTTATCAAGGCTTTATTTTTATCTATGATTTTATGATGATGTCTATTGTGCATACTAAAAGATATGCTACACTAGATGGATTGAAGATTGGTTTAAAGCACGTGGGGAAATGATGTTAAAGATTAAAAAAATTAAGCATAATCAAGAATATACACCTGTATTTGAGCGTATGAAGCAAATCACAATGCAGCGAGATGAGCAGAGTGATGATGAATTGTGGTTATTGCAACATCATGATGTTTTAACGCAAGGTTTGGCAGGTAAGGCAGAGCATATTTTATTGCCAACGGATTTGCCTGTGGTGCAAAGCGACCGTGGTGGGCAGGTAACATGGCATGGCAAAGGGCAATTGGTCGCCTATTTTTTATTTGATTTAAATCGTTTGGGTTGGAATGTACGTCAGCTGGTGGATTTTGCAGAGCAGATGATGATTTGGCTCTTGGCACAATATGATATTCAAGCCTATAGCAAAAAAGATGCCCCAGGTGTGTATGTAGATGAACGTAAAATTGGTTCATTAGGGTTTAAAATTCGTCGTGGGCGAAGTTATCACGGTTTTTCATTGAATATAGATTGTGATTTGGCAGGTTTTCAAACCATTAATCCATGTGGTTATGCAGGTTTGGAAATGGTACGCTTGTGTGATTTGGTGCAACGAACGCCAAGTTTTGATGAATTGGCAGATTTGTGCCAGCAATACATACAACAGCGTCAAATTTTTTCGCAAATTGATATGTTAGAATGTGATCATATCGTATAAGCATGATGTGGTGGAGTGGTAGAACAAATGTTAAAACAGCTAAAACCAAAATTAAGTTATTTTTACGTTAAAGCCTTATTGGATATTGTTGGGCGTAGTTTAGTCTCGGCAAGTCAGGTAGATGCTAAAATCCAAAAGGAAATTGCTAAATTTCCTGTAGGTTATTGTTTTTCAATGAATGTTTTTTCTAGCGATTTGGCTTTTTATGCTCAAGTTACGGAGCAGCAACAATTACGCTTATTATCCGCTCGTGAAGCACAGCAACAAGGCGTGGATTTGGAAATTCAATTTAAGCATTTAAATCACGCATTTTTAGTTTTATCATTCCAAGAAAGTACTGCAAAAGCCTTTGCTAACGACCGTATGATTGTGAATGGCGATTTGGCGTATGCCGTGAAATTGGTGCGTTGTTTAAATCAGCTAGAAAGCATTATTTTACCAAAAGTGCTGGCAACCTTGGCAGTGAAAGAATATCCAAACAGTTTGCAAGTAAAAGAAAAATTGCTTTTGGCAGGACGAATTTATGGTCAAGTGGTGAAGTCTTATTTACCCTTGAAAAAGTAAACTTTTCAACAGTATACGAACAAAGAAGGAAATGATGATGTCTGCATATTATGAATTTTTTTGCCCAGTAAAGATTGTCGCAGGTCATGCTGCACTAGAAAATATTCCGTTTGAATTAAAGATTTTAGGTGCGAAGCGTCCATTAATTATTAGCGATCAAGGCGTGAAGCAAAATGGTTTGCTTAATCCGATTCAGCAAGTATTTGATGGGACGGAAGTAGAAATTGCAGGGATTTTTGACCATGTGCCTGCTGATTCTAGTGTAGATGTGGTGAGTGAAGTCGCAAAATATTATCGCCATCAGCAGTGCGATGCGATTTTGGCCGTGGGCGGCGGCTCGGTGATTGATACGGCAAAAGCAGTGAACATTTTGGTGTCTGAAGGGGGCGATGATGTTTTGCAATATGTTGGAGCTCATCATTTAACACGTCCACTCAAGCCATTATTTGTCATTCCAACCACGGCAGGCACAGGCTCTGAAGTAACGATGGTGGCGGTGATTTCGCACCCACAAAAACAGCAAAAAGTGTCTTTTGCATCGTATTATCTGATGCCGAATGTGGCTATTTTAGACCCACGCATGACGCTGACTTTACCAGCAAAAATTACTGCAATGACGGCTATGGACGCACTGACGCACGCCATAGAAGCCTATACAGGGTTGGCACATAATGCGATGAGTGATGCCTATGCCACCGCTGCGATTGAAAAAATTAGCCAGTCTTTATTTGTGGTATTAGAACAACCTGACCATAAAGATGCACGCCTTGAATTGGCACAAGCATCTACCATGGCAGGGATTGCATTTTCTAATTCTATGGTGGCATTGGTGCATTCCTTGGGTCATGCTTTAGGGGCAGTGGCACATTTACCACATGGTTTGTGCATGAATTTATTCTTGCCTTATGTGTTGCGTTATAATTTAGAACATGACCGTGAGCGATTGGCGAAATTATTATTGCCTTTGGCTGGAGCAGATGTTTTTGCAGCGACCCCAGCACAGCAGCGTGCTGAAAAAGTGATTGATACTATTTTAAAAATGCGAGATCAATTACATCAGCTCACGCAATTACCACGCACATTGCAAGAAACAGGGCAAGTTTCGCCAGAGCAGTTTGATGAAATTGCTGAGAAAGCGTTAAATGATGGTTCTATTATTTTTAATCATCGTGAAGCGAGTTTTGAGCAATTAAAACAAATTTTACATGATGCTTGGCAATAAAGGAAGTGTACAATGATTTTAGCTGAAGCCTTATTATTACGCAGCGATTTGCAAAAGCAATTGGCATCACTGAAGCAGCGAATTAATAGTAATATGCTGGTGCAAGAAGGTGATGAACCAAATGAACACCCACAGGATTTAATCATTCACGCAATGCAACTGAATAAGCAATTACATCAGTTAATTTTGCAAATTCATCGCACCAATGCTGTGGCAAAATTACAAGATGGACGTTCATTGTTAAGCGTATTATTGCAACGAGATGAATGGATTGAGCACCATAAAATTTTAACGCAAGCCATTCAATATGCCAATAAAGAGCCAGAGCGTTATAGCAGTCGTGAAATTAAATGGCAAAAAGTCATGAAAGTGGCACATTTGCAAAAGCAAGCAGATAAAATAAGTGCCGAAATTCGTGATTTAAATATGCTTATTCAAGAGCATAATTGGAAAATCCAGTTGCTTGAAGCGTAGTTATTGATGTGATAATTGACGACACATCAGTTGTAATATAAAAAGGGCAAATCGCCCTTTTTTTGTGCGATGAATAAGCTGGAAAAATTCACACGGCTTGATTATAATTGAACGGCAGAAACACATGAAGCGAGTGCTAGACCTGAGTTTACGGTACGTTAGGTTGAAAATATAACGAACCGCTGAATGACATTGCACGAGAGCCAGCAGTATGACTTTTGCACTTTTTAGGCTCAGCACATGGCATATTTTATAGCGTGAGCATATCACGGTACATTTTATAAGGTTTAAAACCAGCACAACCAAGTACTGATCATGTGTTTCTGTTTTTGCTTGACTATTTAATTACTCAAAAGCACTGACATCGCTGATACCATAGCGGACAATATGTGCATGATCATCAGACAAATCTACAATACTGGCAGCCGTTGGCAAGCCATAGCTACTATCTAAAAATACATCTACTAATTTTTCTAATTGAAATGCAATCTCTTCAGGGTCGGATAAAATTTCATCGCTATCGGCCAATTGTAAGGTGCTAATCAGCATTGGTTCGCCAAGTTGTTCAAGCAACATTTGGCACAGTGGATAATCACTGATACGAAGAGCAATTGTTTTTTGCTTGCTCACTAAATGCTTCGGCACAGCTTTGGTGGCTGGTAAAATGAATTGCGTTGCATTGGGTAAATGCGATTTAATGGCACGAAAAGCATGATTTTCTACAGTCGCATAGTGTGAAAGTTGCGATACATCTTGGCATAATAAGGTGTGTTGATATTTATCGTTTGCCCCACGCAAACGCATAATCCGTTCTACTGCAGTTTTATTGTTCATTTGGCAGCACAGCACATAACAAGCATCTGTCGCCATAATTGCAATTTGCCCATCTTTTAATGCAGTCGCAGCTTGTTGTATGAGACGGGGTTGTGGATTTTCAGGGTGAACGTGTAAGCGTAACATAATGATACTCCTAATAAAAAAATGAAATAGACGAATATTTAATCCAATTCAGTACGTTGAAATTCTTGTACAGTTAAAGGGCGACCTTGCCGTACGCTATGACAAATCGCTGTAATAAACACTTGAGCATCTCTCGGTAAGCGTTGTTCACCTGTAAAATAGCGTTGCACTTGCTCAAAAACATGGTCTTTAAATTGCTGACTATCGCCAGCTTCGCCAGTTAAATTATCTACAGATACACGAAATTTACGCCCAAAGGCTTTCATAAACAGCCATTCAATGGCTTGAGGTTTGATTTCAACTTGTTCAAACAAACGTTGTTGCTCTTGGTTGCGTCCATCTGGTGCATACCAATAGCCCAAATCGGGTAATAATCTGCGTTGTTCACCAGCAATCGTCCAATGGCTAATTTCGTGCATGGCACTATTAAAAAAGCCATGAGCAAATTGAATGCGTGCAGGATTGCCATCTTGTGCAGGAAAATATTCAGGTTCATCATCACCTTTGTAAAGCACCACATGATGATGTGCAAACCATTGATTAAAATGATGAATCAGCCAATCTACTTGTTGCGATTCGCTATGATTTTCTTGCCAAGCTGTACTTGCTTGGAGTTGTGCTTTTTGTTCAGGATTGATACAATCCATAGGAAGTATCGCAGTGGGCGAAAGTGCTTGAAAAGAGCCAGCCATGAAATGAATCCACTAATGAAATAGATACAAATTGTATCGCAAAATCATCACAAAATTAAGAGTAAAACATGACAGCAAATTATTTTCCAGCACAAGTAGATCCGTTTAAACTTGCCGAGCAAGGTTTTCAATGGTCAGGTCAATTACCGTTAAGCCGTTTTCAGCGTTTGGCGAGTGATGCTTTGGGCGATAAAGACCAGCAAGTCATTCAATTTGAATGTAAATTATCTATGGACGCTTTCCATCGTTTTGTATGGTTAGATGCGACTATTCATCATGCTGAAGTAGCATTAGATTGCCAACGTTGTTTAAATCCTGTACAGTTGGATTTGGCAACTGATGTGCATTTAGCTATTTTAAATGATGAAAATATGGTAGATCGTTTAGAAGATGAAGTAGATTTTGTGGTACTTGGCGAAAATGATTCATCACACAAAGGCGATTATTTAAACCACGCTCAAGTAGATATTTTGGCATTGATTGAAGATGAATTATTGCTTTTAATTCCTTTTTCGCCAAAGCACGATGATTGCGAGCATCAATACCAACCGACAGAAATTGAAGTGGTAGAAGAAAAGCGTGAAAATCCGTTTGAAATTTTAGCCAGCTTAAAAAAGAGTTAAGAAAAACATACAAAAGGCTTTTTTATTGCATAGAAATGTGCTATAATGCCGATAATGTCGTTCTAATTATCTTTTTAAGATTTTGTTTTAAGGAGCCGTCATGGCAGTTCAACAAAACCGAAAAAGCCGTTCACGCCGTGATATGCGTCGTTCTCATGATGCATTAACTGCTGCGACTTTGACTGTAGATCAAGCGACTGGTGAAACACATCGTCGTCACCATGTGACTAAAGATGGTTTCTATCGTGGTCGTCAATTATTTGCTACTGCAAGTGCAGAATAATTGTTGAAATTTCACTAGAAAATTTCTAAAAAAGAGAGCTGATAAAGGCTCTCTTTTTTATTGTCTATCTTTTATTTAAGTTTTCATCATTAGTTCAATAAAAAAGCAATATCTTGTGATATTGCTTTTCATTTGATGAGAATGATTGAAAGTTATTTATTCGGCAGCAGGAATTTGCCATAAACTTTCTAAATCATAGAATTTGCGAGCAGTCGGTAACATGACATGAACAATGACATTACTCAAATCGACTAAAATCCATTCTGCATCACGTTCGCCTTCCATACCTAATGGGCGAAAGCCTGCTTTTTTGGCTTCGTCTGCAACATTATCGGCAAGGGCTTTAACGTGGCGAGTAGATGTACCACTGGCGATAAGAATGGTATCAGTAACATTGCTGATATGGCGTACATCAATTTGTACAATATCTTTGGCTTTTAAATCGGTTAATGCTTGATACGCCACATCAATACACGCTTGTACATCGTGATTTTGGGGCGTTGATAAGTCCGTACTCATAGTGTCGGTGAAGACCTGTAAATTAATTTGAATAGAATAATATACCGTGTTTGCTATGAAATTTCAAATTTTTCTGCATTAAAATGGCTGTGAAATCGTAGGTACTGTGATAATATGAATGTTTTCAATCTGTTAGATTGTGATAGTAAATGATTATAAAATAATCATCGTAAATTATAGTGCAGGTAGATGATGACAAAAATCACTGATTTTACACAGGTTTTACGCATTAGCATGGTAGGCAGTGGGCAAGTAGCAACACATTTGGCATTGCAATTACACCATTTAGGGCATGATATTGTGCAGATTGTTGGGCGTAATGTAGATAAAGCACAACAGCTTGCCACTCAAGTGTCGGCAACAGCGATTGTGGATTATGCTTTATTTTGTCCACAGGTGGATTTGATTTTTATTGCGGTGCAAGATGCTGCGATTGAACAGGTTGCTCAGCAGTTACAACCTTATTTGCACGAACATCATATTTTATTGCATACATCAGGAAGTACCGATTTACAAAAAATACAGCAATATCATACCAATGCAGTTGTATTTTATCCATTACAAACTTTTAGCGTTGGGCGTGAAATTGCGTGGCACAATGTGCCTTTATTATTGGAATTTGCCAATAAGGAGCAACAGCAAAGTGTGTGTCATTTGGCTGCACAAATCAGTCAGCGATGTTATGAATATTCATCACAGCAACGGTTAAGTTTGCATTTGGCTGCGGTGGTGGCGTGTAATTTTAGTAATTTTTGCTATGATTTAGCTTATCAATTTATGCGACAACAGCAGGTGGATTTTCAGCTTTTAACGCCATTAATTTTGGAAACTGCTCAAAAAGCAACCTTATATCCACCACACCAAGTGCAAACAGGACCAGCACGTCGGCAAGATCAATCCATTTTAGCTCAGCATCAGCAATTATTGGCACAGTTGCAACAGCAGGATTTGGCACAGGTGTATGCCTTAATGAGTGATTTAATTCAAAAAAGGCATACGGTGGTTTAATTTT
>JAUNHS010000030.1:14354-16675 GCA_030523805.1 Acinetobacter sp.
GTGTATGCCTTAATGAGTGATTTAATTCAAAAAAGGCATACGGTGGTTTAATTTTGTTTATTTTGCTGTATGGCAGGCAAAAATATTGACTTGTAGCCAAATGTCGCCACGAATGAATTGACCTATATCATATTGAAAATATTCATCTTTTTTAGTTGCTAAACGCATGATGATTTTTTCTTGGTGCTGTTCGGCAATGAGTACAATATCGTATAAGCAATAGCGTTCATTCATAAATTCAGTGAATGATTTACCGACAATTTGCCCTTGAAACCATGCTTCATCTTCCTGTCCCAAATGGTCACCATATAAGTAGGCGATGGTTTTGGAAATGTCTATATGAATGGGTTGCGTATCGTCTTCGGTTTTAGGTTGCCATGCTTTGATTAAATCTTGCAAATCATCAGGTGCTTCGCCTTGATGTTCTGCCAAAATATCGTTTAATGCACGATGATGGCGAATGGCTTCTGGGTCATCAATGGTTACACTTTCATGTGCTGGAATGCTTTCTAGTTGATATGCCCAAGCATTTAAATGAATGTCATATTGTTGATTTTGTTGATAAAAATCTTGATTGACGGTGTAGAGCGTATCAAAAGCATAAATGACCGTGTCGTCTTGCAATTTTAAGCATAAAACTGCTTGGCTACGGCTTTCGCAAGTTGTAATTTGGTGAATGGTCGCAGGGTAGCGATAGGGGCTGCACAGGCTTGGAAAGGCGTGTTTGAGTTGTTGTGGTTTGTTATCTTTTACGCAATGAATTTGTGTGCAATAAATATCTTTAGACGATTGTGGCCCTTGCAATAACCAAAAATGTGGGTTCATTTGTGTTTCGCTTTTGCACAATCCCATTGGAGAAAATGGAGCATCTAAGGCAGCATGAATCCATTGCATCAGTTGGGTCGGTTCTTGGCTTAATAATGCCCAATGTTCGGCATGATTGGCACTAAAATGTTTTTCGTCTATGATGAGTGTTTGTGGGGTTTGCTGTTGCATAGTGTTGTCCATCAATAAGCATATACAGTCATGCTTTATGAAATTGTGAAATATACATTAATATGGAGACACAAAAGCAATTTTGCAAGTTGAAAAATGTATTTGTTGCATAGAATATAAAACACGCTACATCTCTTTACAAAGTTCAAAGAAATATCGCAAAAACACGAGAAGTTTTTTATAGAATAAGATGATTTTTATGCAGATATTCGCTAAAATAGGGAAATATTTTGACATTTATTTTTTAGGTTTTTTATGGACGCTTTTCGTAATTTTGTAAAAGGTTGGCCTGGTAAAATTTTAATGATTTTATTTTCAGTTCCTTTTGCTTTATTGGGTATTGAAAGTTATTTTTCAGGCTCATCGCACCAAGGTGCTGCCAATGTGGTGAATGGTCAGCCTGTGTCTAAAGAAGCATTAGATGCAGAAGTGAAAGCATTGCAACAAGGCTATTTACAAATGGTGAATGGTGATGCAAGTTTGCTCAATCAAGAATATATTGAAAAAGCAGCGTTGGATAATTTGGTTTCTCGTATGCTTTTAACGCAACAGGCGAATGAGCTTGGACTTTCACCAAGTGAAGAGCAAGTGAAGCAAATGATTGTGCAAAATACACAACTCCATGAAAATGGTGCATTTTCACAAAAGAAATACGATACCTATTTACAGCAAACAGGGCAAACGAACCAAGGTTTTATTGCTGCAGTGCGTGATAGCCAAGCATTGCAATTATTATCTACAACTTTGGGTTTAGGTTTGGTTAATCCAAATGATGTAAATCAATTATTTAAAATGGCAAATGAACAACGTCATTTACATTTGGCGAGTGTCAATTTAGCTGAATATAAAACAGGCGTACAAGCCAGCGATGCAGAAATCCAAAAATATTATGATGAGCATCAAGTACAATTTATGCGTTCGGCACAGGTAGATGTAGATTATATTGTGGTATCGCCATCACAATTAAATGTACAAGCTGCTGCACCAACGGAAGAAGAATTGCAACAAGCCTATCAAGCACTTGTGCAAAAAGCAGATAAAAAAGTTAAGCATATTTTAGTAACAACGCAAGGGCGTAGCGATGCCGATGCAGCGAAGCGTGCGGCTGAAGCCTATGCAAAAATCCAAGCAGGTGAAAGTTTTGCTCAAGTGGCAAAAAATTATTCTGAAGATACAGATTCAAATGCTCAAGGTGGTGTGATTGCTGATTATACTGCTGGTGCATTTTCTGAAAGTTTTGATCAAGCTGTGAATGCAGCAAAAGTTGGGCAAGTAACGCAACCTGTAAAAACTAATTTTGGTTATCATTTGATTGTTGTAGATGC
>JAUNHS010000031.1:0-11671 GCA_030523805.1 Acinetobacter sp.
CCAATAAAAATATCGCTAAATGAAAGGTTTAGCGATATTTTTTTATGTATTATCACCCCTACACTTACGTCATCATCATCTAATACAACTACTGATTTCATGCTTTTATACATTTTTTTACAATATACTAATTTTTAACTAATTTTTTGCTTTTATACTGTGTAGCATCAACGCTTTATGCATGATTAAACATTAATTTTTCATCTTCCATTGTAAAAGGAAAGACCTATGAATGTAAAAAAATTACTCTCTGCACTAGCCCTTTCATCAATTGCTTTGATTGCGACACCTGCTCTTGCAGATGATGACAATGATGCCTACCAAGCACAAAAACAAGGTAATATCATCTCACCAGAACAAGCTGCTCAAGCAGCGAAAGCACGCATTACAGGTGCAACTGTTACCGATGTGGATTTTGAATATAGCAGCTTTCGTGGTGCACATTACGATGTAGAAGTGGTAGATAGCAAAGGGCGTGAATATACCGTAATTGTAGATGCTAAAACTGGCAAAGTTGTCTCATCTTATCGGGATTACTAAGCTAAAAATTTATTCATGATACTTAACAAATAAAAAAATGCCTAATTCATTGAGAATTAGGCATTTTTTTATGATGCAATCACATTTTATCGCATACGGTTGATTAAACCATCTTTTTTAATAAATTGATGTTGCAATGCAGCTAAAATATGCATCACCACCAAAATTAATAAAATCACCCACCATACGTCGGTATGCAAACCATTCATCACACCGGCCATTTCACCATTTGGCGTAACCAATACTGGAATGCTAAATAAGCCAAAAACATCTGTTTCACGCCCTGCATACATAGACATCATCAATCCTGTCATTGGCATCGCAAACATGGCTAAATACAAACCTGTATGCGTCGCATGAGCAATTGCTGTTTGCCATTTTGGCATTGGTACATTGGCTGGTGCTGTCGTTACTAAACGGTTCAGTAAACGAGCAATCGTCCACAACAAGAAGCTCACACCAATGGCTTTATGTATGCCAATATTGTGTAAGATTTCCGCAGTAAAATAGGCTGCAATTAAAAATAATGCACCAATCCAATGAAATAAACGAACGAGAATGGACCATTTTTCATTTTTGATCAATGACTTGGGAGAATGATTTGACTGAGAAATATCATCTACTGGCATAAATAATTCCTTGAGCTGGCGATGAACTTATAAAAAATGCTGTTTATTTTAATTTTGCTATCATCTACGCAACAAACAGCACAATGAAGCACGCATTGTGCTATAGTTAGCTTTTTTGTGATAGTGATTTATCGTATTCTTTTGTTATTATCTCTAATGATTAGCATTTAAATGTGAAATCCATTACAAATCCTTACGCTGAATCCAATAAAAATCGCTTAGAATAGATGCTATCTTTTCATGATACTGGAAATTGAACATGACAAATTTAGCTGATTTAATTGGTAATATTGCCAAACAAGCCATTGCTAATCAGAGCAATCCACAAAATAATGCAAATTCATCACAAAATAATGGTTTTGGTGGTTTATTAGGTGCTGTTTTAGGGCAAGCCTTAGGCGGAACTACGCAAAACCAAGCACAAAATCAAACGCAAAATACGCAATCATCTACGGGTTTAGATAGCATTTTGGGTTCGGTTTTAGGTCAAGTACTTGGCGGCAATGGCCAACAAAGCAGTGGTAAACAAGCCATTTTAATGGCTGTCATTCCTTTAATTTTGAATTGGATTCAACAACAAGGTGGCTTGCAAGCTGCATTGGATAAATTGCGTGGTAAAGGTTTATCTAACCAAGTACAAAGCTGGGTTAATCCTGAACAGAATAATGCTGTTGCACCTGTATCGCAAGTGCAAGAAATTTTTAGCGAGCAAGATATTCAACAAGTTGCTCAGCAAACGCAATCTAGCCCGAATGATGTCTATGGTGCGATTTCTAATGCCTTGCCACAAGTGATTGATGCTTTAACGCCACAAGGCGAGCGAACCAATCCACAAGAAGCCAATCAAGATATTCAACACATTTTGAATTTGGCATCGCAATTTTTTAAACGTTAAATCAACGTTCAAATCAATTGCTCATTGATGCGTACAAAAAAATATCCCCGACATTGGGGATATTTTTATTCAAACCATGTTACTTTTCAGTTTCAAACAACGCTGCAACAAATGATTTTGCTGAGAATGGACGTAAATCGTCAATTTTTTCGCCTACGCCAATAAAGCGAATTGGAACGTGAGTACGGCTTGCGATATTAAACAACACGCCACCTTTTGCCGTGCCGTCTAATTTGGTAATCGTAATGCCTGTTAAGCCGACCGCTTCATCAAACAATTCTACTTGATTGATGGCATTTTGACCTGTGCCTGCATCTACGACCAGCATAATTTCATGTGGTGCAGATTCATCAATTTTTTGCATCACACGTTTCACTTTTTTCAGCTCTTCCATCAAATTGCTTTTATTTTGCAAACGTCCAGCAGTATCGGCAATTAATACATCAATACCTTTGGCTTTGGCACTTTCAAAAGCATCAAAAATAACCGATGCACTATCTGCACCATGCCCTTGTGCCACCACAGGAATTTGGTTACGCTCGCCCCAAATTTGTAATTGCTCAGTGGCTGCGGCACGGAAAGTATCGCCAGCGGCTAACATGACTTTTTTCCCTTCGCCTTGTAAGCGTTTTGCCAATTTACCAATCGTTGTCGTTTTACCTACACCATTGACCCCAACCATTAAAATCACATACGGGTTTTTCGTTTGGTCAATGTGCAAAGGTTGTACTCGTGGCTCAAGCAATGCCACTAATTCTTCCTGCAAAGCCTTGTACAATGAATGCGAATAAATCAAATCACCACGTGCGGTACGCTCTGTCAAATTGGCAATAATACGTTTGGTTGCATCTACGCCAATATCAGCGACCAATAATTGCTCTTCTACTTCTTCTAATAATTCATCATCAATTTCTTTACCACCGATAAGAATGTTTACCACACCTTCGGTAAAACTTTTACGGGTTTTATTCAACCCTTCTTTCATGCGGCTAAAAAAACCTTTTTTTGGTGCAGGTTCACTACTTGCCCCACTTGTCGCCCCATTGGCTGACAATTCGGTCAGCTGAACTTGTTCGTCTGATGAATCTTGATGTTGTGTAGAATGTGGTTGTTGCATAATCTATCCTTTCGCACTGAGCATAAAATATAATCAGTCAAAGTCATGTTAAAATCATTTTTAGTCTAGCATAATTTAAGCAAATTATCAGCTTTTAATTCAATGTCATAGCATAAATTGCCTGTGATTGCGACAAAAAAACCGAATGATTGTGTCATTCGGTTTACTATGCTGAAATACAGCAGCGATATTAAGCATCTAATGCAGCAAGTACATCATCTGAAAATTCAACGTTGGTATAAACGTTTTGCACATCGTCCAAATCTTCAAGCATATCAATCATTTTCATGATTTGCTTCGCTTGATCAATATCAGTAATTTCCGCTTTGGTTGATGGGTGCATCACCACTTCGGCATTGTCTGATTTTAAGCCTGCATTGCTTAACGCATCTTGCACATCACCAAAACTTTCTGGTGTAGTAATCACTAAAATGCCATCTTCAGATACTTCAATATCTTCAGCACCTGCTTCTAAAGCAGCGTCCATAATTTGATCTTCTAAAGAAACATCTTCAAATGAAATTTCGCCACGCTTGGTAAATAAATAAGCCACCGAACCTGACGTTCCCAAATTACCATTGGTTTTGCTAAAGCAATGGCGTACATCTGGTACAGTACGGTTTAAGTTATCAGTCATGGTTTCTACCAATACTGCCACACCGCCAACACCATAACCTTCATAGGTTACTTCTTTTAAATCATCATTATCTTCACCACCTACACCACGCTGAATGGCACGGTTAATGGTATCTCGTGTCATATTGACTGATAATGCTTTTTCTACCACTGCACGCAAACGTGGGTTACTTGCAGTTTCGCCACCACCTAATTTTGCAGCAGTTACAATTTCACGGATATATTTTGTAAAAATTTTACCACGGCTGGCATCTTGTTTTGCTTTACGATGCTTAATATTCGCCCATTTTGAATGACCTGCCATTGCAGAACTCCACACAATAAAAATGATGGCGTATTTTAGCACAAATCCATCTAAAATCAGCAATAATTTTTCAATGATTACTTCACGTTATCGCTAGAATATTGATGAAATCATTGCCATAAAAATCATTCACCCACATTTTGCTGTACTTTTGCCAATGCTTGTGTACCAATCCAATGCTTCGCAAATTGATATGCCGCACGCCCAGAGCGTTGCCCACGACTTTGACTCCAACGCAAACTTGCCATTTGCACATCTTCATCAAAAGTTAAACCTGCTTGCTCCACATAATGCTGCACAATTTGTAAGTATAATGCTTGATCCATACTATAAAACGACAACCACAAACCAAAACGATCCGACAATGAAATCTTCTCTTCTATGGCTTCTTGTGGGTGCAATTCATGATATTGTGGCACATCTACCACTCGCACAGGCGTATTTTCATGCATAAATTCAGGCAATAAATGACGACGATTTGATGTCGCATAAATGATAAAATTGCCACTGCCTGATTGTAGTGCACCATCTAACACACTTTTTAAACTACGATAATGCTCATTTTCCGCATTAAATGCTAAATCATCACAATAAATAATGAACTTTTCTTTACGCTTGGCGATTAATGCGTGAATTTTAGGTAAATCTGCCAAATCATCACGTTCAATTTCAATTAAACGCAAACCTTGTGCATAAAATTCAGTCAATAAAGCACGTACTAATGATGATTTCCCAGTTCCCCTTGCCCCTGTCAAAAGCACATCATTGGCAGGAAAACCATGCAAAAACTGCAACGTATTTTGTATAATTTTTTGCTTTTGCGTGTCTATGCCTTTTAAATCATCTAAATACACATTTTTAATCTGTGGAATAGCGTGTAATTGTTGTTGCTGCCAACGAAAGGCTTTGGCAGAGAAATCCACTTCTTTGGCTAATGGCGGCAAACTTTGCGACCATTGTTGCAACACATCAGACAATTGTTGGCGTAATTTTTTAGATAATTTCATGACTTCCCCTTGAAATGGCTTGTAAAATCATCAATGTACTATACGACATCTCAAGCCACAAGGCAAAAGCAATTCATTTCATCTTAATCAAAACTCAATGCCAACTCATAACCTGTATATTTACGCAAATTAATCACCCCTGTATCCAAGATCAAATATTGCCCTTTAATACCGTGCAATACGCCCGAAATATCAGGTGTTTTATCTAAATTGTGCGATTTGATTTTGTCAGGATATTGCAAAATTGGATAGCGAAAAGTTTGTATCTCTTGCTTCAATTCTTCAATTTGTTCATTAAATTCAATATGTTGTGCATATTGCTGGCGGATATGTGTGATGGCTTGAGCAAATTGTTGCAAAACATCATCTCTTAATTGCAGCAAATCCAACGTTTCAGCATCACCTTTTAATAATTTACGCCAATCTGTTTTATCTGCCAACTCGGTCGCAAGCAAACTTTCTAATTGACCCGACAAACGACGTGAACCAACACTTAAAATCGGTAAGGCTTGCATTGCCCCTTGGTCTAACCAACGGCTCGGTTGATTTTGCACACGTGTAATACCGACTTTTAAACCACTAGAATTGGCTAAATAAACAATGTGCGGTTGAAAGCAGGTAGATAATGCAAATTCATTATCTCGGCACGTTCCTGCATCATAATGACACGTTTCAGGTTTCATAATGCACAAATCACATTCTGCTGCATTTTTAAAGCATCTGAAACAATAACCTTGTGCAAATGATTTTGATGTTTTTGCACCACATTTTACACAGTGGATTTTACCTGTCCAATGAATATGTAAAGGCTGACCAAGCTGAATTTGTTGCTCAACCACATCATCATTCAATACAAAATGATATTGCACATTGCTATTATTTTGGCTTTGGTGGGGATTTTGCTCGCTCAAGCTGGCTTTCATCTTTTGGCAAATGCCTTGATATTGCATATTTTTTACTCGTCTATTGGGTGGTGTAAATACACTGCCTAAAATTTATCACTAATATGTATGGTGCATTATTTTAACTAATTTTGTTCAGAAAAGCTGTGTTTTTTATCAATGTTTTTTTGGATAAAGATAATCTAAAAATCATACAAAAAAAATCTCTAACCATTCAGCTAGAGATTTTTATGTTTTGTGATACGCTTATTAATGCACTGGGCCTTGACGCTCTGCTTCTGCACCTTCAGGCAAACCAAATATTTGACGCAAAATCACTTTATAAAATGAAAATGCTTCTTTTGCTCCTTCAATGGCTTCATCTTCAGCAGCACGGTCTAAACCTAACTGATTTAAATAAACCACAAACTCACGCCAATGCTTACCACGACCATCTGGATGTGGAGCTAAATGACGAGCACCAAAATCAGCATCAAAATCTAACTTTTTCGCATCTTTAAATAAGAATGCAGCACCTAAATTTGAACCTTCTGCACAGTACAACCAACCAATCGCTTTATTGCCTGTTGGCACTGGCAATTCTCCTTTAAAGTCATAGGCTTGGCTATTTAAATCTTGTAAATCTTGCAAAACAGCATCATGACGAGCCATATATTCCAATTCAGGAATTTTTTCGTTTAAGGTTTTGTCTTTATAAATATCATCTACAATTTTATGAAAAACTGATTGCAATTGTAAAAATTTTGCATAGTTTTCATTGCTGATAAAAGGTTCTACAGACATCACCAAATTATCCACGCTATCGTGATTGGTACGGCTTTCTTCTTTTAAACGCTGAGCAAAGGTTAAAACGTCTTCAGTCATGTTGTTATCCTTAAATGTTCCTAATGAAATTGCAATTGCCCCAAGTCAAATAGCATTATCTGACGTATTTTCAATTGCAATATAGTGAGCCTTGTTATCATCAAGATGTGAGCTAGAAACGTTATCAAATCTCTATCGTCATGCCCAAATGGCATTCACCCTTGATTAAAAACAAGTCTTGTTTTCATATATAAATATACATGAAAACAAGACAATATTTCAACTAGTTTTGGCTTAAAAATATTCACTTTTTACTTATTATTCAATTTATTTACATTTCATTGGCATGAAACAAATCATGTGCTTCGCCTTATTCATAAACCTGACCGTTATGCTTCAACCAACCGCCAGCGTGCTTCCCTTGTGGATCATGATGTGTCCAATGAATGACACCACCTTTGTCGCTATATTCATATTCACCATAAAATTGCACCGTATCGCCTTTTTTCAAATTTTGAATGCGTGGGGCTAAATCAATGTTGTGAGCGACCAAAATCGTAATGGCATTATCTAGTTTCAGTAAAAATTTTTGATGACGAGAGCCTTTATTATCATCTGCTAAAATCGCAATTACCTTACCTTCGCTTTGCACTTGTACATTGCTTTTACGCTCTTGAAAGGCTTTGGCAATTTTAATAGATTCATTTTTAAATGATGATGAATCTGCTTGATGTGATTGATTATGCTGAACTTTTGATGATTCTGTCTGTGATTTGTGTTGCGACTGTTCACCCAACGGCAAACCAAAATAAGCCGCCACCGCAGCAACGATCAAGCCAATCAAACCTGCTTTATAATTTTTCATAAAATTCTCTTACAACATCGTTGAAATAAGCATAGATAAAAGCCCCAATCCACAGGAAAGGGGCTTTTTTTAGATTGAATACAATCTCAATTATTTTGCAGCAGCTTGAGCAGCAGCAACTTCTTCAGCAAAACTTAATTCTGCTTTCTTCTCGATGCCTTCGCCCACTTCAAAGCGTACAAATTCTACAACTGTAGTAGAAGTTGCTTTCAATACATCTGCAACTTTCTTCTCGTTGTCAATCACATATTGCTGACGGTCAAGAGCAACTTCGTTTAAGTATTTCTCAACAGAACCTGTTACCATTTTTTCAACGATATTTGCAGGCTTGCCAGATTCAATTGCTTTTGCTTCAGCAATTTCTTTCTCTTTAGCAATTAAGTCAGCAGGTACTTGTTCTGCTGTTACCGCTACAGGATTGAATGCAGCAACGTGCATTGCAATACCTTTACCAGTTGCAGCATCACCAGCGTAAGATACAACTACACCGATTTTTAAACCGTGCTTGTACACAGCCAACTCTGCACCTTCAACGATTTTTGCACGGCGAACTTGAATGTTTTCACCAATTTTTTGTACCAATGCAATACGAGCTTCTTCTACAGTTTGACCATCGCCATACGGTAATTCAGCAACTTTTGCCACATCAGTTTCGCCAGAAGCTAAAATGATGTTTGCTACGTTGTTTGAGAAGTTAGCAAAGTTTTCATCTTTTGCTACGAAGTCAGTTTGGCAGTTTACTTCTACCAATACTGCTTTACCACCGTCTTGAACGATTGTAATTGCACCATCAGCTGCGATGTTACCTGCTTTTTTAGCCGCTTTCGCTTGACCTGATTTACGAAGGTTATCAATGGCTAATTCAATATCACCATTCGCTTCTGTTAATGCTTTTTTGCATTCCATCATTGCCAAACCAGTACGGTCACGCAATTCTTTTACCATGCTTGCAGTAATTGCAGTCATGTCGTTCTCCAAATTAAGAAAATAAAATTTATAAAATCTTGAGTAAAAACGGCTCAAAGAATAATGCCTTGAGCCGTTTTTGATGCGATGACAACTATTATTGCCATTTCATCATTAGGCATTATGCTTCAGCAGCTTCGCCTTTTGCTTGTGCATTTGCTTGTTGTTGAGCATATTCTTTACCAGCAAGAACTGCATCAGCCATTGCACTTGCGTACAAAGTTACTGCACGAATTGCATCGTCATTACCAGGGATTACATAATCTACGCCATCTGGGTTAGAGTTTGTATCTACGATACCAATCACTGGAATCCCTAATTTGTTTGCTTCTTTGATTGCTGTTGCTTCATGATCTACGTCAATAACGAACAACGCATCAGGTAAGCCACCCATGTTTTTCACGCCACCTAAATCACGCTCAAGTTTTGCCATTTCACGTGTACGCTCTAATGCTTCACGTTTTGTTAATTTAGCAAAAGTACCGTCTTGAGATTGTGTTTGTAGGTCTTTTAAACGGTTGATTGATTGACGAACAGTTTTCCAGTTAGTCAATGTACCACCTAACCAACGGTGATCAACATAAGGCTGACCAGCACGTTGTGCTTGTTCACGGATAATTTCTGACGCAGCACGTTTAGTACCCACAAACAAAACTTTATTCTTTTTACTTGCTAAGTTATTAACAAAGTTTAAAGCATCGTTTAACGCTGGAACAGTTTTGTCCAAGTTAATGATATGAATCTTGTTACGAGCACCAAAAATATATTGACGCATTTTTGGATTCCAAAAACGAGTTTGGTGACCAAAATGAGCACCAGCTTCTAAAAGCTGACGAATAGTTACATTGTAAGTAGCCATATTTGTACCTTAAAAAGTTTGGGTTAGACCTCCATACATCCGCATGCTCCACTTTTAAAAAGCACCCAGAGCGATGTGTCGATGTATGTGTGGATTTTTAATGCTTTGATTTTTATAAAAATTTTTCTATAAAAATCGTTTTATCGCCACTTAAACATCATTTTTGCAAATATTGTGTAAAAGTATTTGATAAAAAAGCCGTATATTTATATCATAAACGCGTAGAAATTTCCAAAGTTTTTTTCTTATGTTAAGCAATCATTCTCAACGTTTAATCAAAACCCCTGAAGAAATTGAAAAAATGCGTGTTGCAGGTAAACTTGCAGCTGATGTTTTAGAAATGATTAAACCACACGTTAAAGCAGGTGTTAGCACTTTAGAGCTAGACACTTTATGTCATGATTATATCGTCAATGTACAACAAGCCATTCCTGCTTGCTTGGGCTATGGTGGTGGTCATGGTCGTCCTGCGTTTCAGCATACCATTTGTACATCAGTCAATCATGTGGTGTGTCATGGCATTCCATCAGCAGATAAGATATTGAAAAAAGGCGATATTTTAAATATTGACGTAACGATTATTAAAGATGGTTATCATGGCGATACCAGTATGATGTTTATCGTGGGCGATGAAACATCTATTTTAGCCAATCGTTTGTGCCAAGTGGCTCAAGAAGCCTTGTATATTGGCATGGAAACCGTTAAAGCGGGTGCTTATGTGGGTGATATTGGCTATGCGGTACAGCGTTATGTAGAATCGCAACGTTTTAGCGTTGTGCGTGAATATTGTGGGCATGGCATTGGTGCAAAATTCCACGATGAACCGCAAATTTTACATTACGGACAAAAAGGCACAGGTATGCGTTTGGAAGCTGGCATGACCTTTACCATTGAACCGATGGTGAATGCTGGTGTATGGCAAACCAAAACCTTAGGCGATAAATGGACAGTTGTAACCAAAGACCACAAATTATCAGCACAATATGAACATACGGTACTGGTAACAGAAACGGGATTAGAAGTTTTAACTGCTCGCCCTGATGAAGATTTATCACGTTTTAAAGCATGAATTTTAAACAGTTATTGATAGCTGGCAATTTTCACAACAGAATATGCGGATATTCGCCTATTTTTGTTGCGAATTGTGTCTAAAAAAGGCTATAATAAACAGATATTTTTCCTACTAGATAATTTTATTGGATAAACGCCATGATGCGAACACATTATTGTGGCTCTTTAACAGAAGCCCAAATTGACCAAACAGTAACCATTTGTGGTTGGGTACATCGCCGCCGAGATCACGGTGGAGTGATTTTCTTAGATATGCGAGATCGTGATGGCTTGGTGCAAGTCGTGATTGACCCAGATACACCTGAAGCCTTTGCTACAGCAGATAAATCACGTTCTGAATTTGTGTTAAAAATTACAGGTCGTGTGCGTCGTCGTTATGAAGGTACTGAAAATGCCAACATGGTGAGTGGTCAAATTGAAGTTTTGGGTAAAGAAATTGAAGTTTTGGCATCGTCTGAAACACCACCATTCCCACTGAATGATGACAGCATTAACGTATCTGAAGAGCATCGTTTAAAATACCGCTTCTTGGACATTCGCCGTCCTGAAATGTTGGATCGTTTGCGTTTCCGTTCTAAAGTAACCAATTTAATCCGTAATTATTTAGATGAACACGGTTTCTTGGACGTAGAAACACCAATTTTAACCCGTGCAACACCTGAAGGGGCGCGTGATTATCTTGTGCCGAGCCGTGTGTCAAATGGTGATTTTTACGCTTTACCACAGTCGCCACAATTATTTAAGCAATTATTAATGGTGGGTGGTATTGACCGCTATTATCAAATTGCAAAATGTTTCCGTGATGAAGATTTGCGTGCAGATCGTCAGCCTGAATTTACTCAAATTGACATTGAAACGTCTTTCTTAGATGACAATGATATTATGGATTTGATGGAAGGCATGACGGTTAAATTGTTTGATGAATTATTAGGCATTAAGTTTGAGAAGTTCCAACGTATGCCGTATTCTGAAGCAATGCGTGATTATGCGTCAGATAAGCCTGATTTGCGTATTCCTTTAAAATTGGTTGATGTCGCTGATTTAATGCAAGACGTTGAATTTAAAGTATTTGCTGG
>JAUNHS010000031.1:11771-16660 GCA_030523805.1 Acinetobacter sp.
GATAAAGCCAAGATTGTAAACGATGCCATGGGTGCATTGCGTGTGAAAATCGGTCATGATTTGAACTTGGCAACTTGCGAATGGGCACCGCTTTGGGTGGTGGATTTCCCAATGTTTGAAGAAACAGACGATGGTAAATGGACATCAGTGCATCACCCATTCACATTGCCAAAATCAAGCGTTGAAGATGTGAAAAATAACCCTGGGGAAGCCTTGTCAGTTGCCTATGATATGGTATTGAACGGTACAGAAATTGGTGGCGGTTCATTGCGTATTTATACGCTTGAAATGCAAAAAGCAATTTTTGAAGCGTTGGGCATTGGCGAAGAAGAAGCTGAAGAGAAATTCTCATTCTTACTCAATGCATTGCGTTATGGCGCTCCGCCACATGGTGGTTTGGCATTTGGTTTAGACCGTTTGGTCATGTTAATGACAGGTGCATCGTCTATTCGTGATGTGATTGCATTCCCGAAAACCAAGACTGCAGAATGTCCATTGACACAAGCTCCAGCTGCAGTTGAGCCTAATCAGTTACGTGATTTAGGGCTTCGCTTACGAGAGCAAGCGAAAAAAGAAGAGAATTAATCTTTAATTTTCGCTATATTCAAAAAAGGAACTATGTTGATAGTTCCTTTTTTATTGCCTGAAAAATCATAATTAACATTACCCTTTCACTTAAATCATGATTTTGCTAAACTAGCAAACTGAATATTGATTACTTTCATCTTATGACCCAACTTACGTCATCTTACGGTTACAGAGTGCGTGTGGCAGTACCCACACCACTCTATCAATCGTTTGATTATCTCATTTCAGCTGATGATTTTGCTCGTGCCGTGCGTGGTGCTCGTGTACTCGTGCCTTTTGGTCGGCAAAAGTTGGTCGCCATTATTTTAGAAAAAATTCCTAACGATGTTGCTCCAACAGGCAATTTTAAACTCAAAAATATTTTACAATTATTAGACGATACTGCCATTTTAGATGAAGCGACTTTGCAATTATTGCTATGGACGGCAAGTTATTATCAATATCCCGTCGGTGAAGTGCTACATTTAGGCTTGCCAACCTTATTGCGACAAGGCAAAAGCTTAAATCATGTGCAACGGCTTTGGCGTTGTATTGCCTTACAAGATGTCAAAGCACCCAAACTCTCATTGGCACAGCATGAAGCCTATCGATTACTACAAGAACATAGCGACGGTTTGAATGAAGCGACCTTACACACGCATGGCATTTTAAATGTAACGCTCAATGCTCTAGCGAAAAAAGGCATTATAGAATGTGTTGAACATCACAACACCACGCCCCCAGCAACGCTGCAATTAGCCCAAGATGAACTCATTGCTAATGCCGAACAGCAGCAAGCTATTCAGCAAATTTTGCAACATCAGCATCATTATCGTGGCTTTTTGCTTGATGGCTTAACAGGCAGTGGCAAAACCGAAGTTTATTTACAAGTGATGTATCGCATTTTACAGCAAGGCAAACAAGTTTTAGTTTTAGTCCCTGAAATTGGTTTAACACCACAAACCATTGCCCGCTTTCAGTCTCGTTTTCACGCACCGATGGTCATTTTACATTCTGCATTAAATGACCAAAAGCGTCTCAATGCTTGGCGTGATGCTCAACAAGGGCAAGCAGCCATCATTTTAGGCACACGTTCGGCAGTGTTTACGCCTATGCCGCATTTGGGCTTGATTATTGTAGATGAAGAGCATGATTTATCATACAAGCAACAAGAGACTTTGCGTTATCATGCACGAGATGTTGCCTTATATCGTGCCTATAAACAGCAATGCCCCATTATTTTAGGTTCAGCGACACCTAGCAGTGAAAGTTATCATTTGGTAGAACAAGGCAAATTAATCGCTTTACAACTCACGCAGCGTGCTGGTCAAGCAGCATTGCCACAGTTGCACACCATAGATTTAACCACAACCAAGAAAAAACATGGTTTTGCCCTGCCCTTAATTCAAAAAATTGAACACGCTTTACAACAGCAAGAGCAAGTGATGATTTTTTTAAATCGTCGTGGTTATGCTCCTGTGTTATTGTGTGAATCGTGTGCTTGGCAAGCCGATTGCCCACGTTGTGATGCTCACTTTACGCTACATACGCAAAAATTTCCGCATTTACATTGTCATCATTGTGGATTAATTCAAAATATTCCCCCTAGTTGCCCAAGTTGCCAAAAACCGAATACGCTAAAACCGATTGGTATGGGAACGGCAAAAGTAGAGCAACATTTGCATGAGTTATTTCCTAATTATCCTGTATTGCGTATAGACCGTGATAGCACCAATAAAGTCAATGCGTGGCAAGATATTTATCAGCAAGTACATCAAAATCAACCACTGATTTTGCTCGGCACGCAAATGTTGGCAAAGGGTCATCATTTTCCTAATGTAACGCTTGTGGTGATTTTAGATGTAGATGCAGGCTTTTTTAGTGTAGATTTCAGAGCCCCTGAACGCACGGCACAGCAAATTGTACAAGTCGCTGGGCGTGCTGGTCGTTTGCACAAGCAAGGTCATGTTTATTTGCAAACGCACCGACCTGACCACCCACTCTTACAAATTTTATTAAAGCACGATTATCGGCATTTTGCCTTGCACGATTTGCAAGAGCGAAAAATCGCCAAATTTCCACCGTATCGTTTTGCGGCATTAATTCGTGTTTCATCAAAAAGTGCTGAATATAATCAACAATTTTTACAGCAATGCGTGGCGTTATTGCCTGCCCAAATGGCACACGCACCAATCAATGTCAATGTATGGGGGCCAATTCCTGCACCGATGGCACGCAAATCAGGTTATTTTTTGGCTCATTTATTGCTTTTTGCTGAACATCGGCAAGGTTTTCATCATTATTTAGCCATCTGGTGGCAGCAGGTATTGCAACTCCCACGTCAGTCATCTTTGCGGATCAGTTTGGATATAGACCCACAAGAATTATCGTGAATGCACATCAAGTAACAATAAGATGAGATTGCAGTTACCCAAATTCAGCGATTTGTAGCCATTTTCTACTTGATTTTTTTCATCATTCTGTAACAATATTTGCAGTTATTGCAATTTCACTCACGACTATAATTGGTCAGTTTTTATTCACATTGAGATAATTTATGAAAGTTCAAGTCAAAGTATTAGATGCACGTTTGGGTACAACATGGGCAATGCCAACCTATGCCACCACTGGCTCTGCTGGTTTAGATTTGCGTGCGTGTATAGATGAACCTTTAACCATTGAAGCAGGTCAAACCGTGTTAGTGAAAACAGGTTTAGCCATTTATATTGAAAATCCTTCTTATGCTGGTTTGATTTTACCACGCTCAGGTTTAGGGCATAAGCACGGCATTGTACTTGGTAATTTGGTGGGTTTGATTGACTCGGATTATCAAGGGGAATTGATGGTTTCGGTGTGGAATCGTGGGCAAAATAGTTTTACCTTAGAACCTGGGGAACGTTTGGCACAATATGTCCTTGTCCCTGTCGTGCAAGCAGCATTTGATGTAGTCAATGACTTTACTGCCAGCGAACGTGGTGCAGGTGGCTTTGGTCATACAGGCACGAATTAATCGCTTTTATCGCCCAATTTGCTATGTCTGAACTCAATATGCAATTATTCCGAGCTTACGATATTCGTGGCTCGGTGCAAGATTTAAGCCCACAAGCCATCACGGCGATTGCTCTTGCCTTGTGTGAGGATTTTCGCCAAGCAGGACAAACTCGTCTCACTTTGGGCTATGATGCACGTTTAGACAGTCCCCATTATGCACAAATTATTGCTGATGTATTTTTACAAGCAGGCTTTGATGTGTGTATTATTGGTCAATGCTCTACGCCTTTGATGTACTTTACCGCACAATCGTTTGACGGTAATGGCATTATGGTAACAGCAAGCCATAATCCTAAAAAAGATAATGGTATTAAATGGATTCGCCAATCGCTCCCTGCAACAGCGGAACACATTCAACATATTGGCAAACAAGCTCAACACTTCTGGACGCAAGCCCAACATTTTCGCCCCACATTAAGCCGTTGGCAATTTGCTGCACGCTCGCAATTGACTTGGGCGTATCAGCAATATCAACAATGGATTCTCCAAGATATTCAACTACAGCGTTCATTTCGTGTCGTGCTTGATGGTTTACATGGTTCGGCTGGGCGTATCGCACAACGATTATTGCAAGCACTGGGTTGTCATGTGATTTGTTTACGTTGTCATGCCGATGGTCATTTTCCTGATCATGCCCCCGACCCGTCTATCGCTCGGCATTTAACTCGTATTCAACAACAAGTCATCGCTCAAAATGCTGATTTGGGCATTGCCCTAGATGGCGATGGCGACCGTTTGGTACTGATTGATGAACATGGTAGCATTTTAAATGCTGACCGTAGTTTGTGCTTATTTGCTGAAATTTGCTTACAGCACCCACACGGCAAAAAGCGTGAATTTATCTACGATGTGAAATGCTCAAATATGGTACAACACACGGTAGAACGCTTGGCTGGTCAAGCGACAATGATTCGTACAGGAAGTAGTTTTTTACGCAGTTATTTACAACATCATGCCGATACTGCGATTTTTGCAGGCGAATTTTCAGGGCATTATGCCTTTGCCGATGGGCGTGGCTTGGCATTTGATGATGCCATTTATGCTGCCTTGCGAGTGATGGAATATTTAAGCCAAACGCAACGCAGTTTAGCCGATGTGATGCAACAATACCCAATCCGTGCCAGCAGTGAAGATATTTATTTGGCGAAGCATGGTTATGATTTTGCACATTTAAGCACGGCTTTACAGCAGTTTGCACAGCAATGCCATGCTCACGTTCGTTTGATAGATGGTATTCGTTTAGATTTTGCACATGGCTTTATGACTTTGCG
>JAUNHS010000194.1 GCA_030523805.1 Acinetobacter sp.
TGGTCAGCACATTGGCGGTAGTGATGATTTAGAAGCCTATTTTGCGAAATAAATCGTGATTTAGAATAAAAATAGGGACGTGAATGCGTCCCTATTTTTATTGAGATGAAATATAATCAGCGAGTTTAAATACTGGGAGTGCGTTTATGCTCCACACATTCTCTCAAGTATAAATTGATTAAACTTTGATATGGCATATCTTTTTGTTGAGCCAATGCTTTAAAATATTCAATCACATCTTCACTTAAGCGTATGGTTACAGGCTTTTTGAGTTTGCGTGCGTAAGGGTTTGGACGTGATTTCATCGTTGTAAAATCATATTCATTTTTCATTGGTTATTTCCTATAGTGTTTGCTCTCATTGCGTGTTGCTTTGCGTGCAGAAATTTTGAACGTCTTCACCCTCCCACACAGGCTTATTCGCTAATAGCTTATTTAAACCTTTAGCTGTAGGTTGCTCCAATAGCATACAAAATTGCTCAAATTGTATTGTATTCAGCCGAAAAACTGTGTGATTTTTATGACCACTTAAAATTGTTCATTTATTGTGCATTAAAACTTTCTCCTGAAATAGCAATACTTTCATCACTCATCAAATACAAATAAGTAGGCAATAATTGCTCTGCTGTAGTTAGCGTCATTGGGTCTTCTTGTGGAAAAGCACTGGCTCGCATCGCTGTGCGTGTCGCTCCTGGATTGATACAATTATAACGAATATGAGCATTTTTATTTTCCAATGCCAATAACTGACTTAAATGCTCAATAGCAATTTTTGATAAGCTATACGCACCCCACTGTTCACGCACGGCACGCCCCACCCCCGAACTGGCAAACAGCACCGATGCATTGTTCGCACGCTGTAATAAAGGCAATAAACATTGTGTTAAAAGTAAAGGGCTACGCACATTTACAGTCATTACACTATCCCATACATCAAGCGAATAATCCAAAATATCCACTCGCTCGCCTAAAATCCCTGCATTGTGTAAAATGCCGTCTAATTGTTGAATTTGTTGAGCCAAATCATCGCTAAACTTTTGATAATCTTGGTTATTTTTACTATTTAAATCCAAAGGCATAATGATGGGTTTTATTGCTCCTGTATCGGTAATTTCCTGTTGTACTTGTTGTAATTTTGCATAATCTCGCCCATGTAAAATCACGCTTGCACCGTGTTTGGCATAGCTTTTGGCGACGACTCGCCCAATACCATCGCTCGCCCCTGTAACGAGAATGGTTTTGCCTTGTAGAGCATTAGGGGCAATGGTTTGGGTAATTTTGGATTGGATTGAGAGCATAATCGTACCTAAATATTAAAACCGACGTGTTTACCTGTAGGAAGTTCAATATCCAAACGTAACTTCCCACCCATTGCTTCTATATAACGCTTGAGTGTAGAAAGTTTAATATTATCGCCACGAGCTTCTAAATCAGATATTGTAGGCTGTTTGACCCCCATCATGTCTGCTAATTGCTTTTGCGAAATATTTAACTCTTCTCTGATTTGGTTTAATTGATATTCTATCAATAATTCTTCGCTCATACGCTGTACATCTTGTTGATGCTCAGGGCTTAATTGTGCGTAAAGTTCTGAAATTGGTATCGTTTTCATATCTCTAGCTCCTGTAAATATTGTTCATATAAACGATCGGCAAGCTCAATCATTTGGTGATAAAATTGCTTGTCATTTGCTTTATTTCCAGCACATAAAATAATCGCTTTTCGTGTAGGGTCAAACGCATAAAAGGCACGATAAGGGTCTCCGCCTGCTTGAATACGCAATTCTTTCATGTGGTTAAATTTTGAGCCATAAACAGTATCTGCATAAGGTCGTGCTAACTGATGTCCATAATGTTGAAGTAAAGAAATATGGCTTAAAATCTTCTTTTGTACAGCAATCGACTGCTGGTGAAACCATTCATTAAAAACTTCTGTCGTTTCTACAATCCACATAAAACAACCCGAATATAGACTATAAGCTATATTACATCAACCAAAATCTATCCGTCAAATCATTCCATATTAATTCAACCGACATTCATCATCAGCCACCAACGCAGGCGGTGCTTGCTCGCCCATTGCCACCAATAATTCTCGTTGCACTAAACGCACCAACGAATCCAACGGCAAATCATTTTCCTGTGTGCCAAACGGCTCTT
>JAUNHS010000032.1:0-2115 GCA_030523805.1 Acinetobacter sp.
ACTTCATCATCAGACAATAATAAGCCACGTCCGTCATATTTTGGTGTTTCGCCACGGGCTTGTTGTTCGGCACGCATTTGGTCTAATTCTTCAGCTGTGGCAAAGCAGTAGAATGCGTGTCCTTTTTCCACCAATTCTAGGGCGTATTTTTTGTAAATATCCATACGTTCCGATTGGCGATACGGAGCGTGTTTACCACCGACATCTGGGCCTTCAGACCAATTTAAACCTAACCAACGTAAGGAATCTAAAATCATTTTTTCGCTTTCAGGGGTAGAGCGAAGTTGGTCGGTATCTTCAATGCGTAGGATAAATTCGCCACCGTGTTGTTTGGCAAAGCAGAGATTAAATAGGGCGATATACGCTGTGCCAACGTGGGGAAATCCTGTTGGGCTTGGGGCAATACGAGTACGAACGGTCATTTTTCAGTCTTCTAAAAATTAATAAAAAGATGGGTTTATCTTACTATAATTGCGTGTTGAGCAAAAGGGCGTAAGTGATATTCTAGCCATTTTTACGCAGTTTAAATGCACAATAAAAAAGCCAAAACATCAATGCTTTGGCTTTTGGGTAGCTGCGTGAGCCTGCGAATTAACGGGCACGGTAAGTAATACGTCCTTTCGTTAAATCGTAAGGGGTCATTTCTACTTTTACGCTATCTCCAGTTAAAATACGGATATAGTGCTTACGCATTTTACCTGAAATGTGAGCGATCACTTCATGACCGTTTTCTAAACGTACACGGAACATAGTGTTCGGTAAAGTTTCGGTAACAACACCTTCAAACTCTAACAAATCTTCTTTACTGGCCATAGCCTACCTAAAATGTTTATTTTGAAAGGCTCAAATTATAGGCAGAAAATTGGTAAAATGCAATATCTATGTGCGGTGTTCTCATGATTTTCGCATGAAAAGATGAAAAATTCGTAATACGATACGTGATGATATTTGGCAAACCGTGTCATTTTAGACAGCAAAACGATGAAAAATAATTGTTTTTTCTATAAAAATACTTGTACATAAGGTCAATATCCTTTACTCTAAAGTTATTTTTATCTCATCTCCTACAGCTGAATAATATACTAAGGAAGATCCATGAACCAACGTACCGATGCATCGATTGTTTTACGCTTTGCTTACCAAGCCATTCGCAAGGCAGGCTTGCCTGTAGATGAAATTTTGCTCAAAGCAGGGGTAAATTTAAGTCAGCTAGATGCCAATGCTCGCACGCCTGTGAGTGCTCAAGCGGCATTTTGGACGGCACTGGAAGATGTAACGGGCGATAGCGATATTGGTCTGCATTTGGGAGAATATTTACCATTATTTCGTGGGCAAGTGTTAGAGCATTTATTTATTAGCAGTGGCACATTTGGCGAAGGATTGAAGCGAGCATTGGCGTATCAACGTTTGATTAGCGATGCTTTCCAAGCCCATTTGGTAATAGACGGTGAACAATGTTATATCAGCAATGGCGAGCAAAATTATCATCATAGTAAAGCCAATCGCCATTTTTCTGAAAGTGCGATGTGTGCTATTTTACGCTTTTTTAAGTTTGTTACTGAAGGGCATTTCCAACCGACGTATATAGAATTTAATTATGCCGAAGGGGCGAGTGAAGAAGAATATTTGCGTGTGTATGAATGCCCTGTGAGTTTGGGGCAAAAGGAAACTCGTATTTATTTTGCACGCAGTATTTTGGATTATACTTTGTGGCAAGCTGAGCCAGAATTGTTGCAATTACATGAGCAATTGGCGATAGAAAAATTGCAAGAATTGGCACGTTATGATTTGGTCGATGATGTGCGTCGTGCCATTGGTGCGACGTTGGAGCAGGGCGAAACAACCTTAGATACGGTGGCTCAACAATTGAACATTACGCCACGTCGTTTACGCACGCAATTAAGCGATGCCAATACCAGTTTTCAGCAAATTTTGTCGGATTATCGTTGTCGTTTGGCGAAAAAATTACTGGCAAATACCAATGAAAGTGTAGAACGCATTGTGTATTTAACAGGATTTTCAGAGCCGAGTACGTTTTATCGTGCGTTTAAGCGTTGGACCAATGAAACGCCAGTAGAATATCGTAAACGTAAGCAAATGCTGGCTTCATCGTAA
>JAUNHS010000032.1:2215-8306 GCA_030523805.1 Acinetobacter sp.
CAATGAAACGCCAGTAGAATATCGTAAACGTAAGCAAATGCTGGCTTCATCGTAACATTTATAATATAACAAAAGCATTTCAATTCATTGTCAAATCAGGCTTGGAATATGGTGCACAAACATCTCATTATTGGGCAAGGGCATATTGGCAAATGGCTAACAGAAACTTTAGCCGAGCAAAATCCATTCATGCCCATCATCGCCCTTGCTACGACAGAGAAACATTATACGGCTCAAAATATTACATTTTGGCAAAAAAATGCTTTGACCTTAACTGCTGCTGAATTAGCAGATATTACGCACATCAGCATTATCATTACGCCAAGCAAGCAACAAGCCGATAGAGTGCAAGCCTATCAAGACAGTTATTTGGCTGTGTGTGAATATTTGGCGACTTTGGCGAACGATTTGCCCTATTTACAACGCATACTTTTTGTATCATCAACATCGGTTTATGGGCAAAATCATGGCGAATGGGTGAATATTAACACGCCTGTTTTCCCGAGTACGGCAACGGCTCAAGTGTTATATCAGAGTGAATGTCTATTGCAAAATGCTTTTGGTCATCGCTGTGTGATTGTGCGTCCAAGTGGCATTTATGGGCAAAATGCCAAGCGTATGATGACATTGGCTCAATCGGCTCATGTTACGCCAATTCCTGTGGCTCACTATACCAATCGTATTATGGACAGCGATTTGGTGCGAGTATTGTGCCACATTTTAATGCAAAGTCAGGTTGAACCTGTGTATATTGCCAGTGATTTTGCTGCTGCGAGTAGCTTGGCTGTGGTGCAATTTATCCGTCAGCAATTAGGGCTGAAGCAAGAAATTTTATTGCAACATTCCGCACCGACAGGAAAGCGTTTAACGCCTAATATTCCACGAGAATGGCTGATATTTGCAACTTATGAAAGGGGTTATGCGTGGATATTGGAGCAAAATATTGTATAATTTATAGTCGTGTTTATCGTCATCGTGCGTTGTTTGCAGCTTATGCAAATCGTGTTATGCTAAGATGAGATAACAACATACGGAGAATAGTCATGAGTCAAGAATTACATTTATTGCAAGAACATTATACGACGGTGCGTGTGGTGTTTGACGATATTTGCGTGCATTCATTGCACAAACCAACAGCTGTGAATGATAAAAATCATGACTTTTCATATACTTATAAGATTGATAAAGCGATAGATGTACAGGTTGGCGATTGGGTGATTGTACCTGCACGAGATACGCTCAAAATTGTACAAGTGGTTGAAGTGCATGATGAACCACAGCTAGATTTAAATGCAAAATATCAATATAAATGGGTAGTGCAAAAGGTAGATACACACGCCTATGTACAGCGTTTGGAAGAAGAAGAGCGATTGATGAGTGTGTTGCAACGTTTGCATTGGGTAGAACAGCAACAAAAGTTGCACCAGCGATTGCAAAACGCTCAAAAGGAAGACAAACAATTAAGCAGTTTGTTGAGCAAAGTCAAATCATTTCTGAAATAAAACAAAGCCTAGTTTGATACTAGGCTTTTTCATGCTCTGTTCTGTGATGGCATTGTTATGTGATGGTATAGCTATGTGATGTCATCTGCCAAATTTAACCACGATGGGCCTAAAGGTATTTGTGGTAATTCAAACGCATCGGGATAATAGGCTTGAATAAAATATAAACCATCAGCAGGTGCAGTAATGCCTGCCGCTTTACGGTCTTGTGCCGCAAAAATCTCATCTATATGATTAATATCATACAAGCCTTGTCCAATTTCCAATAAGCAACCCACAATATTTCGTACCATGTGGTGTAAAAAGCCATCTGCTTGAATATCCAAGACCAAATATTGCCCATGTTGTGTTAAGCGACAATGCGATACATGGCGTACAGGTTGGTTAGATTGACACGCTGCCGCACGAAAACTTTCAAAATTATGCGTGCCTTCAAATTTTCGTGCAGCTTGCATCATTTTTTCAATATTCAGCGTTTGATAGACGTGCGTTACTTGAGCAAATAATAATGCTGGGCGATAAGGAGAATTGAAAATCACATAACGATAGCGTCTGGCACAGGCTTTAAAGCGTGCGTGAAAATCCATCGGCATGGCTTGAATCCAGCGAATTGCAATATCTTTGGGCAATAACGTGTTTAAACCACGCAACCAACCATGCGTAGAACGAATGGCTGTGGTATCAAAATGAGCAATCATATTACTGGCATGCACGCCTGCATCGGTACGTCCAGCAGCGTGCAATTCCACTGCATGATTTGCCACTTTGGATAGGGCTTGCTCTATACACAATTGCACGCTAGGAACGCCCGTTTGTTGCGTTTGCCAACCACGATACGCACGTCCATTAAATTCTATACCAATGGCAAAACGTTGCATGCTGTGGTCTGGTGTATGAGAAAAATCATTCATAATCAAATCATTGCTTAATGCTGTTGCCAAGCGGTTAAACGTGCCTGTAAATCTGGATAAAGTAGATATAACTGAATTAATTTGGCATATAAATCGGCATGGCTTGCTGTATCGCTAAGTACAATCGGTGCATGATTAACCCAGCTATTAATCGCATAGGCTTGTTCAATCGCACCTTGTGGGACTTGCGTGGTTAAAACGACCAAACACCCTGCGTGATGTAAATCGTGTAAACGCTGCACAATCGCATCATTTACCGATAAATTGGCAACGCCAAAACCTTGTAAAATAACAAAATCAGGGGCTTTAGGCTGTAAAAGTTGGGCTAATTGTTGCTCTAAAACCGATAAATGCAAAGGTTGTACCATAAAATTCACAATGGCACATTGTTGCACTTGCTGTAAATATTGCTCTGTGATGGCGATATTTGCCGTTGGGCGAGTAAGAGCTTGGCGTTGCTGTGTGGCAAAAGCATCAAAATCGGTGCTGTGCATTTTGATGGCTTCGCCATGTGCTAAACAACGCTGAGCAAATGCCAAATATACGCCTTGTGGCTGTTGCAATGCACATTCTATCGCAAAGTGTAAATTGTCCAATGCATCGCTGCTAGTGCGTAATTGTGTTCCTGCAACATTGAGCAAAGGTAATTGACTGCCTGTAAATACAACAGTTAAGGCAGGCGAGATAAAACGACGTACCAATGCCGTTGCATAACTTAAAGTATCCGTCCCATGAATGACGACAAAACGGCTAAAATCTTGCTGTTGTAATTGCTGAATAAATGCCACCAATGCCAACCATTCTCGTGCAGTATAAGCACTACTATCAGCAATGGCAGGTGCAACAAAAAATGCTGCTTCTGCTGCGTGCTGAGATAAATCAAGTTGTTGTAATTGTTGGATAAATTGCTGTGCAGGCATAGGGGCTAATGGTTCGCCTACGCAACCGAATGTACCACCCATATAAATGATGGCAAGGCGTGATGAAGTAGAATGTGTCATACGATAATAGAATAAAAATGAAAAAGATATTATAAAAGCGTTTTACAAGAAGTACAAAGGAAAAACATGAGCATTATTGAGAATGTTGCCCCAATTTCTGCTGAATGTGCTGTTTTAATTGTTCCACTTTAGCATATTGCTCAGCAGAAAATGTCGTATGTTGCAATAATTGCCATGCCGCAGTATGAGCATGAAGCTGTATATAACGCTCGGCTAATATCAATGCAAGCTGTTGCGTATTTTGCGTTGAATAATGAATGATTGGGCTTGCATTGCTCATACTTGTATCGTGTACATCGCTGCTGTGAGCGTGGTGTGCAATCGGTGAAGATGGCTCTGTCAGATGGAATGCAGTTTTTTGTGCTAAATATTGCTCTAAAATGGGGATAAACGACTGCGTATACGGATTTTTTGCAACAAATTGCATAAGGTATTGAATTTCTTGTTGATTATTTTGTTGATGATACGCATCAAGCAGGGCAGTATATAATTCTATTTGCTGTGGCTGTTGGCGAATATGTGCCAATAATTGAGCAATATGTTGGGTCAAAGTGAAGGATTGTTCATGTTGCAATTCAGGCATTGCAGGGGGAATGGTTGCAGTATTTGAGTGATTTTGTGGATAAGTTGCTACTTGTTCACAATGACTGTCTGTTTCTAATGTGTGTTCAACATCATCATGTGTCGTGTGCTGTTTTAAATCTTGTGGTTCGGTGTTTTGTGCTGTTTGCTGGTGAGACAATTCATCATCAAGCAAAATATGTGGCATGACTGTGGGCTGTTGCTGTTTGCGTACCATCAATAAAATAGCGAATGTTGCCACGAGCATGGCAAAAAGTATAAAAGTCATCATGTCCATGATTATTGTCTATTGAACCTAAATTTTATTGATGAAAAACGGCTAAATCATAGACTTAGCCGTTTTAAGCATGGATTTCAGGCAGTGAATTAACCTGCTTTATAATCAATTAAAATGCGTAACATACGGCGTAATGGCTCTGCAGCACCCCATAATAATTGGTCGCCTACGGTAAACGCACCAAGATATTCTTTGCCCATGTTCAATTTACGCAAACGCCCAACTGGAATAGATAATGTTCCTGTAACTGCAACAGGCGTTAAATCACGCATAGAGTCTTCACGAGTATTTGGCACAACTTTTGCCCACGCATTTGATTGAGCAATCATGTCTTCAATTTCATTTAAAGGTACATCTTTACGCAATTTTAATGTTAATGCTTGCGAGTGGCAACGCATTGCACCAATACGTACGCAATGACCGTCAATCGGTACGATTTGAGCATTGCCTAAAATTTTATTGGTTTCTACTTGACCTTTCCATTCTTCTTTAGATTGGAAATTGTCTAGTTGCTTGTCAATATATGGAATGAGTGAACCAGCTAAAGGTACACCAAAGTGAGCTGAAGGGAAGCCTTCGCCACGTTGTAATTCAGCGATTTTACTATCAATGTCTAAAATTGCAGATTTTGGATCGTCCAATAAATCTTTGGTATTGTTGTACAAATAGCCCATACCAGTGATGAGTTCACGCATATTTTGAGCACCAGCACCAGAAGCGGCTTGGTAGGTCATTGATGTAGCCCACTCCACCAAATTTTGTTGGAATAATGAGCCTAAACCCATCAACATTAGCGATACGGTACAGTTACCACCAACAAAGGTTTTAATGCCTTTGGTTAAACCATCTTTAATCACATGAGCATTGACAGGGTCTAGCACGATGATGGCATCGTCCGCCATACGCAAAGTGCTGGCTGCATCAATCCAGTAGCCGTCCCAGTGTTCTGCTTGTAGTTTTGGATATACGTCAGAAGTATAGTCGCCACCTTGACAGCTAATAATCACGTCCATTTGTTTTAAGCTATGAATATCGCTTGCATCTAACAAATTTGGTGCTGATTTGCCACCATAGTTTGGAGCTTCACCGCCAGCATTACTGGTTGAAAAATAGAATGGTTCAAAATGTGCAAAGTCATTTTCTTCTACCATACGTTGCATCAGTACTGAACCAACCATGCCACGCCAGCCGACTAGACCTACTTTCATATTATTATCCTCAACAAAGAATGGAAATGATGGGCAAAATCACAATAAACGGAGAGATGTGTGCCATGACCATCAAGGGATTAGAATGTTTCAATCATAGCAAAAAGTCGCTCTATTGTAAGCAAAAAAATGCAAAAAAATGCAAAAATCCTGCATGAACACAAGATGATACAGCAAATTATGGCGTGCTTGGCTTTAAATTTTACTGAAAATATGACATTATAACGGCAATAATTATTTTGATTTAGGTTCTACACATGACCACGCCAGTTCAACAACACACATTGCAAGATGACGATCACACACCGCATTACGATTTGCCACAAGGGGTAGAGCGTGTAGATGTGGTGGGGGAAACCACGCATTTTGGTTATAAAACCGTAAAAACAGAAGAAAAAGCACAAAAAGTGGCTCATGTTTTCCATTCGGTTGCCCAAAAGTACGATTTGATGAATGATGTGATGTCGTTTGGTATTCATCGTTTGTGGAAGCGTTTTGCCATTCAAATGTCTGGCGTACGCCGTGGGCAAAAAGTGCTAGATATTGCAGGTGGCACAGGCGATTTGGCAAAAGTATTTAGCCGTGAAGTTGGGCCAATGGGTCATGTGGT
>JAUNHS010000032.1:8406-16438 GCA_030523805.1 Acinetobacter sp.
TAAAATTGTTGGTTATATAAAAATAGAAATTCGGTCATTGGGGGCAATATGTGGGCAGTGTTGGCATTGGGTGTCGCAGAGCGAGTGATTAATCAAATCATTGATTTAGATATGATTGCACGAGAACAACTCAATGAATTGCAAGGGCAATGTTTGCGTGTACAATTAGATGTGCCGATGTTGTCGGTAGATGTGATGTTTGATTTTGACAAAGTACGCCTTGCACCGACGGCAACAGGGCAGGCGACTCGTCCGTCAATTTTTGAGCAACGCCCTTTTGATGAAGCCACCTTGCCACAATCGGCAACAGCAACTTTGCGTGTGGCAAATGTGGTGGCATTGTGCAAATTATTGCTGAGCCGTGAGCCGGAAATTGGCAATATTCCTGTACAAGGCGATTATCATTTGTTATTGAATTTAAAGCAGATTATTCAACACTGTGAGTTGGATATTGCAAGTGCGATTTCGCCTTATGTTGGAGCGAAAGTGGCACATGAATTGGCACGTTTGCAGCTTGCACCACAATATGTATGGCAACAATGCCAAAACCAAGCCTATGCTGTGCAAGATTATTTAAAAGAAGACAGTCAATTATTTGCTCCACGTTGGCAGTTAAGCAAAAGCCAACAGCAATTACGCCAGCTCAATCAAGAAATTGATCGTTTAGAAGCCAAAATCCAACAATTACAACAACAGATGGCGTGAGTGATAATCCAATGATTTCGTCTATTTCCCGATTATTAGAATTATGGCGTATTGCGGCACATTATCGCTTGGATACGCTCTTTAACCAAGAAGAATTGCCACCGAAAGCACGTTATTTATTATCGCTGATTCGCTTGCACCCTGCAGCAAAAATTAAAACAGAAAAGCATAATCCGTTAAAATTAAAATGTGCTTTGGAAGATATGGGGCCATTAGCGATTAAATTGGGGCAATTGCTTTCAACTCGCCGTGATTTAATTGCACCTGAAATTTTATCGCAACTTGCTTTATTGCAAGACCAAGTGAAACCGTTTGATGTTGCTATTGCCAAGCAACGTATTAGCCAATCACTCAAGGCAGATTTGCATACCTTATTTGCTCGGTTTGATGATGAACCGTTAGCCGCTGCATCTATCGCACAAGTGCATACCGCACAGTTGCACGATGGGCGAGAAGTGATTGTAAAAGTTACACGCCCAGATATTCGCCAGCAGCTTATTCAAGATTTTAATATTATTGCTCGCTTGGGGCATTTTTTAGAACAACGTTTGGAAGCAGCTCGGGCATTGCACCTGTCGGAAATTATTGAAGATTATCGTGCCACCATTTTAAATGAGCTAGATTTAACACTAGAAGCTGATAATACACGTCGTATGCGACATTATTTTACAGGCTCAACCATGATGTATGTGCCTGAAATTTATATGGATAGTCGTGATGTGATGGTGGCAGAACGCATTACAGGCGTACCCATTTCCGATACAGCAACTTTTGAACGTTTAGGCATGGATCGTGCGGATTTGGCAGAAAAAGGTTTAACCATTTTCTTTACGCAAGTGTTCCGTGATAACTTTTTCCATGCCGATATGCACCCTGGCAATGTGTTTGTAGAAACGACCAATCCGAGCCAGCCACGTTATATTGCTTTAGATTGTGCCATTATGGGGGAATTGTCTAAACATGACCAAATGACAGTGGCTCGTATGCTGTTAGCGGTGATGAATAGCAATTTTATGCAGCTCATTCAAGTGGTGCATCAAGCAGGATGGATTCGCCCCGATACCGACCAAGACGCACTAGCAAGAGAAATGCGACGTACCGTTGGGCCAATGGTGTCTAAACCGATGGATCAGCTTGATTTTGCAGGTATTTTATTGCAAGTGATGGACGTGGCACGTCGTTTCCGTTTAGAAATTCCACCACAACTGATGTTATTATTAAAAACATTGGTACACGTTGAAGGTTTGGGGACTGATTTATATCCACAGCTTGATATTTGGAAATTGGCTAAACCAATTTTGACTGAGTGGATTAAGCAACAAATGCACCCTGTGAAAAACTTGAAAGACTTGGGGCAGCAAATTCCAGATTTATTGCTTGGTATGCACGATATTCCAACGCTAATGATTGATAGTTTAAATGGTTTGAAAAATCAAACAGCTTGGCAGGACAAACAACACCGAGAATTGCAAGCCTTGCGTTTACAAATGCAAATGCAACAACGTCGTAATTGGATTTTTGGTACATTGATTGCCTTGAGTTTGTGCCTAGCGATGATGACAGCGTGGTATTTCTCGGTATTTTTCTTCATATTAGCCATTATTTTTGCTGTATGGCGTTTAATGAAATAATTGATTTTTAATCACTTTTTGAACAATTCGGAGATGTAAAAATGACACATCAAATTGCTTTTGCAGGACAAATTGCTCCAGAACATATTGCCCAAGTGGTAGAGCAGGGCTATAAATCTATTATTTGTAATCGCCCAGATTTTGAAGGTGGTGCAGAGCAACCGACCAGTCAAGATATTCAAACTGCGGCAGAGCAAGCAGGTTTGAGCTATGTACATCAACCTGTCGTTGCAGGGCAAATCAGCGAAAAAGATGTACAGCAATTTGCTGAGCATTACAACGCTTTGCCAAAACCTGTATTGGTCTTTTGCCGTACGGGCAATCGCTCAAATAATTTGTATCAACTTGCGGTGCAAATGGATTTGTTAGATGATGAATAAATCATCATTTCATCATACAAACATAAAAAAAGGAAATCAGTGATGATTTCCTTTTTTGTATTTTGTATAAAATTGCTGTGAGCAAATTATGGTGCGAAATCTTTTAATTCGTCATTGATTTCAGTTTGAGCAACGTTATTTGCATAGTTACACAAAGTCGCCAAAGCCACACCTAATACTACATCTAAAATATTTTGGTCGTTGTAGCCAACTGCTTTCATTGCTTGTACAGCTTCGTCAGACACTTTACCACGTTGGTCAATCAACTGCATAGTGAATTGAGCCAAGGTTTGGTATTTTTCATTGTCGTCAATGCTGGTACGATTACGTAAAGCAGTCAATACATTTTCAGGCATTTTCAATAGTTTAGTTGCAATTTTAGTATGACCAGCCACACAGAAATCACAGCCATTGTGTGCAGCAGCAGTGATTTGAATCACTTCAATTTCTTCTTTGCTCAAGCTGCTTGCAGCGTTTAATTTACCAACTTCTTGGTACATTGCCAATGCTTGTGGAGAGTTTGCCAACACACCAATTAAGTTTGGAATAAAGCCATTGTTTTTCAATACCGTTTCTACACGGGCTTTAGATTCTTCAGGAGCAGTTTCTATACTGTGTACAGTTAAACGATTCATCTTTTAATCTCTAAATCATAAAAAAGGTTGTTTGATTATATGCGATTTCACTTTTTTGCATAAGGCTTTTAACGAGCATTTTGTTTTGCGAAATGTAAAAAGCAAATGCACTTTCATTAAATGTGAACGTCTATGGCATATTTCAAGGCGTATATGCAATAAATGTATGAAAAATACACTTAAAAACGGAAATAACGCAAACCGTCTTTCACATCTTCCAAGGTTGCTTGTGTGATGATTTGGCATTTTTCCGTACCTTGCTTGAGTACGTCCATAATATAATCAGGGTCTTTTGCCAACTCTGCACGACGCTCACGGATTGGAGCAATTAACTCTTGCAATACGCCCGTTAAACGCTTTTTCACCGTACCATCGCCCAAACCACCACGGCGATAATGAGCTTTTAATTCTTCCACTTCTTCAGGATTTGGGTCAAACGCATCTAAATAAGTGAACACCACATTACCTTCCACTTGCCCTGGGTCTTCCACACGCAGATGATTTGGGTCGGTGTACATCGCATTTACCGCTTTTTTGATGTCGGCATCAGACGCATCTAACACAATGGTATTGCCGAGAGATTTAGACATTTTCGCCTTACCGTCAAACCCTGGTAAACGCCCCACATTAGATAATAGTGCTTGGCATTCAGGTAAAATATCACGCCCTGCTTGACGATTGACACGACGCACGATTTCATTGGTCTGTTCAATCATTGGAATTTGGTCTTCGCCCACAGGCACAACCGTTGCTTTAAATGCTGTAATATCAGCAGCTTGCGATACAGGGTAGCACAAAAAACCTGCAGGAATATCACGCTCAAAACCACGCAATTGAATTTCGGCTTTAATGGTTGGATTGCGTTCCAAGCGTGCAAGCGTTACAAAATTTAAATAAATCATGGATAATTCATTTAACGCTGGCAAGCACGACTGCACGCAAATCGTGGTTTTACTTGGGTCAATGCCCACTGCCAAATAATCCAAAGCCACATTTAAAATATTATTACGCACCTTGTCTGGATTGTCGGCATTGTCGGTCAAGGCTTGCGTATCGGCTAAAAGTAAATGCTGATGATGGCTATCTTGCAAGCCCACACGAGAGCGTAAAGAGCCTACAAAATGCCCTAAATGTAGCTGACCTGTCGGACGGTCGCCCGTGAGAATAATCGGTTTTTGCGTTGTCATTGTAAAATCCAATGTAAAATAAAGAATGATGGTTTTTATTGTAAGCGATAAGAATAGATAAAACTTGTAAAAGTGAGTAAAAAAACAACAAACAAGGTGAAAAACTGTAATTTTTTTTGTTTTAAAGGCTAGTCAAATATAAAAAATTAGGTAATGATATGGACAAGGACGGATTGATTAAGTAAGAAAATGTCATGATTTTGTCATTGTTATGTCATTTTTCTGTAACATCATTCCATTAAATTAGGTTTATCTCTTAACAAACAAGGAACTTGACCATGAAGATTCAAACAACTTTAGCCGCAGCGATTGCTTTAAGCTTAGCAACAGTAGCCCAAGCCGCACCGACTGTATATGGTGCTTTGGATGCCAGCGTAAACTATGTCCCTGAGAAAAATGCAACTACTGCAAATCGTGATGTAACAGAAATTACATCTAACAACTCATTTATTGGTGTAAAAGGTCAAGAAAAATTGAATGATCGCTTAGAAGCGGTGTATCAAATTGACTGGACATTGCACGCAGATGGTGAAAATACAGATTTTAGTAACCGTACACGTTTTATCGGTTTGAAAGATAAGCAATTAGGTACATTAAAAGTTGGTCAGCAAGATACACCATTGAAGTTACTTTCTTCTGCTGTAGATTTGTTCAATAACCGTTTGCTTAATACAGCAGATGTTCACGGTATTATGGGTGGTGAAAACCGAGTTTCTAACTCTATCGTGTATGAATCTCCAGCGATTGATGTCGGTGTAGGTAAGTTAAAAGTAAATGCTTTAACAGCGACAGGTGAAGCATCTGTAGATACAACAAGTACTTCTACTGGTAAAGTGAATGGTCGTGGTTTTGGTGATTCAATCTCTACATCAGTCGTTTATACTCATGCGAATGATTTATTCTTAGTAGGTGCAGGTTATGATAAAGCAATGCCAAGCCGTTTAGCTGGTACAGCATTCTTGAACGCTTCAAATCGTGCGACTACAACACCAAGTGCAACAACTGAAAGTAACTTATTCCGTTTGACTGGTCGTGTAAATATTCCTGATTCAGGTGTATCTGTTGTTGGTTTATTCCAAACAGGTGAGCCAACAAGCGATACGCATGCGATTGATAAATCAACAGGTTTCTTAGTGGGTGCGACTTATACTGTACCACAAGCAAAAGCATGGACAGCAAAAGCGACGTATAGCCAAAATACAACGAGCTTTAAAGCAGCAACAACTGCTGATTTTAAAGCAGAGCAATTTATTGGTGGTGTAGATTACGCATTCAATAAACAAGCGAAAGTGTATGGTCAAGCAGGTTACTTAACAGTGAAGCAAGGCACAGCAAAAGACAAACAACCTGTAGCTAGCGTAGGTGTAGAATATAAATTCTAATCTCGCAAAGAATTGTGATAAATGGCGATAAAACGCCATAATCCAAGCTGAAAAAATTGTATCTTGACGCAAGTTGGGGTACAATTTTTTTATTCTTGTAAAAGGGTAAATATCACACTTACAAGCGTGTTATATTGCTGAAAAGTGGTGAGATATTTATTCAACCCAATTTATTTATTTGTGCTTAATCATGAAAGGTGAACAAATGAGTCAGGATATGCAACAGGGCGATTTAGCCGCATTACGCCAAAATATTGATACGGTAGATGAGCAAATTCATCAGCTTTTAAATCAACGTGCCAAATTGGCTGAGCAAGTGGCACAGGCAAAATTTGCTACAGAAGATAATCCACTCTTTTATCGCCCTGAACGTGAAGCACAAGTATTGCGTAAAGTGATGGAACGCAATCAAGGCCCATTGTCTAACGATACCGTGGCTCGCTTATTCCGTGAAATTATGTCGGCGTGTTTGGCATTGGAAGCACCGCAGTCTATCGCATTTTTAGGGCCTGAAGGGACGTTTACGCAAGCAGCCGCATTTAAGCATTTCGGGCAAGATGCGGTAACTCGCCCTGTCAATACCATTAATGAAGTGTTCCGTGAAGTGGAAGCAGGGTCGGCACATTATGGTATCGTACCTGTAGAAAACTCATCGGAAGGCGTGGTCAATCATACGCTAGATTGCTTTAAAACATCGCATTTGCAAGTGATTGGCGAAGTGGAATTGCACATTCATCATCAATTATTGATTTCGCAAAATACACGCAAAGATAGTATTAAGCAAATTTATGCTCATCAGCAAACCTTGGCACAGTGCCGTAAATGGTTGGATCGTCATTATCCAAGTGCAGAATTGGTGGCGTTAAATTCAAATGCAGAAGCGGCTCGTCGTATTCGTAATGAATGGCATTCGGCAGCCATCGCCAGCGATGTGGCAGCGAAAATTTATGATTTAGAAATTTTAGCACCAAATATTGAAGATAATCCTGATAATACCACACGTTTCCTTGTGATTGGTCGTGAAAAAGCGGCTCGTAGTGGGCAGGATAAAACGTCTATTTTGGTATCGGCTCAAGACCGTTCTGGAGCGTTGTTGGATATTTTAACGCCATTGGCAAAGCATAATATTACCATGACTAGTATTGAAACTCGTCCTGATTTGCCGACCAAGTGGGCGTATGTGTTCTTTATTGATTTGAAAGGGCATATTGAAGATGACAATATCCGTGCGGCATTAGATGAAATTCGTCCATTAGTCAAAGAGTTGCGTGTGTTGGGTTCGTATCCAATGGCGGTATTATAAGCAATAAAAGGAATGATGATGATTAAAGCAGCACATCAAGGTATTGAAAATTTAAAGCCGTATCAACCAGGTAAACCAACATCAGAATTGCAACGTGAATTGGGTTTGACGCAGATTGTCAAATTAGCATCTAATGAAAATCCACTTGGCTGTTCGCCTAAAGTGCAACAGGCTGTTGCCGCAGCGATTGGCGAGATTGGGCGTTATCCTGATGGTGGGGGCTATATTTTAAAGCAACAAATTCAACAGCAATTTGGCTTTGGGCATGACTGCATTACGCTTGGTAATGGTTCAAATGATATTTTAGAAATCATTGCTCGTACGTTTGTTTCGGAACAGGATTCGGTGGTGTTTAGTCAGCATGCTTTTGCGGTGTATGCGTTGGCTACGCAAGCCTTAAATGCACAGGCGATTGAAGTACCTGCGAAAGGTTTTGCTCATGATTTAACCGCAATGGCTCAAGCCGTACAAGCCAATACTAAAGTGATTTTTATTGCTAATCCGAATAACCCAACAGGTACATGGTTTGAAGAAGCCGAATTTGCGACGTTTATGCAAAATGTGCCGTCTTCGGTGGTGGTGGTGCTTGATGAAGCCTATGTGGAATATTTCCCTGAAAATTTTGATAGTTTGAAATTTTTACGTCAATATGACAATTTAATTGTAACTCGTTCCATGTCTAAATGTTATGGTTTGGCGGCATTGCGTGTCGGTTTTGCTTTGGCTTCGCCACGATTGACCGATTATTTAAATCGTATTCGCCAACCGTTTAATGTCAATCATTTGGCGATGGTGGCAGGCGTGGCAGC
>JAUNHS010000195.1 GCA_030523805.1 Acinetobacter sp.
GACAATCAACTGGCATGGCACGTTCCTGAAGATTTACAACACTTTAAAGCCATTACCAATGGTGGCGTGATTGTCATGGGGCGTAAAACCTTTGAAAGCATGGGCAGAGCCTTGCCTAATCGTGTGAATTGGGTCATTACTCGGGATCAAAATTGGTCAGCCGATGGCGTAAAAGTTGCTCATTCATTAGAAAGTGCTTTAGAGCTTGCCAGTCAAGATGTACCGACGAGCCAACAACCAAATCGTCTGTTTATTATCGGTGGTGGCGAGATTTTTAAGCAGACTTTGCCTATTATGGATTGCTTAGAAATTAGCCGTATTGATTTAGATGTACAAGGTGATGCGTTTTATCCGCCTATTCCTGCTGAGTTTACCTTGTGCAGTAGCGAGCAAGGCGTGAGTGCGAAAAATGGCGTGGCTTATACCTTTGAAAGCTATCGCCAACTTCATCAAGCAGAGCAAGTGGAATAGGAGCAAATCATGTTGCAAACAGCAGTTTTAGGTGGTGGTTGCTTTTGGTGTACCGAAGCGGTGTTTCGTCAAGTGAAAGGCGTGCAAAATGTGAGTTGTGCTTATGCAGGCGGTACAGCGGAAACGGCAAATTACCGTGCAGTGTGTGATGGCGATACGCATCATGCAGAAGTGGTTTGTGTGCAGTTTGATGACCAAGTGATTGATTATGAAAAGATTTTAACTATCTTTTTTGCAACGCATGACCCAACCACGCTCAACCGTCAAGGGCATGATATCGGTACGCAATATCGTTCGGTTATTTTCTATACTGATGAAACACAACAACAGATTGCTGAGCAAAAAATTGCTGAATTAAAACAAATGGGCATTGCTGTGGTTACAGAGTTATCGCCTGTGCCAACTGTGTATCCTGCAGAAGATTATCATCAAAATTATTATGCGAAAAATCCAACGCAAGGCTATTGCAATGCGGTTATTCCACCCAAATTGGCGAAATTACAGCAATATTTCCAACAGGATTTGATTGAGCATTAAGCAAATTTAAAAAGAGCAAACAATAAAAAAGCAGTTTATACAAACTGCTTTTTTATGTGCCTTTTGATATGTCAAGGAAAATTAATTTTCACTAACGAAGGCAATATTGCTTAAACCTGCTTCACTTGCACGAGCCATGACTTGAGCTGTGCTATCGTAGCGAGAATTTTTATCTGCATGAAGTTGAATGACAGGTTCTTCTTCAGCAGTAGATTCTTCTTTGAAGCGTTCAGCAATCACATCTAAACTCACAATTTCACCATTCCAAGCGATTTCATTGTTTGCATTAATGCTAATGGTAATGGTTTTAGGTGGCGTCGGTTGTACTTCTGCCGATGTTTGCGGTAAAGTCAAAGGGATTGATGGATTGGCAACCGTTGCTGTTACAAGGAAGATAATCATCAATACCAACATGATGTCAATCAGTGGAATGAGATTCATCTCATTCATGCCACCATTGTCATCATCTCCAAGAGAAAATGCCATTATGCTTTACTCCCTGCAAGTTGAGTTTGGCTTGCTTGTTCAGCTTTTGCTTCAGTTTTTTGTTGCAACATGACATCAACCAATACTTGATGAGCTTCGGCTTGTAATTCAGTCGCAAAACCACGATTAAAACGTGTGCAAATATTGTATGCCAATACTGCAGGAATCGCTACAGCCAAGCCTAAACCCGTCATAATCAAGGCTTCACCAACAGGGGTTGCCACTTGAGCCAAACCAGCTTGACCACTTTCACCCACGGCAACAAGTGCGTGGAAAATGCCCCATACTGTACCAAACAAACCTACGAATGGTGCGATAGATGCAATCGTACCCAATACAGCTACGCCTTTTTCTGCATTGGCTTTTTCTTCACCAATTTGACGTAATAATGCTTGCTCGGCAACGGCTTTACGCTCAGTTAAAGGTAATGGAGCAAGTTTTGTTTGTAAACCTTGTAATGATTGTGTTAAGCGTGATTTGACATCTTGCTTTAATTTTTTTGTATTGATATAACGCAATACAAAAATTGTCCACGTCGCAATAGACATCGCTAATAAGATGAAATAAAGCGACTGACTAATCGCATCAGCATGGTTCCAATAAGTAGAAAAATTCATCGTTGTGATCCTTATAAAATAT
>JAUNHS010000196.1 GCA_030523805.1 Acinetobacter sp.
ATTTTTGCTTGGTCAAACTCACCAGAAATGGCAATATCGGCATGGTTCATGGCAAAGAATTTTTTGTACAATGCCACTACATCATCTCTCGTACTAGCTTGTAGCTGTGCTTTACTCACTTCAGGCTCGGCACTAAAGCGAATATCTTGTGGTTGATAATGCTCCGTCATACGCTGTAAAGTCAAAGCCGCCACAGTTGCAGGTTCGCTATATGAACGATCTAAGGCTTGCAATGACTTATTGCGATTGACTTCATAATCTTCAGCGTCAAATGCTGGATTTTGAATGAGTTGTAAAATAAAAGCAAAATAATCAGCAAAATGTTGTTTATCTGCATGAATAGTGATGGTCATACGATTATTTTTTGCTGGAATAATACTGCTCACACCACCATTAACATCAATACTTTTATCTTGAATTTGCTGTAAATTATATTGCTGTGATGCTCGGATCAGCTGTCCCGCCATCAAGCCTAAATTGGCATTTTGCCCCCACAAAGCTCGCACATCGCCCAAACCTAGCGTAATGGTGGCATAAACTTTATCATCACGCATAGGTGTTTGATAATAAGCATATTTTAAGCCATTTTTAAATTGCCCACGTTGAATTTTTGGCTCAATTTTCGCCACAGCAGTGCGTGCATCTTGCAATAATTGCTGCTGCTCGGCAAGGTAAACGCTGGCATCTTTTAATGGCTCGGCTTTTTGTTCTTGCAATGATTTTAAAGTTTGTGCTTGTTGCGTTTGCTGTTGAGCTTGCTTTTGCTCTTCTGGCGTTGGTTCTATATCAATCACCAAGCGACGTTCAGGCGTAAAAAATTGCTGATATACCCCATTAATCTCTTGTGCAGAAATGGTTTTTAAAGTCTCTAAATCTTGATAATATTTCGTCCAACTGCCATCATTTTGCTCAGCAACATAACTGGCTAACAGGCTACCAAAAGCGACAGCATCATTTTCAGTTTGTTTAAGCAAATTTTGCAAAGTTTTACGCACACGATTGACTTCTTCATCGCTGACTTTTCCACCCTGCTCTACTTGCTGAATAATGGTTTGCTCCACTTGCTGATGGTCGTGCTTTGGCGAAAAATTTGCCCCAAGTAAAACAAAATTGTACTGATTTTCCAATCTTGCACCACCACCTACGCCTGTGGCTTGTTTTGTTTTCACCAAATTTTGATACAAACGCCCACTTGGTTCGGTGGTAAATAACGCATCAGCAAAACTTAAAGCATCTTGAATTTGCTTATTTTCTCCGCCCATATAACCAATAAATGTAGAATATTGACTACCTTTTTTCACGGTATATTGGCGATTTTTCAGTTTTGCCATATCCAATGTCGGAATATGATGAATAGCTCGGTCAGGGAAACTTGCCGCAGCTGGAATGTGAGCAAACTGCTTTTCCACTTGGGCTAATACTGCTTGTTTATCAAACTTACCTGATAAAATTAAAGCAGCATTATTGGGTTTGTACCACGTTTTATAAAATTGCTGTAATTCATTGAGATTGATGGATTGCAACTCTGCCAAATCACCAATGGGTGCACGCCCTAGGCTTTGGTTGCCGTACAATTCTTTAAAAATTTGATCTTGCACCACCGAAAATGGCTGGTCTAAACGAATTTCTCGCTCACGTTTCACAATTTCAATTTCATTTGGCACGTGCTCCATTTGAATCACGCTTTTATCCATGCGTTCAGCTTCCATTTCCAGCAACATATCAATATTTTTTTGCTCAGCACGCATCACATTAATATATTGCGTATAGTGAAAGCTGGTCATGGCGTTGGTCATCAGCGTGTGTTGGTCTAAACGACGCTGAAACTCTTCACCTTGAATATTTTGTGTGCCTTTAAATAGCAAATGCTCCAATAAATGTGCCAAGCCCCCTTTGCCTTTCGGATCGTCCAATGAACCTGTAAAATACACCACATTCATATACACACGGTCTTGCTTATCATTCGGTGCTAAAATCACACGTAAGCCATTATCTAATTGATATTCTTCAACATTATTTTGGCTTTTAACTAAACTTACTTTTGCAATTGCTCCACTACTCACCCCAAGCAAACAAATCGCAAATGCCAAATGTTTCATTTTTAATAACATTTTTTACTCCAG
>JAUNHS010000033.1:0-6217 GCA_030523805.1 Acinetobacter sp.
TAAAAAAGGCACAGTATCACTAAACACTGCACCTTTTTATTGCTCTAATACGATTAGTAAATCAAAGCACTTGCCGTACGCTGGCTAATAAAACCATCTGCTACATGACCATTTGCCGCTTGCCAACGCTGGAATGCTTTACGGCTATTCGTACCCAACACGCCATCTACACCTTGTGTGTCATAGCCTGCTGCAGTCAAACGCTGTTGCAACATTTTTGCTTGAGCTGTGGTTAAAGGTTGCTCACTGGTCGGCCACGCCTTTTGAATACCTGGTAAGCCAACAATCGCTTTTGCCAATGAACTCACTGCCAACGCATAACTTAATGAATTGTTATACACACGAATGACTTCAAAGTTTTTGCTCAACAGTAATGCAGGACCGTTTACCCCTGCAGGCAGCCACAATTCTGCTGTTGCATTCAAATCAGATGCCGCAGTTTGTACAAACTTCACGCCCATTTGTTGCCATTGAGCAAAGGTCTTTTTCGTACCTGTTTGCGTATAGTCAAAACCTGCTGGCAAAGTAACTTCATAAAATGGCGATAAACCACGCACCCAACCTGATTTTGATAAATAATTTGCCGTAGAACTTAACGCATCGGCTTCAGTCCAAGGGCTACGACGTTGATCGCCATTACCATCTACGCCAAAGCTCAACCATGTTGCAGGAATAAATTGCGTATGCCCCATACCACCTGCCCATGAACCTTTTAATTGCGACCATGACAAATCACCACGTTGCAATAAAGTCAGCATTGCCAACAATTGCTCTTCAGCAAAAGCACGACGACGACCTTCATACGCCAAAGTTGCCAAAGCACTTGCCAAATCGGCACTGCCCGTCCCTTGACCATACGATGATTCTACACCCCAAATCGCTGTAACAATAGACGCAGGTACGCCATATTGATTTTCAGCGGCAGTTAATAAATCACGTTGGGCAGCAAAATTCTTTTGCCCTGCACTCACACGCACCGATGAAATGGCAGATTGTGCATAATCCCACGGCATTTTGGTAAATTCAGGTTGTTGCTTATCTAAAGAGATAATACGCTGGCTCAATTGAGCATTTGCCAATAAACGCTGTACATCAGCAGCAGAATGCCCTGCTTGAATAGCACGTTGTGTAAAATCACTTTTCCACGCATCAAAGCTGTCATATTGTTGCGTTGTGCTTGATGTAGTTACAACAGGCGTTGCTTTCGGTGCTTCTACCACCACCACAGGTGCAGGTTGTGTTTGCACAGGGGCTTGTACAGGCGTTTTCGGATATTCTACAGTGGTACACGCTGCCACCCATAGGCTCAATACGCTTAAAGGAAACAGCTTTTTCATATTCATTTGCATAAGACGAACTCTAAATCACTTAAAATTAAAAAATCAAAACACTGTAACAAGACTTGCTCACAATGTCCATATTAAATTTGTGTATTTTTTCACATTATTGATTTAAGGCAAATGCAATACACGTTTAGGAATCAAACGCCCTTTCGCATTCACACTCGCCAAACCCAAACATTTACCATTAAAAAAGACCAATAATTCTGCTGTTTCAGCTGCATCTACACTACTCTCTTGCCCATTACAGAAATATTTTACACGCTCTTCCGCCAGTTCATAGCGTGGCAAAGTCGCCACAGGAGCATAACTTGCCAATAAACATTGCTCACGCTCTGCTTCGGTCAAACTTTCTAAATATTCTAAAGTATATTGCTCATTGAGCTGAAAATGCCCTGTTGCCACACGGTGCAAACTACCCAAATGCCCCACTGTCCCCAAGGCTTTGGCAATATCTTCGCCTAGTACACGGATATACGTCCCTTTAGAACAACTCACATCTAAAGATAATCGCTGACCATCAAATGCCAAAATATGAATGGCATCAATCTCAATCTCTCTCGCTTCTCGCTCAATTTCAATGCCTTGTCGTGCCAATTCATACAAAGGACGACCTGCTTTTTTCAATGCCGAATACATCGGTGGTACTTGCTGCTGTTTACCTAAAAAACCTTGCAAAACCAAGGCAACATCTTCCTGCGTCAGTTGTGGCACGGCACATTCAGCATTCACTTCGCCTTCGGCATCGCCTGTCGTGGTGGCTTGCCCTAGCACAATTGTGGTGTGATAACGCTTATTCGCATCTAATAAATAATGGGAAAATTTAGTCGCTTCGCCCAAGCAAATCGGCAATAAACCTGTCGCCAAAGGATCTAAAGCCCCTGTATGCCCTGCTTTTTCTGCACGAAATAAATAACGCACCTTTTGCAAGGCGGCATTAGAGCTTAATCCCTGTGGTTTATTGAGCAAAAATACACCATGTACAGCACGGCGTTGGATTTTTTGACGTTGGGTCATGATGTTCTCATTTTTTGAATAGCAATGGCTCAGTCATATCAATAAAAAATGCACCCCAAATAGAGTGCATTTTTGTACATAAACGTGCTGTTTATTATTCTGCAGCAGTTTTGCGTGCTGGTAATTTTTCACGGATACGAGCCGCTTTACCAGACAAGTCACGAAGATAGTAAAGTTTCGCACGGCGAACATCACCACGACGTTTTACTTCAATTTTCGCAACAATCGGTGAGTGAGTTTGGAATACACGCTCAACACCCACACCGCTAGAAATCTTACGAACAGTGAACGCAGAGTTTAAACCACGGTTTTTCTTCGCAATTACCACACCTTCATAGGCTTGTAAACGCTCACGATCACCTTCTTTTACTTTTACTGATACAACAACTGTATCACCTGGTGCAAATGCAGGAATATCAGTTTTTAACTGTGCATTTTCTACAGCTTGAACTAAAGGATGTTTACCACTCATTGAGGGATTCTCCAAAAAATGCGATGGTTCTGTCATGATGTGAACCTACCGCTGAGGATAGAGGCTAAAAACGCATATCTCTCGGTTGTGTTTTTCCTTTGTAAATTTTACAAAGACGCTTTTAATCAATCTTTAAGACTGATGTTCTAAATCTTTCAGCCATTTTTTTTGCTGTGCTGTCAGCTCCACTTGTGCCACCAATTCTGGGCGACGCTGTAAAGTTCGCTGATAACGTTGCAAAAAACGCCATTTTTCAATCTCTGCATGATGCCCTGATTTTAATACATCAGGCACAGCAAGACCTTCAAATTCATCTGGCTTGGTATATTGTGGACAGTCTAATAAACCATCTACAAATGAGTCTTGTACAGCCGATTGTTGGTCAGACATTGCATCGGGCAAACGCCGAATTAAGCTATCTAACAACACCATCGCAGGAAGCTCACCACCAGATAACACATAATCGCCTATGGAAATTTCTACATCTACATAGCGTTGGATTAAGCGTTCATCTATCCCTTCATAACGACCACACAGCACAATCATACCATCATAATGTTGATATTGTTGTACATCTTGTTCATTTAAGGTACGCCCTTGTGGCGACATATAAACCACAGGAACTTGATGTTTTCCTGCTTGCTGAGCAAGCATTTTGGCATGTTGAATTGCTTGAGCCAAAGGCTCTGCCATCATCACCATACCTGGGCCACCACCAAAAGGTCGTTCATCTACCTTTTTGTAATTGCCCTGTGCAAAATCTCGTGGGTTAATACAATGGATTTGTACCAAATCTCGCTTTTTTGCACGCCCGCTAATGCCGTAAGCTGTAATCGCATCAAACATTTCAGGAAAAAGTGTAATGACTGCAAACCACATCGCAGATACCTTTTTAATCCGACTTGTTTATCTGATTTGGGAAATTAGCTATCGCCAATTTATAGCCTAGTATCAACTAGTAATCTACACCCCAATTGACATAAATACGACCTGCTTCCAGATCAACGTTTTGTATTACATCAGAATGCCATGGAATCATACGCTCTTGAGTATCTACGCTCTCTGCAGTTGCATGTACGAGCATGACATCATTTGCCCCAGTTTCAAACATTTCATGAATACGCCCTAAAATTGCTGCCTGACCTTGTTCATCAAGACCGACAACCGTCAAACCTTTAAGATCTGACCAGTAGTACTCATCTGTGCCTGCTTGTGGCAATTGCGTTTTTGCAATCCAAATATTCGCTCCGACCAGTTGCTCCGCTTGCGTGCGATCTGCAACGCCTTTTAGTGCGACAACCAAGCCTTTGCCATGTGGCTTCCAACGCTTTACACTTACCATTTGCCAACCTATTTTGGTTTCTACCCACCATGGCAAATAGTCAAACATATTGCTCATCGGCTCTGTATGAGAATACACCCATAACCAACCATTTAGCCCATATGCAGAACGTAACTGTCCAATCTGAATGCGATCTTCTGGCACATTCTCTATAGTACTCATGTTGAACCTATTGCAATTATGTGAATTTCAAGCAATCAGTTGCAATTAAGCAGCTTGTTTTTTTGCTTGTTTTACTAAGTCAGCGACACGGTCAGATGCTTGAGCACCCTGATTTACCCAGTGAGCCAAACGGTCTAAATCTAAACGTAATTTTTCAGATTGACCTTGAGCTAAAGGGTTATAAAAACCGATACGTTCAATAAAACGACCATCACGGGCATTACGGCTATCTGTAACAACCACTTGATAGAACGGACGCTTTTTAGCACCACCACGGGCTAGACGAATAACGACCATATTAATACTCTACATTAAAAAATAATCCCATACTGCAAACAGTGTGGGCGAAGGACATCTGCAAGTCTAATCACACATACAAATATATGCGAAAAAGAGCTACAGACAGACTAGCGTATAATTTTATCAAATTCTTTGTTATGCTGACAAGTCAAATCTTAAAATATCATCAAATAAATTCCAGATTAGTGTGTATTTTTTACAATCCATTGGCTTGCGACCATTTTAAAATGCGAAGTTGAGCCATCGGCTGTAGCTGTAAGCAAGCCGCATGACCCAAGCCAGCAGGCGTTTTACAAAATTCAGCATTGGCATTTTTACCATTTTGCTGTGAAATGCTTAATCTTTGTTCGTGCGTTGCCATCGCCCATTGTAATGGCCAAATGCCTTGCCCAAGCGTGATGCGTTGTACTTGTTGTGGTAGCAATGCTGGTAAAGTCGTCGCATTTAAACCACCACACACGCCCCACGGCATACATAATTGCAACAACTCACTTTGTCCCAATGTGGGTTCACAACTTGCCGTTGCTTGGCGATACACAGGAATATACAAGCGATTTTGTCGCACATAAGGCGATGCAATCCCTTTTATCTCCCCTGCCACCGAAGCATAACGATAAAACCAACCACGGCTAGACGATTGATTTTGCTCAGATAATTGCTGTAAAGGCATTAAGGCTTGTGTGTCATTTTGCGATATTGCACCCTTTGCCAATGGCTCATGCAATACATACACGCCATCATGTGCTGTAACTGGTGATTTTGCCCATAGCGAACTATAATCGCCAGAACTCCACGCCACTGCCAAAAATTGCCCTTGAGCATTGGAATGTGCCGACACGCTCGGTGCATGATAAAAACGTGGACTTAATCCATCAGCACGATATTCATTTAAAATGCGTTGTACCATTGCTGTAAATGGACGTTGTGCTTGATGACTTTGCGATAATTGCACACGAAATGCCTGCCCTGCCAAATCTGCAAAATACAAACGATCCCACACGCCATCTTGATTGCTATCTATCGCTTGAATCGGGCTAACAACGCTGTATTTAAGGTGATGAACATCGCCATCTGTTGCTGCAATCACATCTGCCGATGTACTTTGCCGATGATTTGCACTCGCCCACCAGAGCAATTCGCCTGTCATGGCATCAAACAAATAAATGCCTGCCCCTTGCTGATTGGTTTGATGGTAATTGCTTTGCTCATAGCCTGTATCGTAACCACCACCGACTGCCATCACCAAGCGACGTTTTCCTTGCCAATACACATAGCCCACCGTTGGTTTAGACCAACTTTGCCCCATGTGGCGTAATTGTGGATAATGCGTACTGCCTTGTGCATGATGTACACTTTCACGCTCAGGATCTATATGAAATTGCAACTGTATGCGATGGGGTTGCTGTGCAGAAAATTGCGATAAATCTAACGCATAATAACTCCGTCCACCCATACGCAAACCACCATACGCCCATTGCATTGCGTGTTGTGTTAAATGCCCTTGGCGATTGTCTTGGCGAGATAATTGCTGTGCCGTGCGAACATGGAATGCACCTTGCGTATCACGCTGGTATTGGCTATGCA
>JAUNHS010000033.1:6317-8387 GCA_030523805.1 Acinetobacter sp.
GGCGATCACCCACAGGCAATTGTGCCAACATACCTTGTTGAGCATTGCCCCATTCGCCTGTGGCTTGCATATTCAATCGTCCATTCGGCAAAATATGCGACCAACCCGCCGCAGTATAACGGTAACTATTGACATTACCAGTCCACAAACCTAACAATGATGATGCGTTAAAATGAAAACTATAGCCAACTTGGCGTGCCGTCATTGCCTGAGCAATGCCTTGTAAAATGCTTGGTGCAGTGGCATACCATGTCGCAGATGATGATGGTTGATGAAACTGATGCCATGCTTGTTGCCAAGTGCGTTGTAATTGCTCGCTATCTTGTTGTAAATGCTGTTGATTGAGTGCAGTTTGCAATCCTACGCTGAATCCTGTGGTCTGCCCTTGTGCTGTACATTGCGATGCCATTTTTTGTAAGGAAAGTACCACACTATCGGCAAATGCTGTAGCATCGCCTGCCACTTGCCAATCCACAATTTGCCGTGCCAATTGTAAGCGTTGCGTTGCCGTTAAAGGTGCAATGGCAATCCGTTGTTGTATTCCTTGTGCTGTTTGCACTGCCAAGCCAACATTCACATTCGGCTGTTGAGCAGCTTGCTCCAACCATTGCAATAAACTCATGCGTAATTTAGACGCACCGTCATAAACCACCTGCTGACCGTGCTGACAACCTTGCACTGAATAATGCAACGTACTTTGCTCAATGGTCAAGGCTTGCGTAAGCTCCACAGGCGATGCACACGTTTCTGTCGCTGATGGTAAAGGGTGCAATACCAAATTCACATGATTTGCCTGCTGCTGTACATAAAGCATAATATCACTTGCCAACAGCGATGGCGAACAGAGAGCCAAACCCAAGCCCAATAGACGACTATTCATCGCACACCAGCACGCAGATTGATGAGATGTTTTATTGTGCATGATTGCTCTCCCCACTTACTTGTGCTGACACATTTTGCCACGCATAACCCACACGATAACTTGCTCGTTGTAATTGATACGGCACATTTAACTGCTGAAAACAGTGAATGACATTATTTTGTACTTGCGGTTGAGCCGTCAAGCGAAAGCATTGAGCAATCTCTGTGGCACTTGCCCCACTAAAATTAGGCGAAATAGACACCACAGCCACGTCTAATAATTGATTTTGAGCGGCACTCGGTGCTGTTGCTCCATCTTGCCCCAAACTTTCGCCTTCTGGCAATCCCTGCTCGCCTGTGTGTTTGCGTAAATAAATTTGCGTCATCACATTTTCTCGTGCTGTCGCAAAATCTTGTGCTTGGCAAAAACCTTGCTCGCCCAATCGTGTATCCCCAACAACACTCGCATTTTGCACGCTCAAGGCTTGCTGCTGCGAACGAAAGCATAATGCCAATTCATCTTCACTATGCTGTGGCAATTGAAAATATCCATAAATATCATACTGTTGCATTCGCTGTGCAACTTGTTGCGGATTTTCCAAATAAAACATCACCGCATCGCTACTGGCAAATAAGAGTTGATCCATTTGATGACGTTGTGCCAATGACCCGCTCATCATTTGCGAACGAATCACCCACGCCACTAAAAAAGTCATCAATCCTGCTAAAATCAACACAATCAGCAAACTTGCACCACGCTGTGCAGGCAGTGAATGGCTCATGCTGTTCCGTTGTTGATGACGCATATTTCCCCCTATGGCGTATCGCCTTGTGCATTTCGCAATGCCAATACTTGATGATACATTTCCCTAAAATATGCCACTTTTTGTTGTGATGTCGCAAGTTGAATATCTTGTCCTAGCATGTGCCATGATGTTTGCATGGCGTGTCCTTGCTGTTTAATTTTTGCTTGTGGCGAACGCACCATTAAACCAATTTCTAAAGCGACAACAAAGCGTTGTGCATTGGCTTCTTGCACATAATCATTGGCGTGCATATAACGGAATTGCGATGTAGGGCGTAATTGTGTAACTAGGCGAAATTTAAATAATTCCACATCTGGAATCAGCATTTGAGCATTACTTGCTAAACCGATGATGTGCGTGGCATTTTGCTGGGCATAGCGTGCCGCATCACAATACAAGGCAT
>JAUNHS010000033.1:8487-16180 GCA_030523805.1 Acinetobacter sp.
ATGATGTGCGTGGCATTTTGCTGGGCATAGCGTGCCGCATCACAATACAAGGCATAACGCACAGGCGAGCCATTGGCAACTTTTTGTACAAAGTAACGTTGCACCAATACATATTTGGTCAGCAAACCTTGCTCTTTATCTGGCGTTAAAGTCATGCCTTCACAATCCGTTGCCGATGTTTCCACACGTTCAATCGTACCATCTTGATTTTGGTCTATTTCCACATAATCGGGAGCGTATTGTATGCTCAATACATCACTCTGCTGTACATAAACGCCTTGTGAAACATTATGCCAACTGAGCAATAATTGCTGCTGTTCCGCTGATAAATTTAAATGGCTAGGCAATTGCTGTGCAGTGAGAATTAAACCTGTATTTGCCGTATGCCAACCCATATTCTGCGTTGCCATATTGTGATTGGTATGGCGTAAATCTTGTAATAATAAGGACAAACCAAAAATACTATTTTCTTGCATCGTGCCTTGTTGCTGTTGCAACAATGCCGTGCGTTGGCTACTCATAAAGAGCGAAATCCCTGCCGCAACCAACAACACGCCCAGCAATAATGCAATCACCAATTCCAGCACGGTAAAGCCACGTTGTGCCTGCATGGTTGGTGCGGTCTGCTTGAAATGCTGATTTAAATATTTAATAGACATAGGCTTCCATCATCACACAACGTGCTTGTGGGACATAGCCCGTCCCTTGTGTACAATGTGGCTTGCCATCGCCATGGCTTGCTTGCGTATCGCCCCATGCAACATAAATACACTGACGTTGCATGGCTGTATTTTGACACGGTAAAACAGCAACTTTCATGGCATAGGCTTTAGCCGTTGCTTGCACTTGAGCCAAATCGTATAAGGCAAATTCTTGTGGCGTACAATCCTGCTGTTGGCAATTGGGCGAACTGTTAGACGATGACTGCGATGCCTGTAGCCAAATTTCTTGCCCTGCACGATTCACTCGCATACGTTCCGTCAAATCACGAATTAATGCTGTGGCTCGGTTAATTTGCGTATATTCCACGCTATTTTGTGTCGCTCGTACTTGCAATGCCACAAAACCCAGTATCACCACCGACAACACCAGCATGGCGACCAATACTTCTAACAAACTTGCTCCCTGCTGTCCATTCATGGCGATGTCCCTATCTTACACTTCCAATCATTTTATATCATTAACAATGACTTACTTCACTTCTGTTACTTTAATGCGTAACTCTTTAGGCAAACTAAAGGTAATATTTTCTTCACGCCCAGTAAGTTCTTGTGGTGCAAATGCTCCCCATTGCTGCAATTGCTCAATCACTTGCTTAATCAAAATTTCAGGGGCAGATGCACCTGCTGTTACACCCACTTTGCTTGATGGCTCAAACCATTCTTTTTTCATTTCGCCTGCATTATCAATCAAATAGGCTTTTTTACCCATACGCTCTGCCAACTCACGCAAACGGTTAGAATTTGATGAATTTGGCGACCCTACCACTAGCACCACATCGCAATCTTCTGCCAAACCACGCACGGCATCTTGACGGTTTTGTGTCGCATAGCAAATATCATCTTTACGTGGACCTTGAATATTAGGAAATTTGGCACGCAAGGCATCAATCACTTTGGCAGTATCATCTATAGACAAGGTTGTTTGTGTAACAAATGCCAAATTATCAGGATTCATCACAGTGAGATTTGCCACATCTTGCTCATCTTCCACCAAGTAGATTTTGCCCCCTTGCGACAAATCATATTGCCCCATCGTACCTTCTACTTCTGGGTGTCCTTCATGACCAATTAAAATCGCTTCTTTGCCTTCACGAGCGTATTTGGTAACTTCTATATGTACCTTCGTTACCAGTGGACACGTTGCATCAAACACTTTTAATCCACGGCGTTCGGCTTCATTTTGCACCGCTTTAGACACGCCATGTGCCGAAAAAATCACTATAGAATCATCAGGCACTTGGTCTAATTCTTCCACAAAAATCGCACCACGCTGACGCAAATCGTCCACCACAAATTTATTGTGTACCACTTCATGACGCACATAAATTGGGGGAGAAAAACTTTCTAATGCACGATTTACAATTGCAATTGCACGATCTACACCTGCACAAAAGCCCCGTGGATTTGCCAATACGATTTCCATCAAACCTGCTCTCAATAATTGATGAGTGAAAATAAAGTCAATATCATAGCATTTTATGCCATATTTACTCCATTATTTTTTTGTTGATTGCATTTATTTTTCATCAGAGATGGCTCAACAGCCTTACCGACCTGTCAAGGTCAATCATCTTTTTCCATGACTTTTCATCGATTTTGCTTTACAATATCTCGCCAATATGATTTTTCCTTTTTAGAGAGTAAAGTCCATGTCTGGTCTATTATTTGTCGTTGCTGCTGCATCTGGTACAGGCAAAACTTCATTGGTTAAAGCCTTGCTTGACCGTATGAGCAATTTGCACATTTCTGTTTCTCACACCACACGCCCACAGCGTGTAGGCGAAGTTGATGGCGTGCATTATCATTTTATTGAAAAACAACAATTTTTAAAAAATATTGAACAAAATGCTTTTATTGAATATGCCGAAGTTTTTGGTAATTATTACGGCACATCGCACGCCACAGTACAGCAACAATTAGACCAAGGGCATGATGTTTTATTAGAAATTGACTGGCAAGGTGCAGAACAAGTTCGTAAATTATTTCCAAATTCTATTCAAATTTTCATTTTACCACCAAGTCAGTTTGAGTTGCGTCAGCGTTTATCTAACCGTAAAACGGATTCACTGGAAGTGATTGAACATCGTTTAAGCTGTGCCGTTACCGATATGCAGCACTATGTCAATTTTGACTATGTGATTGTCAATGAAGTGTTTGACAAAGCGGTTGCTGAATTACACGCCATTATTACTAGCAATCGCCTAACCACAGCACAGCAAAATATTCGCCACAAACAGCTGATACACGATTTATTGACCACGCAACCATAAAAATTGCTTGAGTATCGTGCAAAAGGCTTTTATACTATAAGTTTATATGAATTATTTTGAGAAAATGCTATGGCTCGTGTTACCGTTGAAGATTGCTTAGATCATGTTGATAACCGTTTTGAATTGATTTTATTGGCAAGTAAACGTGCTCGCCAATTGGCAAATCAGAATATTGACCCAACTGTAGAATGGGACAATGATAAACCAACGGTGGTTGCTTTACGTGAAATTGCTGAAGGCAATATCAGTAAAGAAATCTTAAATCAGCGTGAAAAAGAATATCAAGATTTTCAAACTGCTAGCCTTGATCAAATGTTAGCAAATACTGATATTTCTAATATCATGGATGATTTTAAATTCTAATCATTCATTGAAACTATAAAAAAACGCCCCAAAATGATTTGGGGCGTTTTTTATATTGAAAGCAGATTTTAGTATCTAAAACTAATCGTTGCCATATAATTTGCAGGAGCACCTTTCATACCGTGTTTAAAAGGAAATTCATGCAAATATTCTGTATTGGTTACATTATTGGCATTTAACTGTAGCGATACATGACGATTAAATTCATAATTCGCCATCAAATCCACTAAAGCATAGGCTTTTTGACGAATAGTCCCTGCACTTTGTGTTGTATCCGCAGCAACATTTAAATACGTTTTATCATACCATCGCACACCTGCACCCACTTTCAATTTGGGTAAAGCAGGGATTTTATAGCTTGTCATTAAATTAAAACTTTGATGCGGCGTATAAGTACGAGCTTCGCCCCCATTTTTTAAATCTCGCAGACTGAATTTACTATAGCCCACTGAAGCCATTAAATTGTCGGTAATTTGACCATTTAAACCCAATTCAACACCTTGTGAGCGTAAATCAGTTGCTTGGACTAATTGATTGAGTGGATTACTGTTGTCGCTCGCACGCAATGGATAATTTTGCTCTTCTGTACGGAAAATTGCAATCGTACCTGTTAAACGGTCATCAAGCCAACTGGTTTTTAAGCCTAATTCATAGCTTTTGCCTTTAATCGGATCGATCGCTTTTCCTGTCGTGGTATCTGTGCCTGTTTGTGGTCGGAAAATAGACGTATAACTGATATAACCTGTATAATTTGGATTGAAATCATAAGTCAATCCCGCATAAGGCGACACTTTTTTCTCGTTATAACTTTGATCTGCACCATAGCTCAAACCAGAACTTTTTGCCTGTACATAATTTGCACCTGCTAACAGCTTTAAAGCATCATTTAAATGCCAACGGCTCGCCACAAATAATGAATTAAAACGTTGCTGATAACTTGCACCACTCCCTGATGTGCTTGCCCATTGTGGTTCAGTAGGTGTCCAACTGGCTAAATCACTGGTAATATGGTTTGCCAATGCTCCTGCAAAACTTTGTTGTTCAGTGCTTTTCTGACCATAGCGATAACCGAAAGACAATTCATGCAGCCGATTAAATAATGGTACTTTACCATTGACAGTCAAAGAAAATTGCTTATTCTTTTGTTGGTCAATAAAACGACTTGGGTATAAATACAAACCTGATGTATTATCGGCAGCAACAGTTCCTGATAAATACAATAGTTTTGATGTATTATCAATCTCACTGTGTTCATAGTGAGCTTGAGCTTGCCAATGTTGTCCCAATTTTTGCTCCAAACGCACAAAATAATTCTGACGGTCGCTATCCCAATACGCCCAATCAGGAGCATAATTGTAGCCACGAGCATGATTAATTTGCTGTCCTGCACTGTTAATTAATGGATTTGAACCCCAGTTATTGGCATTGGGTTTATTTTGGGTTTGCGTAACGCCTACACTTAACAAAGTCTTATCGGTTAAATCAGCTTCAACAACTGCGGATACACCATTTTTCTCGGCAAAATAGCGATCAAGATAAGAATTACCTTGACTTTGATATGCCATAATACGCCCACGAACTGCTCCAGAATGTAAGAGTTTTCCTGAAACATCAAGCTCATAACGCTGATTATCCCACGAGCCGTAACTGATATTTGCTTGTGCTTGAAGTTGCGTGGTTGGACGTTTACGGATTAAATTAACGGTTGCACTCGGATCACCAAAGGCATTATTTAACGCATCAGCCCCTTTAACCACTTCAACACGGTCATAAAACCAAGTGTCGGTATTGTCTTCATGGTAATTGTAATTCCCTTCAGGAAAACCAATGCCATCTTTATTGATATTTGAAATTTCAAATCCACGAGCCATAAAAGATGTACGGTCAGTTTCTAAATTGCTGGTGGTTACGCCTGTGGTATGGCTTAACACATCACGCACATTGTTAATGGCAAAATCTTGCATTTGCTGATGAGTTAAGGTATTGATGGTTTGTGGTGTTTGCTTAGCTTCAATTGCTAGTTTGCTAGCACCAGTATTATTTTGATGATACGCCCCAGTCTTTTCCGATATTTCATCTTTAGACGCAGTTACATGAATTGTTTCTAAGGCTGGCAAAGTTTTTTGCTCTTCAGCAAAAGAAGTTTCTGCTAAAATCATTTGACAAGCCAATACTAATGGCAAATATTTAAATTTAGGATATTTCAACATCTTCTCCAAAATAACAATAATATAAAGAATAATTATTATTATCTAATATATCAAAAAAAACAATCTTTAATTTATATTCAAAACTATCTCTTGATTTTATTGCTCATCGTTTTTTCCATTATCCAAAATTTGAATAATTATTCACTTTTTTATCGCAAATCTCTTGACAAAAAAAGGCATTTTGTATTTTATTACAATATTGTTTCATTTTTTTTAATTCTCATCGTTTTCCAGATGTAACCCGTAACGTGGAGCGAGATATGCCAGACAGTATTCGTCAAGCCAAACTACAGTTAAAAAGTATCATAGAGCCGTATTTAAAACCTGAGCAAGTGGCTTTGGTTATGGACGCTGCCGATTATGCCGATGTCGCCCATGAAGGCGTAACACGCAAAAGTGGTGAGCCGTATATTCTGCACCCAATTGCTGTAACGTGTATTTTAGCAGAAATGAAACTGGATCATGAAACTCTCATGGCCGCCTTGATGCACGATGTGATTGAAGATACGCCTGTAACCAAAGAGCAAATGAGCGACAAATACGGGAAAGTCGTTGCTGAATTGGTTGATGGCGTAACGAAAATGAGCCAATCTAGCGATAAACAATATAATAAAGCGGCATCATTTCGTAAAATTTTACAAGCCACATTGCAAGACCCACGTGTGATTATGATTAAACTGTCTGATCGTTATCACAATATGACCACCCTAGAATCGTTACGTCCAGATAAGCGTGCGAGAATTGCACAAGAAACATTTGATATTTTTGTACCGATGGCTCGTATTGTCGGTATGAATGATATTGCCGACCAATTAGAATTATTATGCTATCAAAATTTAGATTTAGAACTTTACAATAACGTGCAAGATGCTCTATTGGCTGCGAAACCTGAGCGTTGCCAATATCAAAAAATTTGGGAACAGCATTTATACCAACTTTTTGAGCAATTTGAATTTAAAGATGCACATTTAGAGAAAAAAGACAATAAAGTAGAGCTATTACGCCGCTTTATGAAAGGTAAAATTTCTTTAGATGAATTAACGCATAGCCATTCATTTGCCGCCATTTTACCGAGCATTGCCGCTTGCGACAGCGTAGTAGAACATTTGAAAGCCAATTTTGAAACGCTGTATTATGCCGATAATATTCGCTCGCCTTTACCTGGTGGCAATCAATCACTCAAAATCAAACTCAAAGGCGAAAAAACCTTTCTTACTTTAAGTTTACAAACGCCACTAATGCACGATGCGTCGCAATTAGGTGTAGTCTTGGGTGAAAATGCTCCACAGGCTTGCCGTAGTGCCATTCAAGCATCTATGCAAAATTTAAACACTTTGCTTGATGTAGAATGTGCCAAAACCACATTTAACGATTTGCTTGATTATTTACATCAAGACAAAATTTGGGTTTATACGCCACAAGGTCATGTGCATGAATTACCGAAAGGGGCAACAGCTGTAGATTTTGCCTATGCCGTGAGTACATTCTTGGGCGACCATACCGTTGGTGTAAAAATTGATGGCGAAGTCAAACCACTTTCTACGCCTTTACTACAAGGGCAAGTGATTGAAATTATTAAAGATGTATTGGCAACGCCAAATCCTGATTGGCTCAGCTTTATCAATACGCAAAAAGCACGCCGTGCCATTCAAAACATCTTAAAAGAGCAAGATGTAGAAGAACAACGCTTAATTGGCGAACAAGCACTTAATCGTGCATTAAAATTGTTCAATCGCTCAGTACAAGATTTAACCGATAGCGATTGGCAAGATTTGCTTCAGTGGCAGCACGTCAAAAATAAAGATGATTTATTTGAACATATTGCCATTGGCGATTTATTGCCACAATTGGTTGCCAATCATCTCTTTGCACGAGAGCAACACGAACAGCACGAACAGCGTGCATCTGACCGTCTCATTCAAGGCACAGATGGCGTAGATGTGAAATATGCTCAATGCTGTAACCCAATTCAAGGCGATATTATTCAAGGGCATTTAACACGTCGTGGTTTGATTGTGCATCGTGTGAAATGCCACAATTTACAGCATGAACGCACGCAAAACCCTGAAAACATCATGCCTTTACATTGGAATAATGATGTAGATACGGTGAATTTTACGGCTTATTT
>JAUNHS010000197.1 GCA_030523805.1 Acinetobacter sp.
GTCATAAGTATCTCTCTGTTTAAGTTATTACAATTACTTTACCAAGCATGATGTATAGGATAATCATGATAAGCACTATCACAGCTAATTATCGTCATATTTTCCACGATAGATTGTGCGATAATCATACGATCAAATGGATCTTTATGGTAAAAAGGCAATTCATGAACTTTTTCAATATGATGGATCGTGATTGGCAATAATTCCATATCGTTACCCACAATATGTTGCTCATATAAATCATGAATAGGTAGTGGAATATCTAATTTCCCCATTGATGATTTAATGCTCATTTCCCAAATACTTGCTAGACTAATGAAGCATTCATTATTTGGATTGACAATCAATGATTTTGCTAGATTTGATAATTTTGGACTATCATGAATAAACCAAATAAAAGCATGTGTATCTAATAACAATTTCATTTCTTCACAAACTTATTTTCGTCTAACATATCATCTGTTGGCATATATTCTGCCATACATTCAAGTGGTTCATCAAAATCATCACTCATCCAAATTTGACCTTTAGCACTGCCTGCTTTTCTTGGTTTTTTAGATAACTTAGGCATTTCTTCAGATAAAAGTGTTAAAATATATTGTTTACCGCCAATCGTAGGATTTAATAGATAAATATTACCATTAATATTCAACGTAATTTCTTCATGTATGGTAGTCAAATCATATTTTTGAATGTCTTGTATCGCAATTTCAATCATCACATTCTCCTTATACAAAAATTTTCGCCTATCTAAACGGATTAATAATGGTTAATTGACTATCAATACACATGATGATGGTGCATATCTTCAGAATATAAAATCGGTACGCCTGCATTTAACGCACTTGCAATCATGACACTATCCCAGTAGGAATAATGGTAACGATTTTTGACGTTTAGAGCATAAATAATCAAATCACTATCAACATTGACTACTGTAAAATTCTTACTAAAGCTCTTAACTGCTTTTAACAAATCATCATAAGACAAAATATTTTTGCGTAATATCACATTACAAAACTCATTTAATACTTGCGTACTAATCACAATATGATTGCTTTTCAATAAGTTATTTGCAATGTTTCTTTTATAATCATCATCAGCAACCGCATAAATCAAAATATTGCTATCAATAAAGTACAATTTATTATCGCTCATTGGCTTCATCTCTATCAAAACGATAATCTTTTGGTAATGTACCTTTTACCTGTTTAAATAGTTCATCAAGCGTTAAAACTTGATCATCTTGATAAGGAGTAATACTAAATTTTTGACCATCTTTAGTTAAAAATACACGCTCACCATGCATGGCAACGTTTAATACTTGCTCCATATCATATTTTTGAATGTCTTGTATCGCAATCTCAATCATTATATTCCCTCCTTTCTCATCCATCATTTAATCACTGGTAAGCAGTAACCCATCATATTGGTATGGATTACTGCTATTTCCCTTATTTTGCTTGATTTTGCTTTTTCGCAGCAGCGATAAAACTTTCAAACAAACGATGCCCATCTCGTGGTGAGCTGGTAAATTCTGGGTGGAATTGCACCGCAACAAACCAAGGGTGTGTTGGAATTTCAATCGTTTCCACCAAGCCTTGTGCCGAATAACCCGAAATTTTCATGCCTGCTTTTTCAATATCAGCAATATAACGGTTATTCATTTCATAGCGATGGCGATGACGCTCTACAATTTCCGCATGACCATAAATTTCACGGATTTTTGTACCTTCTACCAATTCAGAAGTTTGAGCACCCAAACGCATTGTACCACCCAAGTCTGATGTATGGCTACGTTGTTGCAACTCGCCACGTTCATCTAACCATTCGGTAATCAAACCAATCAACGGTTGTGTCGTTTTCTTATTAAACTCTGTAGAAGTCGCTTCCGTCAAACCTGCCACATGGCGAGCAAATTCAATCACTGCCAATTGCATACCCAAGCAAATACCTAGATAAGGTACATTATTTTCACGGGCATAACGAATGGCTTTCATCTTACCTTCCGTGCCACGCTCACCAAAACCACCTGGAACAAGTATCGCATCAGCATCTTGTAAAATCGCCTTTTCATCTTGGCTTTCTAGTGCTTCTGCATCAAC
>JAUNHS010000198.1 GCA_030523805.1 Acinetobacter sp.
GCGTTATTAAAGCATATTTTTAATGAGAAAAGCTACTATTTCGCCTAAAGGTTTATGAAAACTTCATGGAACGTAAGCGTAACGCATTCATTAAGACAAAAATAGATGAACACGCCATCGCCACAGCTGCCAGCATAGGCGATAAACTCACACCAAAACCAACATAAAACACACCCATCGCTACAGGAATGAGAATGATATTGTAAATAAATGCCCAAAATAGATTTTGGTAAATATTTCGCATGGTGGCTTGGCTTAAATGCAATGCAGTCATAATGCGTGATAATGATGATGCCATGATCACAACATCAGCTGTTTCCATTGCAATATCCGTGCCTGAACCAATCGCAATGCCAACATCTGCTGTAGCGAGAGCAGGGGCATCATTGATGCCATCGCCTACAAAAATGACTGTGCCATATTGCTGCTGTAATTGCTGAATGGCGTGTACTTTTTGCTGTGGGAGCAGTTGAGCCATCACAATAGGAATGTGTAACTGCTGGGCAACGGCTTGTGCAGTTTGTTGCTGATCGCCTGTGAGCATGGCAAGGGTGTAGCCGTGCTGTTGTAATTGTTGTACAGTTGCAAATGCTGTGGGTTGAATACGGTCGCTAATAGCAAATAAAGCAATCACACGCTGCGATGTTGCCAGCAATAAAGGCGTATAACCTTGGCTTGCCCAATCATCTAAATAGTGAAGCATATCACCTTGTAGCGTAACATTCAGCTGTTGCATATAGGCGAATGAACCAATGTGGAAAGTTTGCATTTGCTGAAAAAAGTCTAATTCTGCACGCACGCCATAGCCGATGTGTGCATGAAAATGTTGTACATCAAGCAAGGGGATTTGTTGTTGCGTTGCTTTTTCCGTAAAGGCTTGGGCTAAAGGGTGTTCTGATTTATGTTCAATGGACGCCGTGATTTGCAATATATCTTGCCATGTATAAGCATGATCTAAAATAATATGGTCTTGCAATGTCGGACGTGCTTCGGTCAGCGTGCCTGTTTTATCAAAGGCAATCACTTTGGCTTTGTGCAATTGCTGCAAAGCATCGCCACGACGTAATAATATGCCGAGTTCTGCACCACGAGTTAAAGCGAGCATAATAGAAACAGGTGTTGCCAAGCCCATCGCACACGGACACGCCACAATTAAGACCGATACCGCATGAACGATTGCCGTATTAATCCCATAATGTGGTGCAAAAATGAGCCACGCCAATAAACTCAATAATGCCAAAGCAAAAATCATCGGTACAAAATAACGTGTAATACGATCCACCAACTGTTGTACAGGAAGTTTATGACTTTGTGCTTGCTCAATCAGCTGCAGCATTTGAGCAAATACAGTATCTTGACCGACAGATTGTGCTTGAATGTGTAAATGCCCTTGTTGATTGATTGTCCCAGCCATGACGGTACTGTGCATGGTTTTATGTACAGGCATGGCTTCACCGGTCATCATCGCTTCATTGACATAGCTTTCGCCACTTAAAACCACGCCATCTACAGGAATTTTTTCACCAGGGCGAATATCAATTTCATCGCCTATGTACACATCATCAATATCTACATCTACCCAAGCCCCTTGCTGTAACACACGAGCAGTTTTGGCTTGTAAATTGAGCATTAAACCTAACGCATCAGATACTTTGGCTTTGGCACGACTTTCAATATAACGTCCAGCCAATACGAGGCTAATAATCATCATAGTTGCTTCGTAATAGACATGAACACTTTGACTAGGCAACCAATGTGGAACAAACGTCGCCACCAGCGAATAAAGCAAAGCCGCCAATGTTCCCACCGCAACCAAACTGTTCATATCAGGCATTCGTCGCCACAAGGCAGCCAAACCTTGCGTATAAAATGATTTGCCAGCAGTACACAATAAAAGTACGGTTAAAAATGCTTGCACATACCATAATTGTGGTGTAGGGAAAACGTGTGCGATGGCATGATGCAATGCTGGAAAGAAATGCCCACCCATTTCTAGTATAAAAACAGGTAAACTCAAGGCAAATGCCCAAAGTGTGCGATATTTTAATTGTTGAATTTCTTGTGTTTGTTGCTGTTGTAATTGCTGAT
>JAUNHS010000034.1 GCA_030523805.1 Acinetobacter sp.
AACACAGTTTAAATGTATTTATGGAGATTATTGCAATGAAATTGTCATCAGAGATTGTTCCTCCTGCTGATGGACGTAAGTTATACCAATATCGGATAACAGATCAGGATTATCAATTATTACGAGAAGATTTAAAAAGCTTGAAAAGATTACCTAAAACTGTATTTGAAAGGAAAGCATTTGTTTTATATGCTGCAGAATGGTGGAGAAGAGAGAGTAAAGAGTGGAAATGGGAGCCATTATTAGAGTCTTTAGGTTGGGATATTGAAAGTATAACGTCAAATGAGCGTGTGGATTTAATTGATAAAGGATTAAGGGCATGGAAACTTGATATTGTTAGAACTGAAAAAGTTAGAAGAGCAATTGCATCACTCTTTATTCAAGGAGGTTTTCCTATACAGTATGTTACTGAAAAAGATGGATGGTTACCTATTTTATTGCGTAAGTCTTTAGATGCTCATATGAAAAAGGAGGAATTACCATTAAGTAAAGAGCATTTGCAGAATCATAGTCCACTAATCCCTAAAAGTTTACAAGAAGCAGGGGAATATTTTACAGAAGTGATTAAGGAATTTTGTGTTCAAGTCAAGCAAATGATTGAAGGTGTACAGGATCTGGATCAACTAGAAAATATTACTGAAATATTTAAAGAAGGTTGGGAGGAAAACTTTCCTTTCCCTTTGGGTGAAGAGCAAGCAACGGTGTTATTGAAAAGTCTTATTCAAGATTCTGTTACAATTTATAAGCAAGCTAAAAAGAATGCCGCAGTACGCCAAAAGCAGACGAGTACAACAGATCCATTTGGTGCGATTCAATTGAAACGTACGCTATTTATTCAGCATAATAAACAGCATGAGCCACCGCAGAAACGTGCGTTTTATATATTGCCTAATGAAATTCAATTAGCTGATGCAGATATGGAAAAGTTACTAAAAGGAACAGATGCCGAGTATGTATTTTTCCCTTTGTATGCACAACATAATGCACGAGAATTATTAGGTGAAAAAAAGCAAAAGTACCAATATGAAATTATTGAGAGACAAAAAGTCCTTAAACGAACTCATCGTGATGGAGATGATGAATTAAGCATTGAGAATAGCGCTTTAGCGTGGGAGGAGAGTGCCTATGTGAGTATGCTCGATGAATACGGGAAAGATTGTGCAACCTTGATTGCAGGTCAATTACCCTACCAAAATCAATCTATGGAAAGCATTTCGCCTAATATTCCATATTGTGCAATCAAAACATATGACACAGAGCAAGGCGTGGAGTATGAGTACTTACAAAGTTCATCGGCAAATGTAAAAGAAGAGTCAATGCTGGTATATATCCCTAAAGGTGTAACAATTACCAGCGGTGAAGAAAATATTACCCTATTGGCGGAAGACACTCAGGGCGAATATTATGAATTAAAAGGCGTGTTGCATTTGGTGAGTGGAGAAGCGAAATATCGCTTCCGTACGAATGCAGATTTACACGATTATTATGAACTACAGGGTCATATTGTTGAAGACTTTACATCTACAGTTTATAAAGGGGAAATTCAACTTTATAAACGTAATAAATTGAATGCAGAGGTAAAAGATTCAGTTCCCCAAATAGATATTAAAATACAGAAAAAAGGGGAGAGAAGTAGCAAAAGTTACTCGGTAGAAAGAAGGAATGCTTTGGGCCTATACCAAATGGTTTGTAAGGACAAAGATGGCTATATTGTCTTTTCTCAAAAAATTGGTTTAGTGCCTAAAGATTTTTCTTATCATGTACAAGCAGATGGGAAAAATTGCATGATTACATTTGATCGCAAGTATGTTATAACAACAGCAGATCCACGTGTAAAAATTGAACAAGCCGATAATAAAGTAACGCTGATTAAACAAGAAGATGATAACTTGCTACATGTGAAACTGCTGGTGGAAGGGCTACAGCTTATGGTTCCATGGCCAGTTACACAAGCAGCTTTAGTTAAATATAACGATCATTTTACAAGTTATGAAATCGATCCGATGAACAATAAAAGGGTCTGTATTTTGGATAGTACGGCTTTTAGACAAATTAAAATGGCAAAAGCAAAAGACGAAAAGCCATTTAAACTCGCCTATAGTCTTGATGGTCATGATGCTGTGAAAAATGGCTTTATAGAAGAATACCCAAATAAAAATGGTGTGGAGACTGTTGAGTTAAAAGGTGTTTTGGAACGGGCGAAAGGGTTATTGAAGCGTAGTGAAAAAGGGTTGGCTGCAAAAGTCAATTTGCAAGTAGATGGTAAAAAAATCATAGAAATTGCGTATGTTCGCTATCAGTTAAAAACACCACAAATTAGAGCAAATCAATCTAATGATACGACTGATAATAGTCAGTCGAATTGTGCTTTGGCACCTGGTTTGCAAGAGTTAGGGTTTCAGCCAGCAAAAGAATATCTTGAGATATGCTCAAATGTTTATCACGAAGATGAGGTGCAAAAAGAGTTAAATAAGTTAGCCGAGCAACCACTGCAATGCAGGGCAATGAGTTTTAAAGACCCTACAAATATTGTTGATTTACCAAGGGAGGATTGTAATCGTTTTGATTTGGAAAATCTAAAAGATAGTAATGACTGTTGGCTTATTTTTATCCAAGCTCAAGGTGAAGAAAAGTTAGATGACCAAATTAGTATTTGGCCAACGATATATCCTACACAAAATGGCTCTCTTACGGAAAAGGAAGAAGCAGAACTGTCTGATTTGGCTAAAATTTGTTTGTTGCTCGATGAAAAAGAACGTAAGACACAAATGATAGCACATCTCAGAAAAATGGCATTAGATGCTGAAAATATGCAAAAAGATTGGGATTATTTATCTGCTTTGACAAGACATTGTCATGCGGAAAGCTTGCCATAGGTTTCTTTTGACTGTTGGAGATATGCAAAATATGTACCAGAATTCTTATTAGCCATTGCTTGGAGTGAGCCTTATTCTTTATTAATGGTGAATCAGCAAACAAAAGCAGAAATACTACAATTGCATGATGTCTTTTATGGGCTTATGCCTTATGAAAGTCTTGTTAAGATTTATCAAAATGGGGCAGATACAGCACAAACTAAACCATTATTTGCGGATATTATTTCTCAAACAGAACATGAAGAGCCAAAGATAGGAATCATAGACTTTTTTATTGATGTTGATACTACTTGGCAGGCGTGGAAAACGTCAGATAGTGAAAATAAAAAAATGGATCAGTTCAATGGGTTATGGAAGTTGGTAGATGGTATAAAGTCAGAAGTTAAGGTGGCTATACCAACTACAGCATCTTTAAAAGTGTTTGGTGATAAGTTTTTTAAAGAAGAAGATGACCTAACAATACGAGGACGTACATATTTACCGATTGTTTTGGCGTGGCTGATGATTTATGCAAATGAAGCAAGCTTTGAGCCATTACATCAGTATAGTTATGATATTGAGGAATTGACCAAGCAAAATAATAGCTATTGCGATTATTTTGAAAGAACGATGTTAGCCATGTTAAATTTCTTTTACTTTCAAAAGAAGCATGCAGCGGCTAAAGCATAAACATATCCATTTTTAAAATTTTTAATGAGGTAATATCCGATGACAACGCAAATGACAAAAGAGCAAGAGAAATTTTTCTCAGGACAAATTTCACAGTTAAAAGCACATGCTGTAGAGGCTACACTGAGTATTTTAGGTGTACAAGATAAAGTGCGAAAGCATTTAGAAAAAGAACTCAATGCAGGGATTATGGGTTCACCTGTTTTTGATGTGTTATTTCCTTGGCAAGGTCAAAAGAAAAAAATGGGTGAGTTTACCGATTTATTTCATGCAAAAACCATAGAAAAAGTACTTGAAGAGCAAATTCCTACACCATATAAGCACCAAGTAGAAGCATGGCAAAAGTTAAAAGATCAATCACAGGTCAATTCTTTGGTTGTTACCAGTGGTACAGGTTCAGGTAAAACCGAGTGCTTTTTAGCACCAATTGTGGACGATTTAGTGCGTACACTTGATAACCCAGATGATAATGGCGAAGGGGTACGTGCTTTATTTTTATATCCTTTAAATGCTTTAATTAACTCTCAACGTGAGCGTTTAACAGAATACACAAATCCATTTCAAGGAAAGATTAGATTTTGTTTATATAATGGTAAAACCCCAGAAACGATGGACGAGAAAAGTGGGCAAGGAAAAGCTGCTAGAGAAAACAATGCTGGCGAGGTTTTAGATAGAAAAAATTTACGTGAAAAACCACCACAAATGCTGATTACAAACAGTACGATGTTGGAGTATATGCTGATACGCCCAGCAGATCATCCAATTTTAGCAAAGTCTCAAGGCAAATTAAAATATATCGTACTAGATGAAGCACATAGCTATTTGGGCTCTATGGCCGCTGAGTTAGCCCTATTGCTCAAGAGAACTTTTTTGGCATTTGGCGTAGAAGCAGAAAATATTCACTTTATTGCCACATCAGCGACCATTGGTGATGATGAAAATGCAATAAGAGAATTAAAAGAATTTTTATCTTCCCTTACAGGTGCACAAAAAGATCGTATTCATGTAATTACTGCAAATAGGGAAATTCCAACACTAACACCGCACGCTAGTAATGGTCAGGAAACTTTAGAAGATCTTCTTGCTATTGATCACGGTCAAATGGTAAGCCCTAAACGATTTGAACGTTTAGAGCAGCACGAGCGAGCACGTAAAATTAGAGAGGCTTTTATACCAGATGGGCGTGCAAAAGCACTGCAATTAGATACGCTGGTTAAGACAATTGTAACCAATAAAGCTGAGAATACCAAAGAGGCTGAAGAGAAAGATCTCCTTGCGTGGTTAGACCTATTGGCACATACCAAAAAGAATGATGAAGAACCTGCTTTTTTACCTTTAAGAGCACATGTATTCCAACGGACTTTAGCAGGCTTGTATAGCTGTGTGAATCCAACGTGTACAAAAAAAGAGAAAGATAGCGATTTGGGAAATCAATGGCCATTTGGCTATTTATATGCCTATGAGCCACAAAATAGTAAATGTGAATGTGGCTTCCCTATCTATGGTGTACAGATGTGTGGCGATTGCTCAACGCCATATTTACTTGTAAGAAAAGGTAATACAAAAAGTGGCAAAGAGCAACTTAAAAAATATTATGCGGAGCAACACGATGAGTATATGTTAGATACGGATATGGCTACAGATACCACTACAAATGTAGTGTGGGTACTTCCAAAGTCTGTTACAGGAGAAATCGAGAATGTAGACAGTCGGTATCTTAATCAGAATGGTGAATTGTATGGAAGACTACCAAAAGAAGATTGTATAGAAATTGATTATATTAAACCTATCAGTAAGGATAAGAGAGATGATGATAATCTTGATGAAGAAATTAGTAATAATAAATCAAGATGTCAGTTACCTTCCTGTGCTGGTGTGGTAAATATGCAATATTTAGGTATGCCTTTTTATATGAGCGAAGCGGTGAATGTGCTATTGCCATATTGTCCACCACATAATAGTAAAGTAAGTTTACCTTTTGATGGCAGACGTATGATTACTTTTACCGATAGCCGACAAGGAACATCACGTTTAACGATGAAGTTAAATGATGACTCTACACGTCATGTAACACGTCATGTGGTGTATCATGAGATTTTGGATAAAGGTGAGGATTGTGAAAATAAGGACGTAAAAGACAAAAAAGCAGCTTTGAAAATAAAAAAAGATGAAAAAGTAGAACAGGAAAATCAGTTAAAGCAATCTGATCCAGGTGAAAGCACGGGGATTGAATATGTTATAAAACATCTGGAAAAGGGGATAGCAAAAATAGAAGATGAATTGCAGGAGTTGGAAAAAGACAGCTTTGCCACGCAATATCATAAATCATCTACTTGGAGTGAAGTTGTTGAGCGATTAACGACGGAAGTCGCTGATGGTGGTTGTTTATCTTATGGTAAAAAGGTTCTAAAATTATTAGAAGATAAAGACAATAAGGATGCAGCAAGGATTCTTTTATTGAATGAACTGGCGTATCGTCCTAAAAGAGCAAATACTTTAGAAACTTTGGGACTAATATCTTTTTATTATCCAGCATTGGACAAGGTAAGTGCACCTGCAAATTGGGTGGCAGAGAGTAAATTAACAGAGCAAAATTGGCGTGAATTTCTGAAAATTCTCTTAGATTTTTACATACGTGATAAAAGATGTTTTGCTTTATCTAAAGAAGATAATGATGCATTAAGTAGCCGCTTTTCATCTCGTAACGTTTTGCTTGAGCCTGTAAAAGAGTCAGAGCAAGGAGTATCGTGGAAAAAAACATGGTTGGTAGCGAGAGAAAATAAAGATGGCTCTGTATCTCAAAAAAATCATCGTATAGTCAAGTTATTGATGCTGGCAACTCAAATTGAAAATGTAGATAAAATACAAAGCTGGTTAAATACGGCTTGGCTACATTTAAAAGAACATAAGTTGATTGTCCCACATAGTGATAGCAATAGTAATACTGAGGGCTATAAATTCAACTTTGACCAGGTGCATTTAGCAATTCCTAAAGCGTTATATATTTGTCCAGTTACAAATCGCTTTTTAGATACGACTTTTGCAGGTTATACGCCTTATGCCTATGGTAAATTAGAGAGCATGAAGCAACAAAAACAAGAGTTTAACTGTGGCGAAAAGGTAACTATGCCTATTCCAGCATCTTATAATGAAGATGCACTGGAAAAGTCCAGAAAGTTGCGAGATTGGATTGCTAATAATAATGATATAATTAATGCATTCAAGGAAAAAAATTTGTGGTCAGATATTAGTAGTCGTGTGATTACAGAGTATCGTATTATTTGTTCAGAAGAGCATTCTGCACAAATTAATGGCGAAGCATTGCAAGATCTAGAGCAGAACTTTAAAGAAGGTGAGCGTAATATTCTAAACTGTTCTACAACCATGGAAATGGGGGTAGATATTGGTGGTCTTTCTAGTGTTGCCATGAGTAATGTCCCACCGCACCCAGCGAACTATTTACAGCGTGCAGGTCGTGCGGGGCGTAGGGGGGAAAGTACCGCATTTGCTTATACCATTTGTAAAAACAATACCCATGATTTACGTGTGTACAAGCATACGGATTGGTCATTTACTACTAAAATTCAACCGCCAAAAGCGATTTTAAGTAGTAAGAAAATCGTATTACGCCATATTAATGCTTATTTATTGGGGAATTCTTTAAAAGATCTTCATGCTAGTAGTGATAATACATCTTCTACGCTTTCTATGAAGCTGGCGGAATTTTTATTGGGTTGGAAACCTGATAGTAAAAAATTTAAAATGGATTTTATTAAAGATAAGTTAGCCGCTTTTAAAAAGGAAAAAGAAAAGGATAAAGATAAGCCATGGGAGAGAGTAAAGTCATCTCTGTATGAGCAATTGATTGAGCGATTAGAAAGTTACGTCCGCGATTCGGAGTTAAAAAGCCTTCAGGTAGCAAAAGATATTCAGAAAATTTGTCAGCATAGTTCTTATGAGGGAAATGAGGCTCATACGATATTGCAAGAAAGTATCGCTAGCTTTAAAAGCCTAGAAAACGGTATATTTGCCAAGATAGGACGAATTTTTGACGAATATGCTGATGCAGGTGGTGAATATAAGGAGCAGTATCAGAAAAAATTGGTTAAAAAATTAGAAAGTTTAGCCAATGAACACTTATTAAGTGCTTTAGTACATGCGGGGATATTGCCAGCACTTGGTTTCCCATCTGATATTGTGCAATTAGATACGATGACATATGCTCAGCAAAAAGCAGAGGATAAGCAAAAAGCAGAGTGTGAAGATAACTTATTTAGATTTGCAGGAGAAGCAACTAGAGAGCTGTCTATCGCATTACAAGAGTATGCACCAGGAAATACGGTTGCTATCCATGGTCGTGTGTATAAATCAGCTGGGATTGATTTAGAGCATTATTTTCAGAAAGAAATGGGTGGTGATACGACAGCACAAGATATTCGTGAGGTAAGATATTGTAAGCATTGTGGGCAGAGTTTTATTGACCAACCTGTAGAAGATTGCCATTGTTGTGAAAATCCAAGTTTCCAAGCATATCAATATATTCAACCGAAAGGTTTTAAAGTTGATTTTTATAGTGAGCCGACCAATAAATATGAGCAGCGAGAATATATTGCAACGATTGACCCGCTTGTACAAGTTGATGAAGCTATTCAGTGGCAACATAACCCATTATTTTCATACCGTAGCGATGCAGATGGAAAAATTTTCTATATGCATAAAGGACGTAAAGGTCATGGTTTCTTTGTTTGCTTGGCATGTGGTCGTGCAGAAAGTATTCTATATAATAAGGAGCATAAACTTAAAAAGGAAAAAGAACATGATGGTAAAAAATTTGACTCTATGTATAAATTGCAAGAGTATAAATTTAGTAAACACAGACCTTTATACCCAACTGGTCAAACAAGTGGGGACTATTGTATCGCTTATGGACGCTCAGGATTGATACAAGATGTACAATTAGGCTTTGATGCAGGAACGAGCATATTTGAATTTGTACCTAGAGATCCAAAAACTGGTGAATATTATCAGTATATGAGTAAAAATGATGATAGAGGTACAGACTTTTTACGTAGTTTGGCTGTCGCATTACGCCATGGTTTGGCTAAATGCTTAGGTATTGATACTAAAGAGCTTCGCTTTATATGTAAATCTGTCGTGATTGGTGATGATCATGATCAACCTGTAGGTGTGATTTGTTTATATGACCAATCTAAAGGGGGTGTAGGCTATGCCAATTTAGCCCAACAGTATATGTATGAAGTATTGGATCATGCTTCTGAATTGGTTAATCATTGTTCGTGCGGATCATCATGCCATGATTGTTTATTGGAGTTTGATACTAAAGGCGATGCAGAAATCTTGGACCGTAACATGGTGGCAGAGTATCTAAAAGAGTTATTGGATAAACTTGGTGAATTTAAGAACGATCTAAACTTGACAGAAATTGATGCGCAACCAGCTTTTGGTTCATTTAATGATATTATTACTCAGCATTTTGGGAGTTATGATACGATTTCATTAAATTTACATGGTAATGCTGAACATTGGAATTCATTTGTCACGCTTTATGATAAAGTAAATTCTTGGTTAAAGATCGGTAAAAATGTGCAATTGTTTATAGATGATAAGCAGTTATCTCAACTCAATGCAGTAGAGAAAGATTTAATTTTTGGTTGGCTAACGACTAGTAGAGACAAATTTAAAGTATATCAAAAAGCTAAGAATGATGAGATGATTGTGCAGTTGTCAAACGCATCATCACAAGATGAGTGTATGAGCTTTTTTGCTTATGACCCTACGGAGAATGAGTTTCAAAGCAGTGCAGCAACGCCACAAGAAGATATGTACTGGAATACGGAAAATGCATGGGCCGTATATAGTAGAAAGTGTGAAAAAATTAGTGGTGATATTTTAGAGAAAGAGAAATTTAAAGTAGATAGTACGACATTATCTGTATTCTCTATTTCAAAAGACGATAGCGAAGCGAATAAAGCTATTGCAAAATCGGGATACATGCAATTTCTATGGCAAAAGTGCTTGGAAAATTCTGTTATTGAAAGCAAAGTGGACAAAGGTGTTAAGATTAAGAAAGTCTACTATAGAGACCCATATATACGTAGGACTTTAGATATATATATTGTGGTGAATTTATTCTCTATTTTAAAAGCATATTATGATGATGCTAGTGAATTAGAGGTAACAACGAAAGTTCCAGATGCTGGAAATAAGCAGAATGGGCAGAATAGGCAGGATAAAATTCAATGGGACGACACCAGCATACGTGAGTGGAGTAATAAGATTAGAACACTTATATACCAAGCCACAGGAGTTAAATATAATCAGACAGCGTTTAATTTTGAGACTGAAGTGGAACATGACCGTAAATTATTTATTTATTGGGCAGATGGCTGTCGTACGGAAATAATGATAGGTCATGGTTTATGTGGTCCTGTAGAGTTTATTGAAGGAAAAGGAATTCGGTTTTCTGAGTTTATAAAAGATTTTAATAAACTTGATAGAGAGACCGAACTTGCTATGGATCCCGATGATATGCAGCGTTTATATGAAAAGCTAAAAGGGCGTGGTCCTAGCATATTAAGGCTCAAAGCGGAATTAAATATTTCTATAGATGGAGATATTGCAAAAAACAAAAAAGTTTAATCATTAATTAAGTAAAAATAAAACACTTGTGGGTATTCACAAGTGTTTTATTTTTGAGCGTATTATTTAAAGTATTCTCTTATTTATTCAAAAAACTGCCGACTAAACGCATGATATTGTGCATTTTTTTGCCAACGCTGTAAAAAATCCTGATGCTCTGGGCGTTGCTGTAATTCATGTTGCGTTTGCTTCACTAAAAATTGATGCTGTTCTGCATTTAACTGACCTTTCAGCAATAACCAACGCAAATAAATCAACCACGTATTGACCACATCGCCTTCACAATAATTTTGCAACTGCTGCCATTTACCTTGCTTCACATAATCTGCCACAAGATAACCCGACTCATCGCCCTTGCCAGCCAAGCCTAAAATCACAGCAATATCGTCCATTTTGGCAAAATGCTTTTGATGAAACATTGCCATATTATCCATCAAATCAATATGGCTAAAGTGATAGCGATTGACATAATTATTATAACGCTTTTGCGAATGCAACTCGCCCTGATCCCACAAAGCAGGAGCAGATAAACCATGAATCATGCCACGCAACATGAGCAAAGGTAAATCATATTGCGAGCCATTCCATGTAATCAGTTGCGGTTGATAACGCTGAAAAATCTTAAAAAATTTATCAATAATTTCTGCTTCGCTGTACTGCTGCTGCGTCCATGAAAATAGCTTCCATTGCCCATTGGCATACCACAAACCTGAAATACACACAATTTCATGCAATGCCAATCGTTGAAAATCTTGCCCTGACTCTTGACGACGAATTTTGAGCAAGGCTTGATCGGTATCATCATCGGATAAATCCAATTGATACAACTGCTTACCTGCTTGACGGTCGGTAATGCTTTCAATATCAAACACCAAAACGGGGCTACGCATCAGCAATCCTTAACATTTTATCATTAAAAATCAATCATCTACAGAAAATAATCCTGTAGATAAATAACGGTCGCCACGGTCGCAAATGATGGTAACAATCACGGCATCAGGATTTTGTTCTGCCAAACGCAAACTTGCCCACACAGCACCGCCAGATGAAACACCTGCCGAAATACCTTCTTGACGTGCTAATTGACGCATGGTTTTTTCTGCTTCAAGCTGTGGAATATCCATAATGGCATCTACACGGCGTTCATCAAAAATAGTCGGTAAATATTCTTTTGGCCAACGGCGAATGCCTGCAATGCTTGAACCTTCGGACGGTTGCAAACCTACAATTTGAATATTGGGATTTTGTTCTTTTAAATATTTAGACACGCCCATAATCGTGCCTGTTGTTCCCATCGCACTGACAAAATGGGTGATTTTGCCTTGTGTTTGCTGCCAAATTTCAGGGCCTGTGGTTAAATAATGAGCTTCTACATTATCAGGATTGCCAAATTGATTGAGTACCAAACCTTTGCCTTCGGCTTGCATTTGCAAGGCTAAATCTCTAGCTCCTTCCATGCCTTGTTCTTTGCTGACTTCAATCAATTCTGCACCATAAGCACGCATGGCATCTTTGCGTTCTTGGCTCATATTATTGGGCATGATGAGTTTCATTTGATAGCCACGCATCGCTGCGACCATCGCCAATGCAATGCCTGTATTGCCACTGGTTGCTTCAATCAGCGTATCGCCCTGCTTAATTTGCCCACGCTTTTCCGCTTGCATAATCATGTTATACGCAGGACGATCTTTGACTGAACCAGCAGGGTTGTTGCCTTCAAGTTTAAGCAACACCGTACTTTGAGTATGATTTGCCAAACGCTGCACACGCACCATTGGGGTTTTGCCGACATAATGGTCTAATAAATAGGCATCGTTTTGGAAATGTTGCGACATGGTCATGCTCAGTAAAAATAAAAAATGAAGACAGCGTATTGTATGAAAGTTTACAGCAAATTGCACCTGTTATTTTTACAAATGCAATGATGAACAATGCGTGATGACCTTGTTTATTTTGTCATCATAGCAACACAAAATCGCAAAAAAACGATTAAAATTTAGTTTCTCATCGTAATTTACAATCATTTGTGTCAAAAAAATTGTGCAATATTGAAATTTGTATAATTTGTTATAAATCAAAATGTTAAGTAATTAACCTGTATTTATTTTAACCACAGATTTGACTAAAATGAGATTCTGTAAAATTATTTTTCTACTTTTTAATTTTCATGCAATTTTATCACATTGATTTTAAAATCATTATTGCAAATCCTAGAATGCACAGTCTAAATCCTAGAAACATAGGATCACTTCCCATCTTTGCCTGTCATAATCATCATTACAAGGTGTGGCAATGGTGCTATGCCAATTTTTCCCAAGGGGATTTTTTTATGAATATGACCATTTCTGAAGCTAAATTTGAGTTTTTAGATCAATTAGATGAACACGATCAAGCCTTAGCCAGAGCTGTTTTAAAACAGGTCGGTAGTTTTGAAGAGTTATACAAAATAGCAAAAGCTGGTAATGATGCAACAAATCATTTGGTTCATAACTTTGCGTGTCATGTCCATACTGTTCCTTTTGCTGAACAGCATAAGGCATTGATTTTTAGTCATTTAAAACGGTTTAGTTGTGATCAAACATTGTGTGAAGCTGTTGCAGATTTGCGTATGGTTGATTTAGATGTTCAACAAGTGGAAAGTGCTTTGCTGTTGGCTCAATATAGTGAAGATTATGTAGAAGTTTTTCATGCTTTGGCATGGTGGGCATTAAATCATGTGGTTTATTATTTAAATCAATGGTGTGAAGATATGGGGCTGATTGAAGAGCTGCAAATTGCGTAGTTTTTAATCTTTTAGAGATAAAAAAGCAAGCTGTAAAGGCTTGCTTTTTGGTTTAATAGTTTTTTAACTTGCTGTTATATATCATGTTTTTGTTATAGAATTTCTTTTCTTACTAGTATAGAACCTAAGAAATTAAACCACTAGCGTATTTTTTAAGAAGAATTCATTTTGTTTTTATTCAAATTACGCTAAAATGGGTAATACCTAGTAATACTGACGAAGGGGAATGATATGACCGCTGAAGTGACTTCAGTCAAGCTCGGTGCACGCAAAGCAGATTTACAGCATTTAGCCGAAATGTATAAACGTTCGGTACATAGTTTATTACTTGAAGCAGTAGATGAATATTTAACACGTTCTAAACAGCGTATCGCCTATGAACAAGATGCAATCCAAGCCTATGAACATTTCCAAGAAACAGGGCTTCATGTTGGTTTAGATGAATTAAAAGTATGGCAAGAACAGCTCGCCAACGGTAAAATCATAGACTTTCCCCAATGCCACAAGTCATTTTAACCGAACTTGCTCGTACGGAATATTTGCAAGCGATACAGTATTTTTTACATATCGGTGCAACACAACAAGCCAGTGATTTAGCTCAATTGTTCAATGATGAATTTGAAAAAGTCGCAACGATTCAAGGGCTTGGAAAATCTTATGTTTTTATGGTAGATACACCACTGAAAAATATTAAAGAACATAAATTTAGGTATGGCAAAAGCGGTTATCAATTTCTCTATTATCATGATGAACATCGTGATGCAGTGGTGATTTTAACACTCAAAAATTACCGTCAGCAAAATTATGCTCTCATTGAATCCACACCCTAACGTTTAAGCCCACTTTAAAACCATTAAGAGCATGACTAATGGAACATTACCCATTCACCATACAAAGCTTATCCCACGAAGGGCGTGGCGTTGCCCTATATGGCACACACCCTGAACACCCCACGCAAAAGCACGGCAAAAAAGTTTTTATCCGTTATGCTTTGGCAGGCGAGCAGGTACAAGCACGCATTACACATAGCACAAAACGCCTAGAAGAAGCCGATGGTATTGAAATTTTACAAGCATCGCCACATCGTGTAGAGCCATTTTGCCAACACTACGGACAATGTGGTGGTTGTAGCTTGCAACACCTTGATTTAGAACAACAAATTATCCATAAACAACAGGTTTTACAATCCCATTTACAGCATTTTGCACAAGCTGAGCCTGAACAATGGCTTGCTCCTATTCGTTCGCAACGTAGCGACTACCGCAGACGAGCCAGAATAGGCGTGCGTTATTTGCCGAAAAATCAACGTTTTTTATTCGGTTTTCGTGCTGCTCAAAGCAATCATTTGGTCAATATTGAACATTGTCCAATTTTAGATCATCAGTTGAATGCAGCATTGCCTGCGTTAAAGCAATGCTTGGCTTCCTTGAAAGCCAAAGCCGACATTGGTCATATTGAATTGGTCATGGGCGATGATGATGTATCACACAATATTGCCCTTTTGGTGCGACAAACCGCAAAATTTTCAACACAAGATATTGAAAAATTACAACATTTTTGCCAACAGCGACAATGGATTTTATATTTACAAGCACCCAATATCAGCGATATTCGCCGTTTTGATGATGGTTCACAAGCCAAAAATGGTGCAGATTTACGTTACGCTTTCCCACAATATTCGCTACAATTTGCCTTTAGTCCGAGCGATTTTACCCAAGTGAATAGCACAGTAAACCGTCAGATGGTGGCATTGGCGTGTGAATTGCTCAATTTAAAAGCAGGCGAGCGTGTGTTGGATTTATTCTGTGGTTTGGGTAATTTTTCTTTGCCTTTAGCACGTTTGGTGGGCGAGTCTGGGCGAGTGATTGGCGTGGAAGGCAGCCGTGAAATGGTGCAACGAGCCACTGCCAATGCGAAATTAAATGGTTTAAAAAACACACAATTTTATGCACAAGATTTAACGCAAGATTTGTCCAAAACGGCATGGGCGAAGCAAGGTTTTGATGCGATTTTGATTGATCCACCACGCACAGGAGCGTGGGAAATTATGGCGTATTTGCCGAAGTTTAATGCACAGCGTATTGTCTATGTGTCGTGTAATCCTGCCACTTTGGCACGAGATAGTCAGCAACTGATTGCTCAAGGTTATGTGTTGAAAAAAGCAGGCATTATGGATATGTTTAGCCACACAGGTCATGTGGAAAGTATTGCTTTGTTTGAGAAAATCAGAGAGAATGAAATTTGAACTATCTGCTTAATGGGGATTCACTATGGCAGGCTTCATTTTGTTTTTTATTTTATATTATCTTTTGATTGTTATACTGTGGTCGGTTGGGTTCATTATCCTGCTGATGTATCATTCTATTGTTCCTGAGAATGTAAGAGAATTAGTGGCTTTTTGGGGGACAGGTTGTGTAATTATAGGATTTATAATTTTTGCTATTTATTTAGAAATAAGTTTTGGCACGGTGGTATCTAGGGTAATCTCATTCTTATGCTTGTTTATTGCATGGCTTATTACGCCAGTGTTAGAAGATAAGTATGATTCTATTCAGCAGAAAAAGTTTGAAAAGCAAAAAAGACAGCAATTTTTAGATAAACAGAGAGAATATTATCGTAATCGCAATCGGTCTTGAATGATGCACATTTACTTTAGAAAATAGAGCAACAAATCGTCTAATTTTGACCAAAAAACAAGGGGCTAAAGCCCCTTGTTTATTTATACACGATTGATATTAGAATTTAAGCGTTGTTCTCAACACAA
>JAUNHS010000199.1 GCA_030523805.1 Acinetobacter sp.
GCAAAGCATCTTCAAACTGTGCCTTACTCCAAGGGTGCGATTGCACACGCTGCTCCAAAGCCAGCACCGAATGCACATCGTCAGCGTGCATAGGGCGAACAAAATAGTGATTACTCATTTTTTAACGATTAATGGGAATATGTTGTAATCTATAGTAAGTACATTATAACAGAATAATCACTCAAGTTTTAACTTTCGCTTAATCTTTCGTATTTCTGTATTAAGCTCTGCAAGTTTAGTATTCACTTCTGCTTTTGATTGTTCAATGTCAGATTCACCATCCAATACCATCTGCTCATACATTTGCTGAACCATGTCTAAGTCGAAGTCTATTTCAATTCGTCTGCTATCTGTGCGGATTTTAGCTAGTAGCTCTGGTAAGCAAAAATACAGGTTATACGCCGTGCTTATTAAACATTGATTGTCGCTTTTCGCTTTAAGGCTCGTACTCAGCATTTGAAAAATTGTAATAAAATGATGAAAATGTGAAATAAAATCACGAACACTTGGATCCAGCGACCATTGTTCTGTGATTGCGAACCAGTCCCTCCACGTTACGCCTAGTTGTTTAAAAAACATCATTATGTTTTCTACACGATTAGACGTATCGTCTAAGATTTGTTTAATTAATGGAAAATGGCTAATATCTACTACGTTTAAGGCAACTAATTCACTAAACATTTCCAATTCTTTTAAACTTGTTACATTTTCTCGAAGTTTCAACGTATTAAGTAATTTATCTAGTGTCTCTAACTCGCCATTTTCGGAAATCTTGTTAAGTTTTTCTAAAATGCCAGCATTATTCACTAGTGTGTCTAAATAATCTCTCTTGTGCTTCAAGGTGTTTTTAAGTACCTCTCGCCGTGCTTCAAATACAGCTAGAATATTCTCTTCAATTAATTCCTCGTTCAGCTTTTCACAGAGTTGTATTCTCTTCGCACGCAACGGTTCTGTATCATAACCTAAAGCATTAAATACCGTTAGCATAAGTCGCAGAGCTTTATCTTTCTTGCTTGGTTCAAAACGGTCAATTTCACGCAAGAAATCCAATAATTTATTTTCATCGTGTGCCTTGCACAACACACTGCGATACAACGAACCGAGTTCGTTTTCCAGTAGTTGTCCGTTATATCCCTTTTTTGGGCTATATAGCTCGCATTGTGGCGTTAATAATTTAGCATTCTTTGACGCGGGTAGCTTATTAAAGTTTGCAAATGCTATTAACTCAGGGCATTTAATATTTTTTAAAGAAATACGGGTAAAAGGATTTACAGCAATCATTTTCGCTTGAACATTAGAAAGTGCCAAGGAATTAAGCAAAAAATACTCAGCATAGATATATATTCTACGCTTGCGTTTAGTTGCATAATTAGCAAAATCTTGCAAATTCGCTTTAAAGTAAAAATTTTTTTCATCGTGCATAACAACGCTATTTATCTTTTTTGCATTTTTTTCAAAGTCCAATAATGATATACCTGCATAAGTTTCAGCACCATTTAAGAAATCAAACCAAGCAAAACTACCGTTCTTTATTCCACGCCCTGCTCTGCCAGCAATTTGTTGAACTTCTGCTATTGATAGCGGTTTATGTCCCCCTTTACCCGTAATTTGTCGGGGTTCTGGCATATATAGTGGCTTATGCTCTTGCTCTATCCCATTGCTTTTTGAAATTTGACCAAAAACCACACGCTCAATTGGTAAGTTTAAGCCATAACCAATAACATCTGTAGTTACAAGTATGTCAGTAATACCATTAGCAAACGCTTCGGCTTGTTTTTTGCGATTTTCAAGCGGCATATCTCCATAAAGTATAGATACTTTATACCCAGCTTCTACGAGTTGAGAAGCAAAGTTTTCAACCTTGGCTTTGCTGAAAAACACCACCGCATCGCCTTTTTTGATACTTTCAATGCCATATTTAATTTTGCCTTCACAAATTAAATCAGATTGGCGTGCTTTTTTAGTCAGCGTGATGTTATCGTTAGGTCGGAGTGATTTAAGCAATATATTACAGTAATCAACGTGAGATTCTGAACCAA
>JAUNHS010000200.1 GCA_030523805.1 Acinetobacter sp.
ATCTACAAACATAATATACTCTTGATTATTCTACACATTTAAAATGATTAAATTTTATGCTTTACGCATATAGGCTTGATATTGTTCATCACCCAAATAGCACCATTCACTTGGCGACAACGCCAAATCATCTAAGACCAAATGACCAATTTGACGACGGTGTAATTGCACCACTTTATGCCCTACACTTGCCACCATACGCTTCACTTGATGATAAATGCCTTGATGAATGGTCATTGCAAATTGGCGTTCATTCATGCGTTGCACATCGCTGGCAGCAAATGTTCCTTGCTCATTGCGTAATTGCACGCCTTCGCTTAATTGCTGCAAGGCATCGTCATCAATGTCATCTAGCGTTTGCACCACATATGTTTTGCCGATATGCTGGCGTGGGTGCGTTAAGCGTTGCAAAAATTGCCCATCATCGGTCAGCAATAATAAACCTGTGGTATCTTGGTCTAAACGTCCCACACATTGCACGCCACGCTGGCACAGCACATCGGGCAATAAATCAAATACGCTATGATGATATTGTGGCTGATGTGAGCATTCATAGGCAGCTGGCTTATTTAACGCAATATACACACGTTCTCTATATTGAAATAATTCACCAAAAACTTGAAATTGCGTATCAGCCAACACGCTCGTTGCAACATCATGGTTTGGATTGACACAAAGCTCACCATTCACATGAACATGACCTTGTACAATCAATTTTTGGCAATGCTTCCGAGAGCCAAAACCTTGCGATTGCAACAATTTATCCAACTTCATCGTCAGCCATTCCGCTATTTAGACCAATAAAATAATGAAAAAATGCCTGCCGCCACCAAAGGCCCTACAGGTACACCACGCAAAAATGCAACACCTGCCACCGTACCAATCAATAAACCTGCCACCACATTCGGCTGACTACTCATGAGTTGCACGCCACGCCCACCGAGCCATGCCACCAATAAACCCACAGCAATGGCTAATAATGATTGCCAGCTCATGAATGATTTTAAAATCATTTCACCACTGATTTTACCTGTTGCAATCGGTGTTAATACGCCCACCGTCAAAATCAATATGCCAATACTCACGCCATATTGTTGTAAATAAGGAAAAATTAAGTGTTGAATAGGTAAAATTTTGACTAAAATTAAAAAGCCTGTTGCAATGGAGATGGTGTGATTTTGGCTGAGCACACCGCAAGCAAGCAAAATAATTAATACAATTAAACTGGCATCTAACTGTGGCATAACAATTCACATTTCAAAATAAAATCAATCACTTGCAATATTTTTCCAAATATTTAACGCATCAGCAGTGGCTTTTACATCATGCACACGCACAATGCTTGCACCTTGTTGTACACACAATAAATGTGTGGCTACACTTCCCATCACACGTTCATCGGCTTGGGTAATATTTAACAAATCACCAATAAAACGCTTACGAGATGCTCCTGCCAACAGTGGATAACCTAAATCCATAAAATCAGTAAAATGACGAACCAATTGCACATTGTGTTGTGTATTTTTAGCAAAACCAAAGCCCAAATCTAAAATAATATGCTCAGCTTTTACCCCACCTGCCTGCACTTGTTGTACACGTTGCAAGAGTTCATCACGCACTTCACGGCACACATCATCGTATTGTGCCAAACCATTCATGGTGTCTGGTTCGCCACGCATATGCATTAAAATCACAGGAATATCCAACGCTGCCGCAGTTTCAATGGCGTGTGGACGGCTTAATGCTCGCACATCATTCCAAATATCTGCACCTGCCTGTACTGCTTGGCGAATGACTTCAGGCTGGCTAGTATCAATAGACAGCAACACAGGCAAATGTGCCACAGCTTGCACCACAGGAATAACTCGCTGTAACTCTTCTTCAAGACTCACTTTGGGTGCATTAGGGCGTGTAGATTCACCACCAATATCTAAAATGGTTGCCCCTTCAGCAATCATTTGCTCTGCACGAGCCACCGCTTGATCAATATGCTGATAACGCCCACCATCGCTAAAAGAATCAGGCGTAACAT
>JAUNHS010000201.1 GCA_030523805.1 Acinetobacter sp.
GGCTAGGGCAAAAAATAACTATCTGCTGATAATTGTATTTTTTTTGTGCTATTGTTTAAATTATTGCTTTTGAATTATTGGTATAATTACATTTTGATATGATTGTATTGGTTACGATGATAAAATCAAAAGAGCGATGATTGATATTCATCGCTCTTTTATGCTTTATCGTAAATCTTTACGCAGAATTTTACCGACATTAGATTTCGGTAATTCTTTAATAAATTCTACATAACGTGGGCGTTTGTAGCCTGTTAAATTCTGTTTTGCATATTCAAGCACTTCTTCAGTATTTAGGCTTTCATCTTTTTTCACAATAAAGGCTTTCGGTGCTTCGCCAGATTTTTCATCAGCGACACCAATGACTGCCACTTCCAAGATTTTTGGGTGATGTGATAATACATCTTCAATTTCATTTGGATAAACGTTAAAGCCTGAGACCAAAATCATATCTTTTTTACGATCTACAATTTTGATGTAGCCTTGTTCATTCATAATACCAATATCACCTGTGCGGAAATAGCCATCTGCAGTCATGACTAATGCGGTTTCATCAGGGCGATTCCAGTAGCCTTTCATCACTTGTGGGCCTTTTACACAAACTTCACCTGCTTCGCCTAAAGCAACCATTTGTCCTTGGTCGTCTAATAAGCGTACATCGGTATTTGGAATAGGGACACCAATAGACGCTGTATATTCATCATTGTTCGGTGGTGTAAATGCAACTACAGGTGATGTTTCAGATAGCCCATAACCTTCTAACAGCGTTGTTTTGGTTAATTTTTTCCATGCTTGAGCAGTGGCAGAAAGAACCGATGAACCGCCCCCTACGCTGGCTTGTAACTGACTATGGTCGGCTTCGATAAAGGCTTGTTGTTGCAGGAGAGCATTAAACAATGTATTTACTGCAGGGAAAAAGGTTGGGGGATATTTTTTATAGGTTTCAATCAGTGATTTTAAATCTCGTGGATTGGCAATAAGAATATTGGTTGCACCAGAATACATGCCATACATTAAACAGGCTGTAAATGAAAAAATGTGATACAACGGCAACGCACAGAAAAAGTATTTACCTTGCAATGGTTTACCATCACCAAAACGACTTTCAAATAAACTATTTACTTGCAATAAATTGGCAACTAAATTGCCATGCGTGAGTTCTGCACCTTTGGCAATCCCTGTTGTCCCACCAGTGTATTGCAATACTGCGGTATGTGAAAGATTGAGTGTCGGGCGAACATAACGGCTAGCATCTACTTTTTGTAAGGCTTGGCTAAAGCTGATATGACCATCAATTTTCCATGCTGGTACTTCTTTACGCACATAACGTAATACAAAATTAACAAGAGAGCCTTTTAATAAGCCCATCATATCGCCAATGCCTGTAATAATCACGTGTTTAACGGTGGTCTTACCGTGAATAGGTTGGTAAACATGAGCAAAACGATCTACAGTAATTAAGACTTCTGCACCAGAATCATTTAATTGATGTTCCAACTCTCGTGTGGTGTATAGCGGATTGATATTCACCAAAATTAAACCTGCACGCAAAATACCCAAAATCGCAATTGGATATTGCAATAAATTCGGCATCATCACCGCAACACGTGTACCTTTTGCCAAGTTTAAACTTTGTAAATAGGAAGCAAAAGCCAAGCTATATTGGTTGAGTTCAGCAAAACGAATGGCTTTATCCATAAAGATAAAGGCATTTTGTTGAGCGTGCTGTTGTAAATTTTGTTCAAAAATATCTAATAACGAACTATGCTCCGATGGCAATTGCACATGATGTTGCATATTAAACTGATCATACGTTGCAAACCATGGTTGAGTTGTTTGTGTCATATAATAAAATCCTGTGAGAGATAAAAAATTATGCGTCCTGTTCTAGCGAAGCATTGAATAATTCCACCGCTTTTTGATAACCCCGTGGCAAGGCTTTGCCTTTTGCTCCACGTTTGGCAACAAAATTGGCTAAATCATTGCCTTTAAACTTAATTTCACGGGTTTCGGTTTTCACG
>JAUNHS010000202.1 GCA_030523805.1 Acinetobacter sp.
AGCCAATTTTAGTACAAATTGGTTTTACACGTTTTGCCTTACGCAAAAGTGAAGCAGCAAAAGTAGAAATTACAGGAGTGTCGGCATGAGCGAAGTATTAAGAATTGCATTAGTCGGCAATCCAAACTGTGGAAAAACATCGCTTTTTAACCAACTAACAGGCACTAAGCAAAAAGTCGGCAACTACGCAGGGGTTACAGTAGAGCGTAAAGAAGGGCATTTCCAATTACCATCAGGGCAGGCGGTGCGTGTGTTGGATTTACCTGGTACATATAGTTTAAATGCGGCAAGTTTAGATGAAGATGTTACTCGTCGTGTCTGCTTGGGCGAAGTGCCAGAAGAAGTTCATCAAGATGCCTTGTTATTGGTGGCAGATGCGACCAATCTAAAACTTAATTTAAAATTAGTATTAGAAATGATTGCGTTAAAGCGTCCAGTATTGCTGATTTTAAATATGATGGACGAAGCACGCCGCCGTGGTATTCAAATTAATGTGCAACGTTTGTCGGAGCGTTTAGGTATTCCAGTGGTGGAATCGGTGGCGACACGTCGTTCAGGGGTGGAAAATTTAATCACTGCACTGGAGCAAGCACAATATCGCACGCCTGATTTGGAATTGGCTCATTTAGATTTATCTGTAGATAAAGCTGACCAAACGATTAATGATGTACTAAAAGATGTAGTTACATTCGTTGATTCGGAAGATAAGCGTTCAGACTTTTTAGACAGCATTTTCTTGCACCCTGTGTTGGGCTTGTTGAGCCTTGCCATTTTAATGTTTGTCATTTTCCAAGCCGTATTTGCATGGGCAGAGCCGTTTATTGGTTGGATTGAAGAGTTTTTTGCATGGTTGGGTGAATTGGCAAGTGAGCATATTTCATCGCCAATGTTAGGGAGCTTAATTTCTGACGGTTTTATCGCAGGTGCAGGCAGCGTAGTGGTCTTTTTACCACAAATTATTATCCTATTCTTCTTTATTTTGGTGTTGGAAGAGTCAGGTTATTTACCACGAGCTGCATTTTTGTTAGATAAATTGATGTTTAAAGCAGGCTTAAGTGGTCGTGCATTTATTCCATTATTGTCTAGTTTTGCCTGTGCCGTACCAGGGGTGATGGCTGCTCGTACCATTAGCGATCCACGAGATCGTTTAACCACCATTATGGTTGCACCGCTCATGACCTGTTCGGCACGTTTGCCTGTTTATACCTTGTTGATTGGTGCATTTATCCCAGATGAAAAAGTGTGGGGAATGTTCAATTTGCAAGGTTTGGTACTATTTGGCTTGTACATGGGCGGTATCGTGAGTGCCTTGATTGTGGCATTTGTGATGAAGCTATTGCGTAAAGATAAATCACAGCATTTATTGTTGATGGAATTGCCAAGTTACCGTTTTCCAAATATGAAAAGCGTGGGCATTGGCTTGCTTGAGCGTACCAAAATTTTCTTAAAACGTGTGGGGACGATTATTTTTGCCTTGGTGGTGTTGCTTTGGGTGTTATGTACATTCCCACAACCACCTGAAGATGCGACTTTACCTGCGATTGAATACAGTTTTGCAGGTATGCTCGGTCATGTGTTACAACCAATTTTTGAACCGATTGGGTTTAACTGGCAAATCGTGATTTCACTGATTCCTGCGATGGCAGCACGAGAAGTGATTATTGCTGCATTAGGTACGGTCTATGCCATTTCAGGTGCAGATGATGATGCGATTTCGCAAGGTTTGACAGGCTTAATTACCACAGGCGACTTTGCGTGGAGCTTTGCGACAGGGATTTCATTATTGGTATGGTTTATTTATGCACCACACTGTTTATCTACGTTGGCAACGGTTAAGCGTGAAACGCAATCGTGGAAAATTACAGGCGTAATGACAGTGTATTTATTTGGCTTGGCGTATTTTATGGCGTTCCTTGCTTATCAAATCACAGTGGCTTTGACGGCTTAATGCTAGCAAAATAAGGAGTTGAAATCATGATTGAAACCTTAATTGTTGCCCTAGTGGTG
>JAUNHS010000203.1 GCA_030523805.1 Acinetobacter sp.
TGAGTTTGCAAAGTTTTGATGTGCAACAGGCTGATGGAATGCAACAACATTATTATCCACGTGTAACCTTGTATGTACACAATTTGCCACAGCATTATTTATTAGATCATCAACTATTCTCATCAGTAGAATATAATCGTTTATTGAAGAGTGCGAAAAGTTGGTTTAAAGTGCTGGAGCAGGGAGCGTATTTACAAAAAGGCGAGCGTAAAATTGTGGTAGAAAATTTCCACCAAGTTTGGCAGCAAATTTTACAAGATAGCCGTCGTGGTATGATGATTCAACGCTATAAAGGCTTGGGCGAGATGAATGCTGATCAATTGTGGGAAACGACAATGGATCCTGAAAATCGTAATATGCTACAAGTAACGATTGAAGATGCAATTGAAGCCGATAAGATGTTCTCATGTTTAATGGGTGATGATGTAGAACCACGTCGTGCCTTTATTGAAGAGAATGCGTTGAATGCAGATATTGATGCTTAACGCATAACTTATTGATAAAAAGCCAAAATTTAGCGATGGATTTTGGCTTTTTTGTTAGATTTACATTGATATAGCGATGTTCCATGTGGAACATATTAGTAGAGACGAACATGATTCAATTACAACATTTAACGTTGCGTCGTGGGGCAAATGTTTTATTTAAAGATGCAACGATGCAAATTCACCCAAAATGGAAAGTGGGTTTAACAGGCGTAAATGGTGCAGGCAAATCGTCATTATTTGCGGCATTATTGGGCAATTTAACGCCTGATGTGGGAGATTTGAGCCGCCCACAACAATGGACAGTGGCACACATGGCACAGGAAATTGAAGCATTAGATGTTTCTGCTTTGGATTTTGTGCTGGCTGGCGATGAAGAATATTGGCATATTCAACAGCAATTACAGCATGGTACACAGTTGGCTGATGATGAATTGGCACGTTTGCATGGTCGTTTTGATGAAATTCAAGGTTATACTGCCATCGCAAAAGCATCGCAATTATTGGCGGGTTTAGGGTTTGCACATCAGCAAATGCAAAATACGGTCAAAAGTTTTTCTGGTGGCTGGCGTATGCGATTGAATTTGGCTCGTACGTTGATGAGCCGTTCAGATTTATTGTTATTAGATGAACCGACCAACCATTTAGATTTAGATGCGATTTTATGGTTAGAAGATTGGTTAAATAGTTACCAAGGGACGTTGATTTTAATTTCCCATGATCGTGATTTTTTAGATGCTGTAACCGACCATATTTTGCATATAGAGCATGAAGTTTTAACGCTTTATACAGGGAATTATTCAGCATTTGAGTTGATGCGTAGTGAGCGTTTGGCACAGCAACAACAAGCGTATGAAAAACAGCAACAAACCAAAGCACATTTGCAAAAGTTTATTGACCGATTTAAGGCAAAAGCGACCAAAGCACGGCAGGCACAAAGTCGTATTAAGCAATTGGAGCGTATGCAGCAACTAGCTCCTGCACACGTGGATACACCATTTAGTTTCCATTTTCGTGAACCAAGTAAAATGAGTTCACCTTTATTGTTACTAGACCAAGTGAGTATTGGTTATAGTGCAACGCAAGTGATTGCTAGCAAAGTCAATTTGCAAATTACTCCGAATACTCGCTTGGGTTTATTGGGCATGAATGGTGTAGGTAAATCTACATTGATTAAAACATTGGTAGGTGATTTGCCGATATTGGCAGGTGAGCGTAAAGCATCTGAATTACTCAATATTGGCTATTTTGCACAGCATCAAATGGATGCTTTAGATGACCAAGCCAGCCCGATGTTGCAATTGGCACGTATCGCTGAACCAACAGTGAGTGAAGCCAGTTTGCGTGCATTTTTAGGTGGATTTGGCTTTAGTGGCGAACGCATGGATACGCCTTGCCAGCATTTTTCTGGTGGTGAGCGAGCAAGATTGGCGTTGGCTTTGATTGTGTGGCAACGTCCAAATGTATTGATTTTAGATGAACCAACCAACCATTTAGATTTAGATATGCGTC
>JAUNHS010000204.1 GCA_030523805.1 Acinetobacter sp.
GTATTAATGCTGTCATTTTAAATCATGCTGTGATTGGGAAAAATTGTATTATTGGAGCAAATGCGTTAATCCCAGAAGGGAAAGTTATTCCTGATTATTCTGTTGTGATGGGTTCGCCTGGTAAAGTGGTCAAAACTTTAGATGAACAAAGCATTGAACGTTTGAAACAAAGTGCTTTGCTTTATGCAAGTAAAATTCCTGCCTTTAAGCAATTGCAAGCCTATCAATTTACAAATTAATATGATTTTTTCATGTTGCTTTTGCTAAAATAGCCTTTCGCTCGGCATGGCTAATGCCTACCCCGCTATTTTTGGAGTGAATATGAAAAAATATATGTGCATTATTTGTGGCTGGATTTATGATGAATCTTTAGGTTGCCCTGAAGAAGGCATTCCCGCTGGCACAAAATGGGAAGATGTTCCTGATGATTGGGAATGCCCTGATTGTGGCGTAGGAAAAAAAGAGTTTGAAATGATGGAGATTTAATCTTCATCATTTTTTTTGGCGTGTTGAATAACAATGTAATGCTGCAAAATAATTTGCTGAAAATGCTCACTCACACTCGCCCAATCCAATATATCTACTCGCCAAGGTAAATCCGATTGTTCAAAAGCATCGGTAAGCTGGGTTTGTAATTTTAAAGGCGTAACAACATCAGATTTAATCACCAAATCCAAATCAGAGTACGGTTTGTGTTGTGCTTTGGTGCGGCTACCAAATGCCCAAACATCATAATCAGCAAGATATTGCTGTAAAATCTGTTGTACGATTTGCCAATGTCGCTCACTCATTGCTAATGCTGTCGGCTTAAGCATGGTGTTGTTCCAATTTTTCTAACAAATCTTGAGCATCACGCTGAAATGTCGCAATCGCTTGATACACTTGTTGAGCTTTTTGTTGGTCATAAGTATGTGATGTGATATTTCGCATTTGGCGATAATGAAACCACGCTTCTACATCAGCAAGCCAACCTTTTTCGCCTGCCATGCGTAAAATATCCCGAAAACTTGCTGCATCAATCGTTTGTGGATTATCAGCATCTTGCTCTAATTGGCGACGAATCATTTTTAAGCTAATTTCATAAACAAATTCAAAGTTTTGAATCACGCCTGCCAATAAAGTTTGTTGAACTTTTTCATCTTGCTGTGTAAACCATGCTTGATGATTAACCACACTTAAAGCATCATCTAAAAGTTGCAATGTTAATTTCAATGATGATAAATTTAGTTTCACACTATCCATCTGATTTTACTAAAAAAACCGTTTATCATCACGTTCACGTTGTGGCAAATCTTGCAATCGTTGCTGTACTGCTTGGGCAATATTTAAATAATATTCTGCACTGCTATCTTGAGCAATGACGCTTGGTGTACCCGCATCTGCATTTTCACGAATGGCACGATTTAACGGCAAATAGCCCAACACAGGCACTTGATATTGCTCAGCCAACTGCTCGCCACCGCCTTGTCCAAAAATATGCTCTTCATGACCACAATTTGCACACGTGTGTAGCGACATATTTTCCACCACACCCAACACAGGAATAGACACTTTATTAAACAATTCAATGCCTTTTTGTGCATCTAACAATGCGACATTTTGCGGTGTGGTAACAATGACCGCTCCTGATACAGGAATACGTTGAGCCAATGTGAGCTGAATATCGCCTGTCCCTGGCGGCATATCAATCACTAAAATATCCAAATCTGGCCACAACGTTTGATTAAACAGTTGCATTAATGCCCCTGTTGCCTTTGCACCACGCCATACAATCGGTGTGCGTTCATCGCCTGTCAAATGCCCAATAGATAAAATCGGCATACCGTAGGCTTCTAATGGCACAAAATGTTCATTTTCAATTTTTGGCGTTTGTCCCAACGTTCCCAACATGGTCGGAATGCTCGGCCCATAAATATCAGCATCCAACACACCCACTTTTAAACCTTGCTGTTTGAGTGCTAATGCTAAATTGACCGTTGTGGTAGATTTCCCAACGC
>JAUNHS010000205.1 GCA_030523805.1 Acinetobacter sp.
TGTAGATAAATTGGATTTGTTCCCAAGCGTGAACCACAGTAAATGGCAATGAGTGGGCGAGTTGCGTGCATGATGAAATCCTTGATGTCGATTGATGTGCTTACATCATATAATGATTTATGGCATAGGTATAGCAAAAGCGTGCTATGTTGTATCAAATTTTAGCGAAGCATACGATTTTTAGACCAAAGAAACACATAAAATAGATGATTTTTTTATCATACTTGTTATACTAGTAGCTTGTTTCACTATTGAAAGATGTAAAAATGGAAAGTGATTGTTGTCAGTATAGTTTCACTCAATCTCTCACGGGCAATGCCCACATCAGCACTTATAGCATGATGTTTGCAGGCGTACAGCATAGCGTACTTGCACGCCAGAGCAAAACCATGTTGCACACGCAAGGAGTTGTGCGATGATTTTAGAATGGATGTCAGACCCATCGGCATGGGTCGGTTTAGTTACGTTAATTGTGCTTGAAATTGTTTTAGGCATAGATAACCTTGTATTTATCGCCATTCTTGCCGAAAAACTTCCCCCAGAAAAGCGTAATTTAGCCCGAGTGGTTGGTTTAACATTGGCGTTGGCAATGCGTTTAGTGTTACTTGCGTCTATTGCATGGGTGGTTACACTTACCGATCCGTTATTTTCCATTTTTAGCTTGGATTTCTCAGGGCGAGATTTAATTCTCATTATTGGCGGTATTTTCCTATTATTTAAAGCCACTATGGAATTGCACGAACGTATAGAAGGCAAGCAACATCAAAAAGATGATAACCCTGTACACGCTGCATTTTGGGTAGTGATTGCTCAAATCGTGGTGCTAGATGCGGTCTTCTCTTTAGATAGTGTGATTACGGCTGTAGGCATGGTGAGCGATTTATCAATCATGATTACTGCTGTGATTGTGGCGATGGCAGTCATGCTGTGGGCATCTAAAGCCTTGATGGAATTTGTGAATAAACACCCAACGGTGGTGGTGCTGTGCTTAGGCTTTTTGTGGAGTATCGGTTTATCGCTAGTGTTAGAAGGTTTTGGATTCCATTTACCAAAAGGCTATTTATATGCAGCGATTGGTTTCTCTGTATTGGTAGAAGCCATCAATCAGCTTTCACGTCGCAATCAAGAAAAATTGGTAACAACCAACGACTTACGCTATCGTACCGCATCAGCTGTATTGCGAATGCTCGGTGGTAAAAAAGCCAATCAAAATGATGCCAACCATACACAAACGGAAGATGTATTACAAACCAACGCCTTTGCTGAAGAATTTTTTGATGAAAAGCATTCTGCTTATCACAGCGTGATGGTACAAGGCGTATTGGGCTTGTCAGAACGCCCTGTAAAATCGGTGATGACCCCACGCCCAGAGTTGGAATGGATTAATCTTGATGAAGATACCGACACCATCAAAAAACGTTTGATGGACACGGCACACACCCGTTTAATCGTCTCTCGTGGTGAGTTGGACGATTTACAAGGCATTGTTGCGACACATAAAGTCTTCAACGATTTTATAGAAACAGGGCATTTTAATTTTGAACAACATTTACGCCAACCGTTGATTGTCCATGAAAATACCCATGTATTGATGGTGATGGAGCAACTTCGCCAAAATACCTTACAAATGGCGATTGTACTCAATGAATACGGCTCTATTGAAGGGATTATTACACCGATTGATGTGCTTGAAGCCATTGCAGGTGAATTTCCTGATGAAGATGAACCTGAAACAGTTGCTGAAAGTTTGAGCGATGGCTCATGGCTTTTAGACGGTTCTACCGATATTCGTCATGTCTCTTTATTGCTTGGGCAAGATTTGGTTGATGAAAGTGAAGAATATTCTACTTTATCGGGCTTTATTTTGGCATTGCTTGGGCGTTTGCCGAATGAAAATGAGCAATTTGATAGTCATGGCTATCGCTTCACGATTGTGGCGATGGAAGGGCATAAAATTGATAAAGTGCAAATTGCAACAATTCATGATGCTTAAT
>JAUNHS010000206.1 GCA_030523805.1 Acinetobacter sp.
GCCATAAGTGCAACCGTTAAGATTTTTTTGAACATAATGATTTCTCCATAAAATGCTTCATGATGATGTTGGTTGGCGAAACTGATAAAACAACAAAAACAAGGCACATAACAGCGTGAATGCAGTTAAACTTGCTGATGCAAAATGATTGATGGATTTACCAATAAAAAAGTATAAATCACTTTTGATTAATCCCATATTTAAGCGAGCAAATGTGTAAAAAGCGTATACACCTGCAATGCTGGGTAGCACAATGAGCAACCAGCACCATGTATGGTCAGCGGCTGAATAATGATAGTGTGTACGATTTTTTTGCCAATATGTCCACATGAAAAAGGCTAAAATTGGTAAGGTAATGAATGAACAGGCAATTTGCAATACACGATGTAATGGATATGTTTTATTCAATAATTCAATGGGTTGTGCCAAAATGTCATGGAATGCAAAGGTGCGAAAATCTAAATGTGTCAAACCGTCCCAAATAATATGCGTTGCCGTACCTAAAAGAATGGCAATAGGAATCAAGCATAAAAATCTGATTTTTAACAACCATGTATGGAGTGCAAGTGGTGCGTTGATTTTGGCAAAATGAAAGAGCGTCGGGCGATACAAGGTGTACCACAAAACGCAACACGCCAAGCCGAGCCACAAGTCAGGATAAATTAAACCTTGCCAACGGTGGGCGATAAAGGCAAAATTTTTATCATCAGAAATAATGCGTGCAAAATCGGGTGTCATGCAACCAATGGCTAAAGGGGCAAGCGGTAAGCGAGTAATTTTGGCAATAGGCGGTGCAAGCACAGCATGAGATAGCGTAAAAGGCATGACGATAATCAGATTGGGGCGATGCGTTATTTTAAAATAAAAGTGTGATGAATAGCGTATAGTAGCACAGATTTTTGTTATTTTTTACAGTCTTTTGCATGAACTCAGTGTAAAATAAGCGGTGTTTGCTTGTCGTTTTGGTGTTTTCTATGTTGCACCAGCATTTTTAGAGTGTGTTATGCGAATTGTCCAAAAAATTCAACAGCGTTTGCAGTGGTCTAAACGTCGTTATTTTACTATTTTAGTCTTATTAATTGTGCTGACTTATATTGCATCAGCGATTTATCATAGTGTGAAGCCTTTGCCACAAGGGTTGGATTTTGCAGGTCAATCCTATGCGGCTGATGTAGAATTTTTATACGATGATGTGCAATTATCTGCACAAGGTCAAGTGCAAGGCACAGCACAAATTTTTCCGAAAATGTTGGCGATGGTCGCACAAGCCAAAACAACGATTGTGTTGGATAGTTTTTTATTTAATGCTACGGCTGGTGAGCAGCAAAGTCATTATCCCGATCAAGCGGCACAGCTGGCAGCAGCGTTAATTCAAAAAAAGCGTGAATTTCCGAATATGAATATTCATATCATGCTAGACCCAATCAATACATGGTATGGTGCAACGTCAGCAGCACATTTACAACAACTCAAGCAAGCAGGCATAGATGTGCAATATACGGATTTAAGTCAATTGCGTACACCTAATCCGATGTGGTCGGCATGGTGGTATATGTGCTGTCAAAGTTTGGGCAATAGTGAACAAGGTTGGCTCAATGCACCTTGGACGCAGGATAAAATTACCGTGCGTAGCTATTTGAATTTATTCAATTTACGAGCAAATCATCGTAAAGTGTTGATTACAGATAGTGAGCAAGGTTGGCATACTTTAATCAGTTCGGCAAATATTCACAAAGGAAGTGCTTATCATCGTAATGTTGCTTTTTTAATCCATGGTGCATTTGCACAAGATGCGTTAAAAAGTGAACAGGCGATTGCTCAATTTTCTGGGGGGAATGTGCCAAGTTTATTGATTGCACCATCATCACAGGGGGAAGCAATGGCACAATTACTCACCGAACAGCAGATTTATCAACGTGCATTGCAAATGATTACGCAAGCCAAGCAAGGGGCAACATTAGATGTCATGATGTTTTATCTTT
>JAUNHS010000035.1:0-7058 GCA_030523805.1 Acinetobacter sp.
TATCTTCAGTATTTTCAGCAAGATTTAAGTCATTTGTCGTCATGATATTCGTCCTGATTTAAACAACGCACAACAATTGCACTGGTATTATCATGCGTGGTTTGGGTTTGTGAAAGTTGTGAAAAGGTATTTTTGAGCCAAGTTTTGAGTGGCATATTCATTGGTAAAGGTTGCAAGCCATCATGCAATACATCGGACAAGCCATCGCTACATAACAACAATACATCGCCATGCTGTAGCGTGATACTTTGCTGCTGGGTGAGAGCTGTTTCGCCGAGATCATCGCTACCATCTACACAAAAGTAGCCAAGTAACGCATCGTAGCAACTGGCATATTGCTGTGTGTGCTGTAGCAATTGCTCGTGTTTTAGCACATTGAGCATATTATGGTCTTGGGTTAAGCATCGCCAATGTTGATTGCGATAATGATAAGCACGACTATCGCCTAAATGCTGAATGATGATTTCATGTTGCTGATGATAGGCACAAATCAGCGTACTGCTTCCACCATCATATTGACCATGATGAGCCAATGTATCGTTTAATTGACGTTGCAAATCGCTAAACAGAATACGCTGTTGCTTGGCGTACATGGTTTGTACAAGTTGTAGCAGCGTACGAGAAATTTTGCCCGCATAAGGACTAGTTGCGACACCATCTGCAATCGCAATACAAAATGTATCGCTGTGGCGTTCACTGCTGATGATGCCATCGTGTTGATACACTTTCGGGAAAATCAGCAAACTATCATGCTGATGGGGCATATTGCCACGCCATGTCATGCCTTGTATTTGATAGTACATGATGATTGATGATGACTTTTTACTGCAAACTAGCACATCATCGTCCCATAAAAGTTTTATTAAGGAACGATGATGTTGTAAAAGATGGGTTAGATGTGTTTTAACACCAATTAAAAACCACGTTTTGCTTTATATGCTGTTAAAATTGCATCAATTTGTGGTTTAAAACTAGCGATATAGTCATCAGATAAGCCGACTGTACCACTTGGGTGTGGGAACGTTACTGTTGTGCAATGTTCAAAATCTTGGAAAATCACTTTGAATGCTGTGCCATCTGTTTCAGCTGTTTCAATGCGTTTGCCTTGAGATTGACCTAATACTGCTTCAATTTGAGCCAATCTTTCTGCTTGATTGATGGTATTAGAAAGTTCTGCACCCATAAAGAAAATCACACTTGGCTTTAAGGTGTTGAGCAATTGGATAAAACTGTCAAAATGTTCAGAGAGTGCTTCATAATCTTCTACTGAACGATTTTGTGTATTAGACACATTGGTTTGCATAATACTTTTAGTAAAGTCATCGCCCAAACCTTCACGGTTTAATGGGTGTCCCCACAGTTCAAACCATTTTGCGATACGATTGTCGTAGCGAAACGTTTTAGCGTGTTCACCTAAAAAAGGGACTTTATTGGCAAAGGTAAATGTAACGTCATTGAAATGAATATCAGGGCTTTGTTGTTCTGCTTGTTCATCAGCTTTTGACAAACCATATTCATAACCACAAATGATTAATCCATGTTGATCATTAAAACCTTCAAAAAGACTATTACCGAAATTTAAATTGCTTTTATTGCTCATGGCATACTCCTAAAATGGTGTGGAAAGGATTAATACCAAACCTAAAAATATCCGTATGATTAAACAACGCACCTTGCATTGACTGCCTGCGTACACGATACATTTGATTATTCTTAAAAATTTGGTATTAATTGATATTATTAATTGATATTATAACCTATTTTATTACATTAAGTCAAGAAAATTTACATAAATAAATGATGTGTTAAGATGATTTTTGCACATATTGATTGACGATAGATAAAATCGCTTGGATTTTATCAAAGCATTCTTGATATTCGGCATCTACTTGCGAAGCGATGGTAATGCCACCACCTGCCCAAATAGAGAGCTGTTGTTGGTGCTTTTGCAAGGTGCGAATGAGAATGTTCCAGCGACCTGTCGCATTAAAATTAAAATAACCTAAACTGCCACAGTATGCTCCCCGTGGCTGTTGTTCCAATTCATCAATAATTTGCATAGCACGGATTTTGGGTGCTCCCGTAATTGACCCCCCAGGTAAGGCTTGCAATAGCACGTGCCAAGGGTGGCTTTCTGGCTTGAGCGTTGCTTGTACTTCGCTAACTAAATGATGAACTTGGTTAAAACTTTCTACTTCAAACAGTTTGGTGGTTTTTACCGAACCAATTTCGGCATATAGACTTAAATCATTGCGTAATAAATCTACAATCATCACATTTTCTGCTTGGTCTTTTTGTGAGTGTTGTAGGCGTTGTTTATTGGCTTCATCTTGTTGTGGATCACTGTGGCGTGGCAATGTACCTTTGATTGGGCGTGTTTTAATGTGGCGATTGCTTTGCCATTCTATAAATAATTCGGGTGAACAGCTTAATAATTCAAAATCGTGCAGTTTGAGATAGCCTGAAAAAGGAGCTTGAGTGCGTTGCCATAATGATTCTGCCATGGCTAATAATTCGCCATGTATTGTGGCGGTAAATTCTTGCGTAAGATTGATTTGGTAGCAATCGCCAGCGAGAATATAATCTTGAACCTGTTGAAAGGCGTGAGCATATTGTGATTGTTGCCAACGGCTTTGGCAAGGTTGTTGCAAGTGGCATTGGCTGGTTGTATTGCTGTTGAGCTGCTGGCACAAATAGTGGTAGATGTGTTCAGCGTGCGGATCTTGGCTATGAAAGACGAATTGCTGTTGTTCGTTGTATTGAATATAGCTGGTGTAGCAGCCAATAAAAAGTTGTGTGCGTTGGGCGTGCTGTGTTTGTAATTGAATAAATTGGCTTGCTCCTTCATCATAACTTACAAAACCGATATAACCCCCTGAAAATCCTTGAGATGATGTTGTATTTACATCTGTATTTGGCGTGTAATGTTGCCATGCTTGTAAGCGTTGATGGGTCGCTTGGGCGTGATGTAGATGGCTGGCTTGAAGATGATAATGGTTCAACGCTTCTAATGTATTGTGTTGCGAATGTTGTGCTAAATTTTGTGTTAAATTTTGTGCTAACTGGTGGCGTTGATAATAATGCAATTGGTCGCCCACAACGCACCAATAATCTTGTGGCAAAAAAGCAATGGTCGGCTGGTCTTGATCTTGCAAATAAACGAGAGCGGTGAGTGATGAAAGCTGTTGTAAAAGCTGAGCGATTGAGCCTGTAAAAGGAAGCGTCTGTACCCAAGTAGATTGTTGCATCATCATGACCTAAAGTTAGCAAAAAATTTAAGCAAAGAAATCAAGGTTACAAATGGCATATATTTACGAAGATTGTGCCAGTTGAAGCAGGCTATTTTACAACATTTACATAAAATAGGTTTAAAAATATTGTTTTTCTTGGCAAAGATTTTTATTATTGCCATGCTGAAATGATGATGAGTGAGCAAGATTTGAGTAATTTTTTACAACAGCACTGTTTATATCAAGATGATGATTTATTGGTAATCAATAAACCTGCTGGGATTTTAACCATTCCTGGTAAGGGGGATTTGACGGATAGCGTTTTGACCCGTTTGCAAGCGATCGAGCCACGCACGCTGTTAATTCATCGTTTGGACCGTGATACATCGGGGATTTTAGTTTTTGCGTTGAATAAAGCCGCACAACGCCATGTGTCTATACAATTTCAAGAGCGACAAACGGCAAAATATTATCATGCTGTGGTTGCAGGGCATTTGATAGGGGCAGGGCAAATTAATATTCCTGTGGTGTATGATGCCGAACACCCCCCGTTGCATAAAGTCGATGAACATGAGAAAAAGCCAGCCATTACCGATTGGCAAGCATTGCAGCATTTGCAATGGCAAGGGCGAGATGTTACTCGTGTGCGATTGAAACCTATTACAGGGCGTTCGCACCAGTTGCGTGTGCATATGCAATATTTGGGTCATGCCATCGTTGGCGATACCTTGTATGCCGATCTTGCAGCTCAGCAATTAACGCCACAGTTATGCTTGCACGCAGAGCGTTTAGAAATTACGCACCCAACACAATTACAAACCATTGTTTTTGAATGTGCTGCAGATTTTTAAAGCAGTTAAAGCAGGGCGAGATGTTGAAAAGCATTCACATTGTCATGAAAACTGCTTGTTTAGATGGAGTTTGTGCTATAATGATGAAAGATAAGTTGAATGTATAAGTCTTTGATGTAACTATAAATCACTTATCATTCGCATAAATGTTCTATGAAATACGATGAATAGATGAATAAAAGGTGAACAAATTGCAACAATTTGCTATAGGTCAGCGTTGGTTATCCGATACCGAATCAGAATTAGGCTTAGGGGTGGTGATAGATACCAATGAGCGTTCGGTCAGCATACTTTTTCCAAAAAGCGATGAAACACGAGTATATGCACGGCACAATGCACCATTGTCTCGTATTATTTTCAATGTAGGCGATGATATTACCGACCAAGAGCAAAATGTATGGCGGATTGAAGCTAGTGAAAATGTGCAAGGAGTGATGCGTTATCATGCGGTGCGTATAGATGAACAGGGCGAACGCATAGAAAAAGCCTTAAATGAAACACGTTTAGCCGCACATATTCAGCTTTCAAAACCTTTAGATCGTTTATTTGCCAGCAAAATTGATTATAAAGATTGGTACGATTTACGCTTAGAAGCGATGGCTTTGCAAGGACGAGTGCATAATAGTCCACTGCGTGGTTTGCTCGGTGCGAGAGTGGGGTTAATTCCGCATCAGTTGTATATTGCACATGAAGTGGGTAAGCGTTTTGCTCCCCGTGTGCTTTTGGCCGATGAAGTAGGTTTGGGCAAAACCATTGAAGCGGGTTTGATTATTCATCAGCAATTAAAAACTGAGCGTGCCAAGCGAGTATTGGTGCTTGTGCCAGATTCGTTGCAATATCAATGGATGATTGAAATGCGTCGTCGTTTCAATTTGAATTTTTCATTGTTTGATTTGACACGCACAGCGGCATTAAAAGAACACGACCCTGATGTCAATCCATTTACCACAGAGCAATGTATTATTGCTAGCATAGATTTAATGCTAGACCATGATGACTTAAAACAACACGCTTTAGACGCAGGTTTTGATTTATTGGTGGTAGATGAAGCCCATCATTTAATGTGGAGCGAAGATGATGGCGGCAATGACCGTTATCAATTGGTAGAGCAATTTGCTCAACAAACAGCTGGGGTTTTACTTTTAACAGCAACTCCTGAACAATTAGGTATTGAAAGCCATTTTGCACGCTTGCGTTTGTTAGACCCACAGCGATTTAGCAATTTGGATCAATTTTTAGATGAAGAAGAAAAATATCAGCATACTGCAAAAATTGCTGAATATTTAATGACGGATTTGCCCCTTGAGCCACAGCATATTGACTGCGTAGAGCAATTATTGGGCTATCGTATGCAAGATGTGCCAGAGCAACGCTTGAGAGCAATTCATGATATTTTAGACCGCCACGGTACAGGGCGTGTATTGTTCCGTAATACCCGTGATGCCATTCAAGGTTTCCCTGGGCGTGATTGCTTGCCTGTGCCTTTGCCTGCCCCTGAAACATGGCAAATGACAGGTAAATTGCGTGAGCAAATGTGGCCTGAAGAGTTACAACTTGATGGAGCATGGTTGGAGCATGACCCCCGTGTGGCATGGCTGATGCACACATTGCGACAAGCACCATTGAAGCATAAAAAAGTCTTATTGATTGCTCGTAGCGGGCCAGTGGTGGAAGCCTTAGAAAATGCGTTACGCTTACACGCTGGTGTGCGTACAGCTATGTTCCATGAAGGTATGAGTTTATTGGAACGAGATCAAGCAGCAGCATATTTTGCAGAAGAAAGCTATGGTGCTCAAATCTTACTTTGCTCAGAAATTGGTTCAGAAGGGCGTAATTTCCAATTTGCTAGTGATTTGATTTTATTTGATTTACCTGCCAATCCTGATATTTTAGAGCAACGTATCGGACGTTTAGACCGTATTGGTCAGCAAAATCGTATTCAAATTCATGTGCCTTATATTCAAGGTTCGGCACAAGAGCGAATGTTCCGCTGGTATCATGAAGGTTTAAATATTTTTAGCCAAATTTCGCCAACAGCACAAACTTTACAAGAAAACTTTATTGCTGAACTGAAAGATTGTTTATTGAGCGATCAAGGGCAAGTATTTGATGATTTGCTGGCAGAAGTAAGCGTACAACGCCAAGCCCTAGAAGCTGAGTTACAAGCAGGGCGTGATCGTTTGTTGGAATATAATTCATGCCGTCCTGTGGTGGCACAAAATTTGGTGCGTATGCTAGAAGAATATGACGATAATAGCGTATTGCCGTTATTCTTAAAGCGTTTTATGTCATCTACCAATATTGATTTTGATGAACAAAGCAATGGTACAGTGATTATTAAACCAAGCGATCATATGCAAGTACAAGGTTTGGATATTGAAGAAGATGGCATGACTGCTACATTCTACCGTGATCAAGCACAAATGCGTGAAGATGCACAATATTTAACCTTGGAGCACCCATTTGTTGAAAGTATTATGGAAATGATACGCACACAAGGTTTTGGTAGTAGCAATGTCGCTTTGGTGAAAACTAATGGTTTAAAACAAGGTACATTGTTGATGGAAGTGTGGTTTAAAGTCAATGTGATTGCACCTAAAGCACTCAATGTGAATGGAGCATTAAGCCGTCCATTTATTCGTGTATTGCTCAATGAAAATGGGCAAGATTTATCGGAAAAAGTACAATCGCATATGCTTAAACCATGTTTAACGCATTTGGATCAAAGTAGCTGCCGTCAAGTGGTAAAAGCTCGCCGTGAAGTGATTGAAGCACGTTATGCTCAAGCATTAAGCATTGCAGAGCAATTATTGCCAAGCATTAAAGAGCAATCGCAACAGCATTATCATAAACGTTGGCAATATGAAATTGATCGTTTACAACATTTGAAACAGCACAATCCAAGCATTCGCCAAGCGGAAATTGAGCAATTATTGAAATTGCAAAAAGAAGGTTTGGAAGCCTTGCAACAAATGAC
>JAUNHS010000035.1:7158-15315 GCA_030523805.1 Acinetobacter sp.
TTGAGCAATTATTGAAATTGCAAAAAGAAGGTTTGGAAGCCTTGCAACAAATGACGGTAACACCAGATGCGATACAAGTAATGGTGGCTGTGAAGCCTTAATGATGTTTTGCTGTTCCATTTTTAGGGCGTACATTGTATGCCCTAGATGAATTAAAACTGAGTAGGGTGAATAATATTCGCCCAAAATAAAAAAGAGAGTGAATATTCACTCTCTTTTTGTCATCAAATAATATGATGATGGCGACAATTAAGCACGCTCTAAATATTCGCCAGTACGAGTATCTACACGCACGCTTTCTTCTTGCTGAACGAATAAAGGTACACGCACAACTGCACCAGTTTCTAATTTTGCTGGTTTACCGCCAGTACCTGCTGTATCGCCTTTCACACCTGGGTCAGTTTCTACAACTTTTAATACTACGAAGTTTGGTGCAGATACGTTTAATGGTACGCCATTAAACAACATCACGATACAACGCTCATTTGAGTCGTCTTTTAACCATTTTGCAGCGTCGCCCATTGCCACTTTGTCTGCAGTGATTTGGTCAAAAGTTTCTGGGTTCATAAAGTTCCAGAATTCGCCATCGTTGTACAAGTAGTCCATTTCTACTTCTACAATATCCGCTGCTTCTAAGCTATCGCCAGATTTAAAAGTTTTTTCTAACACTTTACCAGTTTTAAGGTTACGCAATTTTACACGGTTAAAGGCTTGACCTTTACCTGGTTTTACGTATTCATTTTCCATGATTGAACATGGGTTGCCGTCAAGCATGACTTTTAAGCCAGGCTTAAATTCGTTGGTAGAATAATTTGCCATAATTGGCACACTCCAAATTTACACAATGTCATTATTTAATGCTACACTAACGCACGCAAAAGCAATCCGTTAAATGACCACATTTTTACCGTAGTATATGATAAACGATTTAAGCAAAAACTGGCAAATGCAATTTAGTGATTTAATCACCAATCCTGCAGAATTATTAGCCGAATTGGCACTTTCACATGAAAATTTACAATCAGGTGCGGTATTGGCTTCGCAACAATTTAAATTGCGTGTACCAAGAGCCTTTGTCGCCAAAATGCAAAAAGGCAATGCACAAGACCCTTTGCTTTTGCAAGTGTTGCCGCATCATTTGGAATTGAGCGAGCAAGATGGCTTTGTTGCCGACCCTTTGGCTGAGCGTGATGCCAATCATTTGCGTGGCGTGATTCATAAATATCAATCTCGCTTTTTGCTGACGCTTACAGGAGCGTGTGCGGTGCATTGTCGCTATTGTTTTCGCCGTCATTTTCCTTATCAAGACAATTTACCTAAGCAGCAAGATTGGTTAGAAATTGCCAATTATTTACAGCAACACCCTGAAATTAATGAAATTATTTTAAGTGGTGGCGATCCGTTGAGTTTGAATAATCGGCAATTTTTTATGTGGCTAGAGCGTTTGGAAAGTGTGCCACAAATTAAAACTTTACGCATTCATAGCCGTGTGCCGATTGTTATTCCCGAGCGTTTAGATGATGAATTGATTGAACGCTTGAATGCCAGCCGTTTGGCAATCATTTTGGTGGTGCATTGCAATCACGCACAAGAAATTGATGAACATACAGGGCAATATTTAGCCAAAGTTGCACGCAGTAAAGTGCATGTATTTAATCAAACGGTGCTATTAAAAGGCGTGAATGATTCGGTAGAAACCTTGGAGCAGTTAAGTTATCGTTTATTTGAATTTGGCGTATTGCCGTACTATTTACACGCTTTGGATCGTGTGCAAGGGGCGAGCCATTTTGAAGTGGAAGAAGCACGCATGATGGCATTGTATCAAGGTTTGCTTAGCCGAGTATCGGGCTATTTAGTACCCAAGTTGGTGCGAGAAATTGCAGGTGAGCCAAACAAAACGCCTTTGTTGAGCGAGATGGCTCAAGCGTGGGCGTAAAATCGTGAGTAAACATTGTGAGTAGCCAGCCATGATGCGTAGTGATGATTTATTCCAGCAAGTGAATGCCGAATTAGTGCGTGAGCGATTGAGCTTTTGTGCGACCGATGTACAAGCATGGCAAACGTGGCTACAGCAACAAGCAACTTTGCCATTGGGCGATCGCAGTCAGGCGTATTTAATGGCATTGTTGGAATTACAACAATTACAATGCGATGAATTGCAACGTTTTGCTTATATGCAAGCCTTTCATGCAACGTTGCAAATATTGATTGATGATGTGATTGTGGTCTTGGCACAGCATCAGTATATGAAATTTAGCCCACGTTATGAGCAAATGGCGACTTTATTGTTGTTATTAAAAGGGCATTGTATTCGTTTATATATTCAAATTGCACAAGGATTGTACCGAGCGGTGGGCGAGTTGCAGTTTGAATTTCGTAATTTATGGCATTTGCACCACATTAAAAATAGTTGCCGTAAGGCGATTGTGTATGCTTTACAGCAATGTTCACGCTTATTGTATGTACAGTACGCTTTTTATTTGACCATACCGACAGGGCAATGGAAACGCATTCACCAATTATATATGTGGAGCGAATTGCTTGGGCTTGCCAAGCAACGTGTCAATGTACAACACAATGGCGAACTACAGGCATGGACGGCAGAGCAATATTATATGCAAATTCATTTATTTGCGATTTTAAGTCATCAGCAATTGGCGTATGACGATATTGTAACACTGTATGATTTGAGTTTTGAATGGTTGCCATTGCTCAAATTGTACCGTGCGGAAAGCAGCCAAGCCAAATATAAAATTAATACCAGCAGCGACCATGCAGCAGTTTTAAATACGACGCATACAGCGACCACACCGAATGAAGCCGATGTTTATTTGGATTGCCAAGATTTGATTGATGAACTGAAACATCAAACCTTATTTGAAGGCAATTTACGCATTAATACTGCACTCAAATTCTACTTGCAATATTTATTTATTCACAATAATGAACGTAAAGACGAACGTTATCAATATTCAGCAAAATTAGATGCTTATGCACATTATACGTCTATTATTCGCTTTTTACTGAAAGATGAATTGGTCAAGCAAAATCATTATTTGTATCAAGTTCTTCGCTATGAAGTGGAAGTATTGGATAAAAGTTTAAATGGTTATCGTTTGCTATGGAAAGATGAATTGCCCGAGCGATTAAGCAAAGGGACTTATTTGTTATTGCGAGAGCAAACATTGGCAGGGAATGATGATACGCTCACAACAGTTTATGATGATGTCGCACAGCAACACACTTGGCAAAGTGCCATTGTACGCTGGGTACGCAAGCAACAGCAACACATAGAAATGGGCGTGGAAGTCTTAGCACGTCAGCAATGGGCGTGTGAGTTATATTTCCAACAACAGCGACAATCAGCTATTTTGCTATATAAAGCCAGCGAGCAAGGGGCAGCGTGGAGTGTGATGGTCAGCGATTATGACCGCAGTATGCTACAGCAGCAGGCGAGTATTCAACTGGGCGAACAGCGTGTGCAGTTAAATATCGTCAGTGAATTGTTGCAGGGCGATGGCGTGGCACAGCTGGCATGTGTGCCGAATACCGCACAAGATGAAGCGGCATTGATTGCTTTACATGGTTTGTTGTATCGTGATGAATTGACCGAGCAAGAGCAACAATTACTCAATGCACCTGATGTAGAACGGAGCAAATAACATGGAACAGTACAACCCAACACACAAGCTCAATATTGCCATGATTGGCTTAAATGATGATGAACAATTACGCATTGTACAAGGTTTTGCACGCTTGAATATCGCTGTTACATTGCAATCTCATGCGATTTTTAAAGATGTTGATGAATGCTTGACACAACGAGAGCAGGGCGAATATTGGCATTTATATTGCGTTGCAGCACAGCAGGCTCATGCTGCTTTAAATCATTTGCCTTGCTTAATCTTTGCTCATGATTTTACACAAGAACAGGATAAAAACCAGTTATTTACCACATTAGACCATGCGTGCCTGTGTACATGGCAACGTTGGCAAGATGATGTTTATTTTGCCGATTATTTGCGATTATATTTGCAATATCAACAACTTAAACAACAAGTCGCAACTTTGACACAGCATTATGCAACGCAAATTGCTACATCACCAACCACGGCGATGGCAATTATTGAGCAAGGTTTTTATATACAAGCGAATGCGGCATACGCACAACTTTTTCAGCAGCCTGTCGCTGATTTTCGCTATCGTCCTGTGTTGGACGATTGGGCAACGTCAAGTAATTCACATGACATGGTAAAATTATTGCACCATTTGCAACAGCAGCAACCACTTTTTGCCCAGCAGCAATTACAACTCAACGATGGGCGAACGGTACAATTGCAATTTTTCAAGCAAGCACACAGCTTGCAATATAGCGTGTATGCAATGCCAATCGCAACGGCACATACGCCAACCAATTCGCAAGCAAGCAATCCATCTGTAAATGATTTCACCTTATCGCCAATGCCATCGGCAACACAGCAACAGCAGAATGTGCATGACTTTTTTGCTGATGAAACCTTGCGTTTATCGCCACAGCAGGCACAACATCACACCACATCATTGCACCGTGATGAAAGCATGGATTTTAATGATAATTTTGACGATTTTATCCTAGCTGATGATTTTGTGTTAGAGCAAACGGCAAACACGGTACAAGTAACGGACGCATTGACGTGGTCATCGCCATCATCATCACTGTCATCGTCATTATCGTCATCATCGCCAGTGCAGGCGAGTGCATGGGGTGATTTGAGTGTACAAGCCTTGTACGATAAGCAACAAGCCAACATCACGCTGTATATGTGCTATGATGAACGTTTGCATTTATCGCATGATGTGTCGCATTTTTTATCGCACTTGGCTAGTGCGTGGCAAAAGTTACAGCAAAGTACAGCAGCGTGTAAGTTGTTGTTAAATTTAGATATTGGTGATAGCCAATCGTCTGTAGTGCAATCGCAAATTCAGCAATATATACAACAATGGCAATCATCAAAAACGACTGATTTTCCACTGATTTTTATTTTAAATCATGTAGAACAGCTTAATGATGCTATCATTCAACAGCTACAGGCATGGTCGCAGCAGGGCATTGCATTGGCAATTCAGCATACACAAGCAGGGCAATGTTCGGCAATTGCTTATCGTTATGTGTTGTGTGCTTATGCTGATATTGTACAAAATATAGACAATAACGCACAGCAAATATTGCACCCATACAAACAGCAGGGCGTAGAAATTATTTTAACAGGGGTAGATGATATGCACGCTTTTGCAGAGAGTTGGCCGTTGCCACATCGTTATGTATTGGGTGATTATTATCAAACGAAAACAACGGAGTTGATGCCATGATGACACTGTGGGTAGATGCCGATGCTGTGCCACGCATTTGGCGAGAGTTGATTTTGCGAGCGTCCGACCGTTATCATTTGGCAGTGCGATTTGTGGCGAATAGTGCTTTAGGCATTGCACCATCACAGCGTGTACAGGCGATACAAGTACTCAAACAAGCAGATGAAGCCGACCATTATATTGTACAGCACCTACAACCACACGATATTGTGATTACTGATGATATTCCTTTTGCTGTGCAAGTGGTGGAGCGTGGTGGCGTGGTGCTACGCTTTCGTGGCGATGTGATTAATAAAGACAATGCCAAAGCACGCTTACACACACGAGACTATATGGCCATGCTGCGTGAAAGTGGCGTGATAGATACACATGGTTTGACTGCAAGTTTATCCGAACGAGATAAACGAGAATTTAGCGGTGCATTGGATCGGCTTATTCAGCAACAGCTACGCAAGCGTGCGTAAAATATTAGGTATTTTCCATAAAAATTCAGTATAATGCACATGATTTTGCTTTGCGATGATGAATAATTTTGCTATGACCCGCACACGCCCTATGTTTCACCATGCACCGTCTATTCCCCAGCATTTACACGCATGGCTCTGGGCGAAAGGCTCACTCACGCAACAGCTAACCCAACTGGCACAGGGCGATTTTCAAGTGCAAATTCAACAACAGCAAATGCAACGCCTAACTCGTGAAGATAGTTTGTGGCTTGATGTTCCCTTACACCACACGGCATGGGTGCGAGAAGTAGAATTGTGGGGTAAGCAACAAGCATGGGTGCGTGCCAAAAGTAGCTTTCCCATTGTGAGTTTGTATAAAAAAGCAAGACAATTCAAATCATTAGCACAGCGTCCCATCGGACATTTATTGTTTTACCGTACCCAACCCAAGTGCCAACGCCGTGTGATTTATTTACCCGAAGGGTGGACACGGCAAAGCTGTTATACATGGCACGGTTGCCGATTTATTGTACAAGAAACATTTTTACCAGCATTTGAGCATTACCTTTTGCAGCAGCCTACGCCCAGCAAATGAAGATAGATCACAACCAATGACAACGCAGCACACAGCAACCACTTGGCAACAGCGACTTTCTGCTTATTATTATTTATGCCGATTTGATAAACCGATTGGCACAGAGTTGGTATTATACCCAACCTTGTGGGCGTTGTTGCTTGCGAGTGATGGCTTGCCTGATATAAAAACAACGCTCATTATGACGTTAGGGGCAATTTTCATGCGTGCCGCAGGCTGTGCAATCAATGACTTTGCCGACCGTAAAGTAGATGGTCATGTCGCACGCACCAAGCAACGCCCATTGGCAGCAGGCATGATTCAAGCCAAAGAAGCCTTGTGGGTGTGTTTGGCATTTATTTTAGCCAGTGCCAGTTTGTTATTATTTTTACCAATGAATGTGTTTTATTGGTCATTCGGTGCAGTGGCATTGGCAATCATTTATCCCTTTATGAAACGCTACACCCACTTACCACAAGTGTTTTTAGGAGCAGCATTTTCATGGTCTATTCCGATGGCATTTGCTGCCGTAGGCAAAACGCCCGATGTGCTGTGCTGGTGCTTGTATTTTGCCAATTTAGCGTGGACAGTCGCCTACGATACGCAATACGCCATGACCGACCGTGCCGATGATGTCAAAATTGGCGTAAAATCCACAGCGATTTTATTTGGGCGGTACGATTTGGCGATGATTGCTGTATTGCAAGCGATATTTGTGGGATTATTAATATTTGCATTGTATTTAAAAGCATGGCATTGGGCGTGGTTGGTGGCGTTGGCTGTATTGCTCATCATGGATTTTATCTATCAATACTTAAAAACAAAACAACGTGAGCCACAATGGACATTTTGGGCATTTCGCCATAACCGTTGGGTAGGATTGTTGGTATTGGTGGTGATGGGGTTGCAGTCGCTAGTATCGTAAAAACGACCGCAAAGTCTAATCTCACCACCTAATGATTTATAGTTATTATCACAATAACTGCTGCAATTCATCTACCAACTGTTGCACCAATTGCCCTGCAGGCATACTACTCAATCCACCACGATGAATGGCTGTACCTGCCCAAAAAGGTGCATATTGCTGTGAGCCGTGCTGTTCTGCATGAGCGTGTAATTGCTTCGCCAAATCATAAGCATAAGGATAAGCCGCTACTTGTGGGCGATGTGCCGTATCCAAACCGTGCCATTGATTCACAATACCACGAGCATTTCGCCCAGAAATTAGCGATGTTAATTGCGTGGCTTGTGCTTGTTGCAAGGCGTGTCTATACGCTGTGCTGGCATTTGAACTTGGACAAGGGATAAAACGTGTTCCCATTTGCACGGCACTTGCACCCAAAGTCAAAAAGTGCTGTATATCCTGTGCTGTCGCAATGCCCCCAGCGGCAACAATCGGTAAATTAATATTGGCACGCAATAACTGTTGCAATACATCTTGCGTTGTTAAACCACTTTCACTGTGTGCATGAAAACTCCCACGATGCCCACCAGCTTCCACACCTTGAGCAATAATCACATCTACGCCTGCCGCTTGAATACATTGAGCTTCATGCACATTGGTCGCTGTTGCCATACTGATAATTTTTGCTTGCTTTAAGCGTGCCAATTGTGATGTGGTCGGTATGCCAAAATGAAAACTCACAATTTTGACACCGCTAGCAATCACCACATCTAAAAAATCATCATGTTCTACAAAACTTGGGTAAATACACTGTAATTGCTGGGGTGGTGTGGCATTCAAGCGTTCAAAATGTGGGCGAATATAATCAATCCATGCCTGTTGCT
>JAUNHS010000036.1:0-4267 GCA_030523805.1 Acinetobacter sp.
ATTGTACCCACGTTTACGTGTGGTTTATTACGTTCAAACTTAGCCTTAGCCATTTGATTTTCCTCAATTCAACGTCAATGCCCTCGAAACCGCTTGCACTTGACAATAAACAAAATAGTATCTCTAATACTTCAAAAGCAGACTAATGAGCCTGCTTTATTACAATATAGTATAGATGATTTTTTTAAAGATGTAAAGTATCTGGAGCTCTTATCGAGATTTGAACTCGAGACCTCTCCCTTACCAAGGGAGTGCTCTACCACTGAGCTATAAGAGCGACATTCGCTTCACTTCAATCAGATGGAGCGGGAGACGAGGATCGAACTCGCGACATGCAGCTTGGAAGGCTGCCGCTCTACCAACTGAGCTACTCCCGCGTAATTGAATTCTGTATCATACTTCGGACTGAAGTAAAGATGGTGGTGAGGGAAGGATTCGAACCTTCGAAACTTTCGTGGCAGAGTTACAGTCTGCTCCCTTTGACCGCTCGGGAACCTCACCATAATTGGTATCGCACGCTATACAACAGTGCAGTTCTTTTGATATGAATACAATAAAAGAAAATGGTGCCGACAATCGGATTCGAACTGATGACCTACTGATTACAAGTCAGTTGCTCTACCAACTGAGCTATGTCGGCATTTTCATTTACTGTTCATCTTGGGAACGGTGTGCAGTATAGCAAATTTTAAAAGCATTGCAAGCACTTTTTAAAGAAAAAGTGCGAAAAACTTAAAAAATCAATCCTTTTGATGATAATTCAACCGATTTAATCACAGCACGGGCTTTTATTTGTGTTTCGTTCCATTCTGATGCAGGTACAGAATCGGCTACTAAGCCTGCACCTGCTTGCACATAGACTTTTTGTTCACGAATAACACAAGTACGAATCGCAATCGCCAAGTCCATTTCGCCATGCCAACCTAAATAACCTACTGCTCCGCCAAATACGCCACGTTTTACTGGCTCAACTTCATCAATAATTTCCATCGCACGGATTTTAGGTGCTCCAGATAATGTGCCAGCTGGGAATGTCGCTTTAAATACATCTAAGGCATCAACATCATCACGCACTTCGCCTTGTACATTAGACACAATGTGCATAACGTGTGAATAACGCTCAATCACCATTTTATCCGTCACTTGTACTTTGCCGATTTTAGACACACGACCAACATCGTTACGTCCTAAATCAATCAACATTAAATGTTCAGCAATTTCTTTTTCATCTGCCAATAAATCTTGCTCAAGTGCAAGGTCTTCTTCGCGTGTTTTACCCCGTGGGCGTGTGCCTGCCAATGGACGCACAGTCGCAATACCATTTTCCAAGCGTGATAAAATTTCAGGTGATGAACCCACAATATAAAAAGGTTTTTCATCGCCCAACGTCTGCCCTTGCACCAAAAATAAGTAAGGCGATGGATTTAAGTGGCGTAAAGCACGATACACTTGCAAAGCTTCGCCATCAAAATCCGAAACCATACGCTGCCCAGGGACAACTTGCATCACATCGCCTGCTTTAATGTATTCTTTGACTTTATCCACCGTTTGCAAAAATTTTTCTTCGCCTGTCAAAGAAACAAAATGCGGTGCTGTGTGTAGTTTGGCTTGCAATTTCACTGGTTCAGCGAGAATGCGTTCCAATTCATCAAGTTGCCGCTGTGCTTTTTGGTAGGCATCGGCTTGTGTTGTATCTGCATGGACAATTAAAAACAGCATATCTTTTAAATTATCAAATACAATCACCGTTTTAGACAACATCAACCATAAATCAGGTAATTGCACAGGATCATTCGGTGGAATATTGGTCAAACGTGGTTCAATATATCGCACCGTATCGTAACCAAAATAACCGACTAAACCGCCTGTAAAACTAGGTAAACCTGCAATATCTTGATGTGTTGGCACTTTAAATTGTGCTTGAAAATCACGGATATATTGAAAAGGGTCATTACACGCCTGCTGTGTGATGTCGCCTTGTTCATTTTGAACGGTTAAAACACCTTCATTACACGAAAAAATGGTACTTTCACCCAAGCCAATCATGGAATATCTTGCCCAATTTTCGCCACCTTCGACCGATTCAAATAAATAGGCTTGGGCTTGCTGTTTAAAGCGTGCAAATACCGACAAAGGCGTTTCCGTATCGGCTAAACATTGGCGAAACACAGGAATTAAATTATAGCCTTGTTGTTTTAATTGCTCAAATTGGGCGTGTGTGGTCATGAGATTATCCTAAAAATGGGTTACAAAAGTTGTTTCAAATGGTCAATAATCAACTGTGGTTGGCATTGCTCTAGCGGTTCGCCATGGTTATAGCCATAACTTAGCATTACACAATCAATGCCTGCCGCTCGTGCCGCTTCCACATCATTGCGTGAGTCACCAATCATTAAAGTAGTTTCAGGTGTTGCCCCAAGTTGCTCTACTGCATGAAGCAATGGCAATGGCGATGGTTTACGTTCTGCCAAGCTATCGCCACCAATCACTACATCAAAAATATCAAATAAATTTAAGGCTTTAAGTAAGTTTTCTGTTGCCACATAGGGTTTATTGGTAACGATTGCCATTTTTTTACCTTGTAATTGGCATTCATTTAAAAAGCGAGTTACACCATAATACAGCACGGTTTCTACGCATACATTTTGTTCATAAATTGACAAAAAATGTTGCAATAATTGTTGATGTTTTTGCTGATCCACTTGACCATCTTGATGTCGTAATACGCATTCGCACAACTGCCCTGCACCACGTCCAATCCATTGACGGATTTGCTGTTCGGTTACACTTTCTCGCTGCAATTCTGCCAAAGTCAAATTCATGGCACGGTAAATGTCTTTTGCAGAATCTACTAATGTTCCGTCTAAATCAAATAAAATCAGTGAGCGTTGTGCCAAATTTGCAAATTGTACGGCATTCATCGGTCTTACTCTTGAAATAAATTAAAAATAAATTGAAATAAAAATCTGTCGCTTATTTTAGCAATTAATGCTTGCTTTAACAATGAATGAACCTATATTAACACCCATGCCGCAACGGCTGCCACAATGACTAAAAGCACAATCACCAACAAGCCAATAGACGCATTTCGCTTTTCTTCCTTGTGTAAAGCCACGTCGGATTTGATGTCATCTTGAGCTGTGTATTGCACGGCTTGTTTGGCAAATACATCTACCCCTTCAGGAATGGGTGCAGGTTTGGGAATGCTCATATTGGTCGGCATACCGTCTCGGCTGACGTGAATATCGCCTGCTCGCTCTTGCAAGCTGAGCATACCTTGTTCGCTCATTTGCTCTGCTGTGCTGGCGATATGTTCCACAGGTGCAACCACATCATCAGCCAGCCATTCTACATGATACATTAAATCGGCAAATGCCACTTGGTCATTGGCTTGAAGCACACATTCCTGTTCAATTTTTTGACCATTCAACCAAGTACCTTGTGCTGAATGCAAATCTTGAATGAGTAATTGCTGTTCATCAATACGTAAGCGTGCGTGATGCCGTGAAATATGTGGAAACGGTAAAATCACATCAGCACTGCGATGCCCACCCACAATACATTGTGCGTGTTGCATCGTAATATTTGGACTATCTGCACGCTGTGCGGTTAATTGCCATACCATAATCAAGCCTATATCGGTTTTAAGTTTTTATCCAGTGGCAGTATTTTACCCAATCCCACACAATAAAAAAAGAAAAAACCAAGCCTAAGCTCGGTTTTCTTGTGTGCATATTTTGCTAGATAATTTGCTAGACAATTTTCTGACAGCAATTATGAAATCAGAAAACTTTCTAAAGTTTTACCTTTTTTGATTTCTTCAGCCAACCAACGTGGTTGCTTACCACGCCCAGTCCATGTTTGCTCAGCATTGGCAGGATTGCGATAACGTGGCTCTACTGGCTTGCGTGTAGTTTTCTTACGCTTGGTTGAACCATAATTTACCAAATCTTCCAAACTCAAATTCACACTGCGTGCAATTTCAATGGCTTGTTTATAGGCGTGTTCTACCGTTGCATCACGGCGGCTTTCAATTAAAAACTCGGCTTTTTTACGCACAGTTTCTAATTCACTCACCGATAAATGATTTAATTCAATCGTCATTTTTAACTCCATCAAATCCTATTTTCCAACTTATTTTATTTTAAAATAAGCAAGGACTATACATTCGTATTGCTATCATATAAATATATTAAAAAATAATCAAGTCAAATTTTTCATATAATGCCATAAAATAATATGCTTATTTCTCATTTAAAATCCATCA
>JAUNHS010000036.1:4367-15281 GCA_030523805.1 Acinetobacter sp.
ATGACCATAATTGCATTAATTCCACCGTGGCAATGTGTTCATCTACTTGGCGATGCTGGCTATATTGCTGTAAAACATCTGTCAAATGATAATGTGGATAATCTTGTATAAATTGCTGTAAATGGTGATAAGAAATAGACGGTTGCAATAATAATTGAGCAAACGTCAAGCACGGCATAGCTTGATATTGCTGTTGCCAAGCCGACAAATGAGCCTGTATATCGCCTTGATGTTCACCTTGCTCCTGCATACTGTGCAACCATAATAATAAAATATATTCATCAAAATAATAGTTTAAACTTTGCTCGGCTATTTCTCGCAAAAATATATTGATTTGCATATTTTGCGTATGCTTAAACAATTGTTGCAATAAAATTAAATATCGCTGATTTAATCCATAATATTGCATGTCATATTGCTTAAAACCATCATGAATAATATTCAATTTATTTTGAATAATACTCACCGTCGTTTGTGGATTTAAATCCATTACCAATATTAAAGCATTCAACCACTGTTGAAATTGCTCTGCATTTAACGTGTGATGATGAGCATAATCCAAATAAGCAACGGCAAATTGTTGTGCAAATTTCGCCCACAAATGCTGCTTTACTTGCTGGTACAATGGTTGAATAGCTTCAAGTTCATGGGCAAGCTGTGCTGTCAAAATACTTAATTGCTGTAAACTTTTTTGCTCGTGTTGCTGCAATAAATAAATGTGAGCCGTTTGTAATTCAGCAAGTGCTTGCAAATGCGACGGTACAGCGTGTAGCACTTGCAAAGCGACATCATATTGTTTTTGCTCAGAAAAATGTACACTTTGGATTAATGCCGACAAATGCGGTGATGTTTGGTATTTTTTCACGATGGAAGCAAATAATGCTGGCGAAGTATGATGTGTGAACGATTGAAAAAACAAAATCAAACCACTTTGTTCATACAAATAAAGCTGTGAAAATTGCAAATGTCGCTTTTTACTTTGTGCCTTTCGCCATTGCCACAAACAAAATGAAACCAACAAAAATAATGCACTCACGAATGCAAATAACAAAACGCCTAGCACCAATACACTACTTTGTAATTGCCAATGCCACCAATAAATAGACACATAACCACTACCACCCACACCAAAAATGATGATAAAAATCAATGTAATAGCAATAATCGTCAAAAAATAGGCTTGTACACGATGTTTCATGTGGAACACCCCTTTCCTTATGGTTGTGCTTGTGTTGCACGCTGAGCATCATGACCAAATAAAGCAATGCTATTGAGTGCAGGTGGTGTTGTTACAGCGACTGCGGTTAATTCCGTCATCATTGGTTGGAATTTTTGTTGTTGTGCTTCATCAAGCTGATGAATTTTTTGCTGAATTTGCGTCAATTGTTGTGTCCATGCTTGCTGGTGCGATAAATGCAAACTTTGCTTCAATAATTGCACATCGGCACGAATATCTTGCAACCATAGGCGAATGTCGTTACTTTGCTGTAATGGTGCTTGCACACGTTCTATACGGATTAAATTTTGCCAAAATGATGTGTTTTGCTGTGGTTGAAATTGTGGCGAACGAGTCAAACTTTGCTCCAATTGCTGATCAATCGCTTGAATTAAATTGACCAATAATTGCTGTTGTTGATGATTTTGCTGAGCATAACGTTGTATTGCTGTACGGTCTTGCTGCACGACATTGGATAAGGTTTGCTTAAAGCCATCGGCAAGTTGTGTCGTGGCAATCTGTTGCTCTATCGTGGTTAATTTTTCTACGGCATATAGCCACTGCCCTTGCTGAATGGCAAATTGCACCGTTTCTAGCTGTGCCAATAATTGTTGGCGTTGGGCGTGTTGTAGTTGTTCTGATGTTGCTGTTGAATTGGTGCTAGCAGGCGTATTTGCTGCGTGCGTGCCTTGTGTTTGACGTTGCCATGCAATCCATTCATCTTTCAGTTGAGCAGTTCGCTGTTCGGATTGATGATATTCCTGCTGCAATTGCGTAAAGCGTTGTTCTAACGTATAATTTTTATAGCCGTAACCTGCCAAAATCAAAACAGCAATCCCCCACACACCCCATTGTAATTTATTCATCATCTTCCCCCAATAATGATTGAACGCACTGCTGAATATCGTTTACTTGCAAACCTTGTAGCACATGGCAATGCACTTGCTTTTGCCCTGCAATGTGTGATGAAACAATATGTGCCACTCGTTCGCCCAACACCAAATAATCCACACGCAAACCAGAAATCTTTGCAATAAAATCATCATCTTGCTGTAAATTTTGCCAATAATGCCAACTCATTGCACTGCTGATTAACACAAACATTTGCCGAATGTGTTGCTGTTGTACTTGCTGTTTGAGCTGTTGCCATTGCTGTACAGCGTGTACAGGCAAATGCCGCTGATATAGGCAAATATTTTCCACCTGCCAATGCTGTTGCTGTAAGTGCTGCATCAACCACTCACGCCCACCTTCGCCACGCCAAAAAGCCACGTTTGCTGGTGATGATGTTTGAAATAGCAAAACATTCGCCATAGCTTCAGAATTTTCAATATCAGGTACAAATGCCTGAATCCCAAATTGAGCCAAGCATTGTGCCGTTTTTTGTCCAACTGCGACCCATTGTATGTGCTGCAATGCCGTGAGCGACACGCCTGCCTGCTGTAAATATTGCATACCGACTTGTACTGCCATGGGGCTAACCACCACAATCACTTGCACATTGGGCAAATGTTGCATTTGTCGCTGCAACACATCATCAAATGCACAGGCTTCTAAAGCCAACAACGGTAATTGAAATTCAATCATCTCCGCTTGTGCAAATGTAAGACGTTCCGCACGTTCGGCTGGGCGTGTATTAACAAAAATGGCGTTCATGCACTCACATTACTCATATAAGGCTTTTAGCAATTCGCCTGCCCCTTGTGCCAATAAATCTTGGGCTAATTGCTCGCCCAATTGTTCAGCTTGGGCAATATCGCCTTGACGTTCGGCTTTGAGCAATTGTGAACCATCAATGCTACCTACTCGCCCTGCAATGTGTAATTGCCCATCATTAAGCGTGGCAAAACCTGCAATCGGCACTTGGCAACCGCCTTGTAAATAACGGTTAAATGCACGCTCGGCACGCACACAAGCATCCGTTTCTGCGTGCAATAAAGGACGGATTAAATTTAGCACATTTTCATCGTGGCTACGGCATTCCAAACCTAACGCCCCTTGCCCCACCGCAGGCAAACTCATTTCTGCAGTTAAGGTATGACGAATACGTTCGCCCAAGCCCAAACGCTTCAAGCCTGCACTGGCAAGAATAATGGCATCATACTCGCCTGCGTCCAATTTCCCCAGACGTGTTCCCACATTGCCACGCAAATCTTTGATAATTAAATCAGGACGTGCTTGCAATAATTGGCATTTACGGCGTAGGCTTGATGTGCCTAAAATCGCTCCCTGTGGTAAATCGTCCAAGTGGGCATATTGATTAGATACAAAAGCATCAAACGGATCTTCACGCTCACAAATCACCGCAAGGCTTAATCCTTCAGGCAATTCCATCGGTACATCTTTCATAGAATGCACCGCCAAATCGGCACGACCATCAAGCAAGGCATTTTCTAATTCTTTGACAAATAAGCCTTTTCCACCAATTTTTGCCAATGGCGTATCCAAAATTTTATCGCCCTGCGTTACAAATGTAACCAATTCCACCGTTAAACTCGGGTGTAATTGTTGCAAACGTGCTTTGATATGTTCGGCTTGCCACAAGGCTAAAGGGCTTTGTCGTGTTGCGATTTTTAGTGTCATCATGAGCAATTACTCTGCATTTTGTGTTCTTTGTGCATCATCATACCACAAGCACGCATTTTACGATATAAATGTTATTTTCATTGCCTGTCCAATAGTCGTAAATGCAGTTTTTTAGTCTTTATTTTGCTATACTCAACAGATAAAGCTAAAAGCTACAGTAGCGTGGCTTGAGCAAATATTTTTATGAATTTTATTTTTAGAGCGAACTGACCTATGAGCCAATCTCAAAATCCATCATTAGCACAAGCAACATCAGGTATGTGGGGCGGACGTTTTAGCGAAGCGACTGATGCCTTTGTTGCCGAATTTACTGCTTCTGTGCAATTTGACCAACGCTTTTATAAGCAAGATATTCAAGGCTCAATTGCCCATGCCACTATGTTGGCAAAAGTCGGTATTTTAAGCGAACAAGAGCGTGATGATATTATTCAAGGACTCACGCAAATTCAACAAGAAATTGAAGCAGGTACATTTGAATGGCGAATTGACCTTGAAGATGTTCACATGAATATTGAACATCGTTTAACCGAACGCATTGGCATTACAGGCAAAAAATTACACACAGGACGTAGCCGTAATGACCAAGTAGCGACCGATATTCGCTTATATTTGCGTGATGAAATCAAGGCATTATTTCCGATTTTACAACGTTTACAGCAAGGTATTTTGGCATTGGCGAAGCAAAATACAGCGACCATTATGCCAGGCTTTACCCATTTACAAACGGCTCAACCTGTAACTTTTGGACATCATTTGATGGCGTGGTTTGAAATGTTGGTGCGTGATGGCGAACGTTTGCGTGATTGCTATAGCCGTGTGAATCGCTTGCCACTAGGTGCAGCAGCATTGGCAGGCACGACTTATCCGATTGACCGTCATTATGTGGCGGAATTATTGGGCTTTGATGGCGTGTGTGAAAACTCGCTTGATGCCGTGTCTGACCGTGATTTTGCCATTGAATTTTGTTCAGTCGCTTCATTGGTGATGATGCACTTGTCTCGTATTTCTGAAGAATTAATTTTGTGGACATCGGCTCAATTTAAATTTGTGCAAATTCCTGACCGTTTCTGCACAGGCTCGTCTATCATGCCACAAAAGAAAAACCCTGATGTACCTGAATTGATTCGTGGCAAAACAGGGCGTGTGTATGGCGATTTGATGAGTTTGCTGACACTAATGAAAGGGCAACCACTCGCTTATAATAAGGATAATCAAGAAGATAAAGAGCCTTTATTTGATGCCATTGATACCTTGCGTGGTAGCTTGATGGCATTTGCCGATATGATTCCTGCTCTCGTGCCAAATGTCGCAGAAATGCGTGAAGCAGCATTGCGTGGTTTTTCTACAGCAACCGATTTGGCAGATTATTTAGTGAAAAAAGGCATTGCGTTCCGTGATGCACATGAGATTGTGGGTAAAGCTGTAGCGTTGGGCGTGCAGGAAAATAAAGATTTATCTGAATTAACGTTGGAACAATTACAGCAATTCTCTGATGTGATTACCGCTGATGTGTTTGATGTAGCATTGACTTTAGATGCGTCTGTGGCGGCTCGCAACCATATTGGCGGAACTGCTCCTGCTCAAGTGGCACAAGCGATTGAACGTGCAGAGCAACGTTTGCAGCAATTTTATGCTACAATTTAAGGCAATGAAATTTCACTGATTTTTAGGAAATGTATATGACTCGTCAAGTATTTTGCCGTAAATATCAACAAGAAATGGAAGGTTTAGCCGCTGCTCCATTTCCAGGTGCGAAAGGTCAAGAATTGTTTGACACGGTGTCTAAACAAGCATGGCAAGAATGGTTACAGCACCAAACCACGCTGATTAATGAAAAGCGTTTAAACGTGTTTGAACCTGAAGCGAAAAAGTTTTTGGAAGAGCAACGTGAGAAGTTTTTCAATAATGATGAAAGTTTAGAAGTCGCTGAAGGTTTAACACCGAAAAAGTAATGTTGCAATCATCTACATTTGATGATGTTTATTGAATGCAGTAGCGACAAAAAAGCCCTAACAATCGTTAGGGCTTTTGCTTTGGCAAATTTAGGACAATGTTGCAATCGCCCTAAATTTTTGAACAAACTAATTGCGAATTATTTGATACGCATATCGCCTGTTTCAACAAAACGTTGGTGCCAAGACAATGCTTCAAGCAAGATGTGTGGCGTATGTAAACCACCTGCTTTTTCTGCACGGTCGTAGTAATCACGCAACATATCACGGTAATCTGGGTGTGAACAGTTTTCAATGATTAATTTCGCACGCTGACGTGGTGATTTACCACGCAAGTCTGCCATACCTTGCTCAGTAACCACAAACATCACATCATGTTCAGTGTGGTCGTGGTGAGAAACCATTGGCACGATTGATGAAATTGCACCGCCTTTCGCTGTAGAAGGACTTACGAAGAATGAGAAGAACGCATTACGAGTAAAGTCGCCTGAACCACCAATACCGTTCATCATTTTTGTACCCATCACGTGCGTAGAGTTTACGTTACCGTAAATATCCGCTTCAATCATAGCATTCATACCAATGATACCGAGACGACGAATTAACTCAGGATTGTTGGTTAATTCCATTGGGCGTAAAATGATTTTATCACGCAAAAATTCAATGTTGTCATTGAAACGTTGTAACGCATCTGGGCTAAATGACAATGCAGTTGCTGAAGCTGACTTCATTTTACCTGCAATGATTAAGTCCAACATACCATCTTGCAATACTTCAGTATAGCCTGTTAAGTCTTCAAATGGTGCATCTAAAAGACCTGCCAATACTGCATTTGCTACGTTACCTACACCTGATTGTAAAGGCAATAAGTTTTTCGGTAAACGGCCTGCTTTTACTTCGTGGTCAAGGAAATCAATGATTTGTGAAGCGATACGTTTAGAAGTATCGTCTGGCTCTGCAAATTTACTGTTACGGTCGCCAGAGTCAGTAAATACAATCGCAACGACTTTGTTTAAATCGCATTCTAAATATGGTGAACCGATACGGTCAAATGGGCCAATGATTGGAATTGGCTTACGGTGTGGTGGCAAACCAACTTCTGCATAAATGTCGTGCATACCTTCTAATTTTGCATTTTGTGCGGTATTCACTTCAATAATGATTTTTTCAGCTGCTTTTAATACTTCAGCGTTATGACCAATACCCATTGATGGTACGATTTTACCATCAGCAGTAATTGCTGTCGCTTCTACAACAGCTGCATGAATATCACCGTAGAAACCTTGACGGATTTGTTGCTCTACATGGGATAAGTGCATATCTTGGTATGCAGTATGACCTGCGTTAATGTTGTTACGCAAAGTTGGGTCTGATTGGAATGGGCTACGGAATTTGATACAGTTTGCTTCAGCCATTACACCATCACAGTCTGGTGCAGTTGAAGCACCTGTGATTACGCCAATACCAAAACTTTCACCACGAGCATGAAACTCTTTGGCACGCTTAGCAATTGCTGATGGCAATGCTTTTGGATAACCAGCACCTGTAAATCCACTAATTGCAACCGTCATACCATCTTGAATAAAAGTTGCTGCTTGATCTGCTGAGCAGACTTTGTCATGTAATGACGCTAAACCAATACGTTCTAATGACATCGTTATTTTCTCCAAATAAAAGTTAAACACAGTGTCTAGCTTATTTTAGCACTAGCTATTGCCATTGTGTATTACTCTCATGCAAAAGTCTAGAGATTGAATAAAAATAGTCCATAATTATTGCTTAAAATATGATAAAATATGCACATTCCAGCAATCCGCTAGATTTAATGAGAGACTATTTATGACGGTTCATACCTTCAATCCTACTGCGTCCGTTGCCACAGATAAAACTGTAACCCAGCCATCGCACACTCCAGCTTCTGCACAACAGCCACACGGCGTAAAAAAGTTGTACATTGAAACGCAAGGGTGTCAGATGAATGAATATGACAGTCATCGTATGGCAGATTTACTCAATGATTCCCACGGTTATGTATTGACCAATGACCCAGCAGAAGCTGATATTTTGCTAATGAACACTTGCTCAATCCGTGAAAAAGCCCAAGAAAAAGTATTTAGTGAACTCGGTCGCTGGCGTAAACTGAAAGATAAAAATCCTGACTTAATTATCGGTGTCGGTGGCTGTGTGGCATCGCAAGAAGGCGATGTGATTCAAAAACGTGCGCCTTATGTAGATATGGTTTTTGGCCCACAAACTTTGCACCGTTTACCGCAATTGCTCGATCAGCACCAAGAGCAAGTACACAAACCCAAACACGATAAAATCAAACTGGTGGATATTTCATTCCCAGATATTGAAAAATTTGACTTTTTACCTGAGCCACGAGTGGAAGGCGTAAAAGCCTTTGTTTCCATTATGGAAGGTTGCTCAAAATATTGCTCATTCTGCGTTGTGCCTTATACCCGTGGCGAAGAAGTCTCTCGCCCACTTGATGATGTACTTGCCGAAATTGCAGGCTTGGCAGAAAAAGGCGTGCGTGAAATTTCATTGCTCGGGCAAAATGTAAATGGCTACCGTGGTGAAACTTTTGAAGGTGGTATTTGCACCTTCCCAGAATTATTGCGTTTAGTGGCAGAAATTGAAGGCATTGGGCGTATTCGCTACACCACATCGCACCCATTAGAATTTTCTGATGAATTGATTGAATGCTACCGTGATTTACCACAAATGGTTTCACACTTGCATTTGCCTGTACAAAGTGGCTCAAACGATGTGTTAAAAGCCATGAAACGCAATCACACCATTGATGTGTATATTGATAAAATTGCTAAATTGCGTCAAGTTCGCCCAGATATGCACTTATCTAGCGACTTTATTATTGGTTTCCCAGGGGAAACTGATGCCCACTTTGCCGAAACCTTGCAGTTTATTAAAGATTTAGATTTTGACCATTCTTATAGTTTTGTTTACTCAAAACGCCCAGGTACACCTGCGGCAGAATTGGAAGATAGCACGCCAGAATTGGTGAAAAAAGCACGCCTTGCCGAAGTGCAACAAGTGATTAAAAAGTCAAGTATTGATAAAACAGATGCCATGCTCGGCCGTACCGAACGTGTGCTTTTAGAAAAAGTGTCTGAGCAAGATCCAAGTTTATTGCTTGGCACGGCAGACAATACTCGTTTAGTTTTGGTCAAAGGCGATGCCAGTTGGGTGGGTAAATTTGCCGATGTGCATATTACCAAAATTAAAACGCTCAATTTGGTCTATGGCGATATTGTGAAGTTAGAAAGTTAATTTCTTGCGATCACAACATCAGCCACATCATCAATCCCCCATCTGTAGTAGTTTGGGGGATTTTTATCCTGTGGCCGTACGTAATTCTTTATCGCTTTTCTCGCCAATTTATTTTAAAATAACCTTTTTACATCATGATTATAGGACACTTTCTTTGACAGCCAGCATCCGCCGTACCGTACAATTTTCCGATATTAGTTTAGACCATCTTAAACGTGTGCTAGGCGAATTTCACGCCCATCTCAAGCAAATTGAACACGCCATTCCCATTACCCTGCACCAACGTGGCGACAGCTTTTTTTTAGAAGGCGAACTTGCCGATGTGCAACGTGTTGAATTTATTCTCAATCGTCTGTATGAAGAAACCGAAAGCCATGCCTTAACTGCTGACCAAGTACATATTATCATTCAAGGTAGCCAAACCGAACGCACGTTGGATAGCGATGAAGCGGCAGGCGAAGCACCGATGGACGTTTATTTGCAAACACGCAAGGGACGGATTAACCCACGTGGAGCAAACCAACGTCGCTATGTGCAACGCATTTTACAGAGCGATATTTCCTTTGGTGTTGGCCCTGCAGGGACAGGGAAAACTTATCTTGCGGTGGCAGCAGCGGTGGATATGTTGGAACGCAATGAAATTCAACGTATTTTACTGGTACGCCCTGCGGTGGAAGCTGGCGAAAAATTGGGCTTTTTACCGGGGGATTTAACACAAAAAATTGACCCGTATTTACGCCCTTTGTACGATGCCTTGTATGAAATGCTCGGTTTTGAAAAAGTCGGCAAATTGATTGAACGACAAATTATTGAAGTTGCACCACTTGCCTATATGCGTGGACGGACGCTCAATCATTCTTTTGTGATTTTAGATGAAGCACAAAATACCACGCCTGAACAGATGAAAATGTTTTTAACTCGCTTGGGCTTTGGCTCTCGTGCTGTGATTACGGGCGATGTAACGCAAGTCGATTTACCCCGTGGACAGCAATCAGGTTTGGCACAGGCATTAAGAATTTTAGAGCCGATTAAGGAAATTCACATTACACGTTTCCATTCTCGTGATGTGGTGCGTCATCAGTTGGTGCAAAAAATTGTAGAAGCCTATGACCGTTTTGATGATGAGCAACAGCGAATTTCTGCGGAAAAGCGTGCTGAACGTAAAGCAGAGCAACAACGCTTAATGAGCGAACACAATCAAAAAGCTGACGCACAGCACCATGATGTGTGAATGGAGAAACGGCAATGCAACTAAATTTATGCTTACAACAAGATGTGCAATCGCCTGAATTGGTGATTGATGAAGCAACCGTACAGCACATTGTGCAAACAGCATTGAGTTTGTTTGATCCATGTGATTATGAAATGGGCATTGCGTGTGTGGATATTGCCCATAGTCAAGCGTTGAATTTGCAATATCGCCAAAAGGATAAACCGACCAATGTGTTGTCTTTTGGTAGTGAAATTCCTGCGGATATTGTTGATGAATTAGATGCCTATCCACTGGGGGATTTGGTGATTTGCATTCCTGTGGTGCTGGCGGAAGCAGAAGAACAGGGCAAAACGCCTATGCAGCATTTTACGCATTTGGTGGTGCATGGTGTGTTGCATTTGCTCGGTTATGACCATGAATTGAGCGATGAAGATGCACAAGAAATGGAAAGTTTGGAAATTGAGATTTTAGCGAAATTGGGTATTGATAATCCGTATAGAGATGACGAGTGTTGAGTTTGATAAATTAAATCCATTGATTACAATGACACAATCTTCACAAAATATTTCCCTTTTCCCCTGAAAATTTGCTAAAATAACCACGCTATTACGCATTATTCTTTTCACAATTTAATCTATACGGGTGATTCATGG
>JAUNHS010000207.1 GCA_030523805.1 Acinetobacter sp.
GATTTTTTATGGCTATTTCATGGTGAAATAGCCTTTTTTTATGGGTGAAAAATATGCTAAACACAGATTTTCAAAAGTTACACGTTGATGGTTTGATTACCTTATACGAGCTAGACGCATCAAAATTGGGAGCAGGTATATTACGCTTTCACAGCCATTTACAAAGCGGTGCGATTACTTTTCGTGGCGTGGCATTTGAGCCGATTGCGATGAGTGTGTCAGGGCTGGAAATGCGGTCAGACGGTAAGGCATCAGCACCAAATATGACCATTGCCAATAAAATTGGCGATGTGCAAGGGGCGGTGTCTGCTTATTGCTTGCAGTTCAAAGATTTTGCAGGGGCAAAGTTGAAAGTGATTACCACGCTTGCCAAGTATTTAGAAGCGGTGAATTTTAGTGATGGTAATGCTCACGCCAGCCATGAGTGCAAGGAGCAAATTTGGTTTATTGAACAAAAAACATCTGAAAATGCTCATCAAGTGAGTTTTGAACTGTCTAATCCAATTGATTTTGAAGGTTTAAAAATTCCTGTACGACAAATTAGTAATTATTGCCATTGGGCGGTGTGTGGTAAATATCGTGGTGAAGAGTGTGGTTATACTGGCACAGCGATGTTTACTAAAGACGATAAGCCGACCAACGACCCAGCACAAGATGCGTGTATTGGGCGGTTGAAGTCGTGCCGTGTGCGTTTTGGACAGAATAAGCCTTTGCCTTTTGGTGGTTATCCTGCCAGTAGTTTAATGGGCTAGGCATTCTATGGCGAATTGTACGGCATAGGGGGCTTGTTGGTAGTTTTCGCTGGTGCTGAACGTGAGATAACGTCGCATGGTGCGACCGCTTACGCCTACACGTTGTGCGACTTCGTTTTGTGTTAGTCCTGTTTTTGCAATCAGTTCACGCAAATAGTCAGGGTCAGGGTTGTAGTGTTGTGCATTCGGTTTCATTGCTCAATCCTTTGCAAAATAGCCCCAAACGTGGGGCTATTGCTTTATTTTGATAACATTTGAATGATGGCAACAATAATACCACCTGCCATGCCTGTGAGTAGGAATACTAGGGGATAATATTTTGTTTCCTTGTTAATCTTAGCCGTTTCAGCCATCATCTTACTAATTTCTGCATTGGCTTGTAGCATGGTTGCTTGTGCTTCTGCTTGGATTTTAGCTGCTTCGGCATTGAGTTTGTTTATTTCTGCCATTTTCAGCTCCTTATCTAAATCATTCATGTTTCGCTCCTTAAGCGATTGCCACAGCGTGATTGCTTGGCTTATGCTTGTATAATAGGTCATTTTGTCCTATTTGTCAAGGCTTTTGCATAAATGCTTCGAGTGCATTATTTATTCATGATGTGCTAAGCATTCTATAGCAAATTGTACTGTATAAGGAATAGGGCGATAATTAGGGTCATCAGGGTGTACGAGATAGTATCGCATCATACGTTCGGATATACCTAAAATATGGGCTGCTTTACGCTGTGATAGCCCTGCTTGCTCAAGCAAGGCTCTAATGTAGCTTGGGTCAGGGTTGTGCTTGCTAATGTCAGGTTTCATTGTTTATTCCAAAAAGCCCCTTAAAGGGGCTTTTGTTATTTAATTAAAGCTAGAATTGAGGCGATAAGAGCAATTAAGGCAATGACAATGGAAACGCTAGGGTAATATTTGGTTTCTTTTTGAATTTTCATTGTTTCAGCTCTTAACTTTTCGGCTTCAACTCGCATTTTCTCAGTTTCTAGCTTAATGCGTTCAAGGTCAGCCATTTTTAGCTCTCTGTTTAGGGTTTGTGCATTCATGTCATCGCTCCTTTGGCGGTTTAGGTTGCCTAAGCGTTATTGCTTGGCTTATGTGTATTATAGGCAATAATTGCCTTATTGTCAAATCATTTCTTTTCACTTTTTAGGTCTTTTTGCATATGAAATCATCTTTAAAACAAGCCATTTTACAACACGCCAAGCAATGCTATCC
>JAUNHS010000037.1 GCA_030523805.1 Acinetobacter sp.
TCGCCACTTTAGACGACTTCATACCAGGAGCAAGTTCAAGCTCAAAACGAGTAATCACAGGACCTGGGTGAATTTCTTTCACGCTGGCTTTAATGTTGAAATCTTGCAGTTTGATTTCTAATAATTCTGCACGTTGTTTCAATTCTTGTTCAGAAATTTGGACTTTTTGGGTTAAATCCACAGGGTCAAGCAAATCTAAACTTGGCAATGGCGATAATGTTTTACGATGCTCTGCCACTTGCATGGCACGAGAAATTATTCGCCCAGATGAATCGGTTAAAGGTGCGTCCCAATCATCATCTTGCTGTGCCGTTTCATTCATTACGCTATTGGTATTGCTATCTACATCGTCATTTGCATGGTTCAAATCAAAATCGTGTGATGTTGAATTGTGCTGTGAAGGCGTATGCAAAACTGCCTGTGGTGTACTGTGCGTGCTGTGAGATGTTGGCATGACATTCGTGGTCTGATGGTCTAAATCATCATGCCAATCATGATTAAAATCATCATTGCTTAAGTCATCACTTTGAAGTTCAGCCACTGGATTTGCCACAGCATTACGGTAGAGCAATGGAGTAGGGGAGTGATGATTTTGCTGACTAGGAAAATCATCATCTTGTTGATTTTGCACAGTATTTTGTGCAGGAGCAGGAATGCTTGGCTCTACAATTTTAATATCATTGTGCGATGGTTGCTGCGAAGTTGTATCGCTTTGTATTTCGCTTTGCTGTAAAAATTGATCCACATTTTCCAATGGACTAGGTTGATTTAAACGCTCATGGATTAAATCGGCAACAGATTTATTACTTGTGGTCGTTTGCGTTGGAGCGATACTTTTTGTTGTTGGCGTTTGGCTTTCCGTTATTGACGGTTGCGTTGCTTGATTTTGTTGATTAAGTTGTTGAATTTGTTGGTTTAATTGTGTTGCTTGTGCCGCACGGTGCGACATTTGCTGATGTTTTTGTTCAAAAGCAGTATGATGAATGGTCGGTGCTTGGCTTTGCTGTTGAGCAGATTGCAATAAATCGTCAAATGCAGCATCATCTGACCAGTTGAGTTGGTTTTTGCTGGCTGTGTTCGTTTCAGTGGTTGTATTTGTCGTGTTTGTTGTTGTGTTTACCTGATTTTGTTCGGCACGTTGGGCATGGCTATGCTGCTTTAATTCTTGCAACATTTGTTTCATTTCTTGCAATGATGCTTGACCATCGCTACTTTGATGCCACACATCGCCAGAAACATAGACATTTTCAGCATTGATTTTGACGGTATCTGGGCTGTGAGCAGCGTGATTGACGTGTTCGTCAATGGTCATTTGCGTTTGCTCAGCCTGCTTACTATGCGTTTTTTGCTTTTGTAATGCGGCAAGGCGTTGTTGTGCTTTTTGGTTTTCACGAATTAAAATCGCATCACTTTGATATTTATAAAAAATATTGTGGTAGTTGTAGCGTAATTGATGGAAAAAGTTTTTCGCATTAGACCATTGAATTGCAAATGCAACGCTTAAAAACAGCAACACAAAAACAAAAATAATCGCCATAACGAGATAAGATGGAAGATTTAATGAGCTAAAGGCGACGGCTGTTTCATAGCCTAAAATTCCACCACTGGCATCTAACGTATAAGTGTTGCTTGGGCGTAATAATGCCAATAAAGTCGCACTGCTTAAAATTAAAAACAGCTGTGAAAAATGACGCAATAGGCGAGTAATAATTTTTTTAGCGTGCCACAATTGGTAGGCTTCATAAGCCAAAATAATAGGAAACCAAATACTTGCCAAGCCAAAAAACGCACGCAATACATTGGCAAACCATGCACCTACAATGCCTGTTAAATTAGAAACTTGTTGCGTATCGCTGGCGACATAGGTCCAACCTGGATCAAAGGTAGAAAAGGTAATGATGGCAATAAATAAAAAACTGGCGACCAGTACTAAAAATAGACTAGATAAAATTTTAGGTAATAGTAGAATCAATGATTTTTTATCAGCGAATTTCATAGCAACATCAGCAGTTTAAAACAATGGGAACATCGCTTATAAATAGCGATATTAAACTGTGTAGTATATCACTATGATAAGCAAGAATAAATTAAAGAATAGATGATTTTAAATAAGCAAATAAAGATTAATGTAAAAATATATTAAATCAGCAATATTTATCGGGTGTGATGGCGTTGCTCCAAGGCCAATAAGGTCATTTTACGATCTAAACCGCCCCCAAAACCGACCAATTGTCCATTTTTTCCAATCACACGATGGCAAGGTACAATAATGGATAAAGGATTTTGACCATTGGCAGCACCAACGGCACGCACGGCTTTATCATTGTTCATAAAATGAGCTTGTTGTTGATAAGTCCATGTTTGTCCATAGGGAATTTGCTGTAAAGCGTGCCATGCGTGTTGTTGAAAAGCTGTGCCTGTTTGAAATGCGAGTGGTACAGTAAATTGTTGGCGTTGTCCTTGAAAATATTCATCTAATTGCTGTACTGCCAACAATAAAATGGGGTGCTGTGCGTTGCATTGGCTTTGCTTTTTGATGTGCTGAATATGGCGAATATGCTCTTGTGGCCATAAAACTGCCAATAAAGCATCATGCTGGGCGAGTAGGTACAATCGCCCAACTGGACTGTCTATTTCACAATGTGCATAATGGCTCATGTTAAAACACACGCCATCAAACAGCAATTTGATGTACTTTTGCCAATTCGGCACGCATTTGGTCAATCACTGCTTTATAATCAGGTTTACCAAAAATTGCTGAACCAGCGACAAACATATCTGCACCCGCTTCGGCAATGGCACGGATATTGTCAGGCGTTACGCCACCATCTACTTCAAGGCGAATATCTAAACCACTTTGGTCAATGATTTTGCGTGCGTGCTTTAATTTTTCTAGTGTTGTTGGAATGAACTTTTGCCCACCAAAACCTGGGTTTACGCTCATTAATAAAATTTGATCTACTTTGTCTAATACATAATCTAAATAATGCAAAGGCGTTGCAGGGTTAAATACCAAACCTGCTTTTGCACCACCTGATTTAATCAGCTGTAAGGAACGGTCTATATGCTGGCTGGCTTCAGGGTGAAAGGTGATAATATCTGCCCCTGCATCTAAAAAGTCGCCAATAATGCGATCTACAGGTGAGACCATTAAATGCACATCAATCGGTGCAGTAATACCATAATTTTTCAATGCCTTACATACCCCTGCACCAAAGGTCAAATTAGGTACATAGTGATTATCCATCACATCAAAATGCACGACATCTGCACCTGCTTGAAGGACTTTTTCCACATCTTCACCCAAGCGAGCAAAATCAGCAGATAAAATAGACGGTGCAATTAAATACGGTTGAGACATAATCATATCCTGTAAGATGAAATGGACAAATCACATTTGAGCTAAAATAGGCAAGGCTAGTATAGCAGAAAGCCTTATAGAGCAAAAGTTAAATGATTCAGTTAAATAGCTAAGCTAAATGATTAAGCTAAATGGTTAGGGTAAATCCTTAATTTGCTGAATACGTTCAGGCGTGCTTGGGTGCGATTGCATAAAGTTGGTCGTTGCTGGCTCATCATCTGTGGCTAAACGGCTAAGCATATCAATCATATATTGCCGAGAAATGTTGAGTTCATGCAAACGCTGCACAGCAAAACGATCCGCTTGTAATTCAAAATTTTGCGAATAATGTGCTTCAATGATAGATGTTGATGAAGTGGTGAGAAAATCATGCATATCACCCAAAACAATCATATAAAAAATCTGAACCCCTGCTTCTTGTAGTGCCAGTTGCAAACTATGACGATGCTGCAAATGACCAACTTCATGAGCTAAAACGGCTAAAATTTCATAATCATGCTGTGCCAATTCTATCAATTCATCAGTGATGACAATAGTACGATTAGGAAGTGCCAACGCATTGGCTGCCAAAGTTTTCCCTTGCCGAATGATGAGTTTGCTATCGGGAAAATTTAAGCGTTGATATAACTGCTGAATATGTTGTTGCTTTTGAGCAGAGAGTTTACTTGGTTCTGTGAATTCGAGTACGATGAGTTCAGAATGCTGCCCCACTTGCTGTAAAGTATCTGCTGGTAAGCGATGGGCGACTGCATGTGCAACCGTAGGAATTAGCCATTTAAAAGTGAGTGCAATCACTAATAGGACACACGTTAAACTGACGAATAGCCATTTCCAGCTTCGTTCTACTTTTTGCACCCAATTTAACGCATTTTTCTGTGGTAGATTGAGCCAAGCAGGCAAGGTAGAATCCACAAATTCAATGCGTGTATCATCAGCAAAATCAATAGCAGCAGGCACTTGCCCAACAGCAGCAAAATATTGCATATCGTGCTGATGGTAAAACACACGATAATCCTGCTGATTGGCGTGATAATGGAGTATCAAACCGCCATCAGCAGGGGAAATGTATGCATCAAGATAACCTTGATGTTGATGATGATAGTAGCGAACGTAAGTCGGAGCGGTCATAGCGGGTCAATCATCGTGCTAAATTATCGTGTTTAGTCATACAATGTATTGTTTTATAAAGATAAATCTAAATCAAATACATCAGCTAATTCTTCAGCAATGCTATTTTCATCTTGCTGTGGAATAAAATCTAGCATTTGTAAAGATGTGGTGCTATGCAGGCTCAATGATTCAACTTTGTAGCGATACAAACGAATTTTTGCCCACGGCGTAAGTAAACCTAAACTTAAGAGCATCACGATATAATTGCTTGCTGAAATCCATGCAAATTTGATTGGTTTTATATCGCATTGAAAATACATGGTTGAACCGATTTGTACGTTATTCCAAATCAATTTAAATAATTTGCCTTGTATCCACGGGCCAATAAAGAAAATAGCCCCTAGATAAATTGGCGTGAGTATCAGCATAAAGGCTTCAGGTGTATCAATTATTGTTACAATGATGATTGCCACAGCAAAAATTAAACCTGTGAGTATGTAAGGCAGTAAAATTGCTGCGAAATAACCCGAGACAGGAGCGTTTAATTTAAATGGAAGCTGTGCAATTTTTAAGTGATTGATTTGGTAAGATTTATATGCTGAAACAGCCAAAGGATAGAGCAAACCAAAACTAAATACCGTCATCAAAACACAACCCAGTAACATACCATAACTGGTGGACATGGTCGCAGTAAATTGCAAACGGCTGTTGGCATATTTACTATTACGTGCGTGAAAGCGGAAGGTAGAGCGAATCAGCCATGGAGTGAAAATAATCGCAAGGATTAAAAGTGCCAAAGCCCATTCTGGTGCAATTTCTGAACTAATAGAAAATGCAAGAAAAAATATAATAGCAATAATTCGCCCGACGAGAATACGCTTGGGTAAAGCGGTAAAATCAAAATGTTTTTGGTTTAAACTGGTATTGCCATAAAAATAGCGTAAGCGTCTTACTTTTGCCCAAGGTGCATAAAGTGATAGAGTAATAATCGTTAAAAATAAATTACTGAGCCAAATTTTAAAATATTCACTTGCCGAGCCGTGAAAGCTAAAATTAAATTTAAGGGGCTGTAGTGTTGGTGTTGTTGGAATAGGTGGTGGCGTTTCTAGTGTGTTTATTGCTGGTTGAGTATCGTGTTGCATAGTAATCCTATGATATGCAGAAGATTGAATGCTTAGTATAAAATAATCAAGAATAGTTATCAATTTGTAGTTGTGCATTTTTACTTTTAATTGTTGGTTTGGAATGCTATGCGAATGTGAGTTTGCATAGCTGTTTTAATCCAAAAGATAAAGCTATTTTTAGTATAATTTTGACAAGTCAATGATACACCACTATTGCCCTGTTGCAGGATTGACCGCATTTACAGGGCTAGTGTTGGCATTTATTGTTGTATTGGTGCTGTCATTGGTCGTCTGTGGAAATAGCACACGTTCAAATTGTGGCAACATCAACTCAATATTTTTACCCAAAGACCATTGTGGCTCAGATGCAGGGAAACCTTGTGCATTCTCCCAGCTTGCCACAGTAGATTGGGCTTGTATAAAGGCATCTTTCAAAGATGTTTTTTCTCGCAAGGCACGATCAAAAAAAGCACGACCAAAATAGGTGTAATCAGCTTCATGACTACAACCAAACGAATCTTTATCAGCGGCAGCAGCGGTAATAATTAACGTATCTGGCGATTGTAGAGCAGGGACAAAACTACCTGAACGGCACGCAGAAATCACAATCACTCGCCAGCGAATGCCAGCTTTATCTAAAGTTTGACGCAACCAGATTGGGTCTATATCATCAAAATCCAGTGGAGCATTTTCTAGTTGAAATAAATTTTCCAAACCGTGCGATGTAAGATATAAAAATAAAATATCATTTTCACGGTTCATATTTTTGCCGAGCTGCATTAATGCGGCTTCCACGCTAGTTTTGCTGGCAAAAGGGTAGTCCAAACCTGTGTTAGGATTATTAATTAACGCAATAGAACGTCCTGTGGTATTAAAGCGTGTATCAAATAAAGTTTTAATGCGTTCAATTTCCGATTTAAACACATCTTGATAACCAGCACCTGCCACGCCCATGAAATACCATTGGTTTAAATCGTGATCACTCACATGAAGCTGATTTAAGCTATGGCTTAATAAATTCGGTTGTGTGTAAAATACATTTTCTGCCAAACTTGGGGGAAGTTCATCAACTTTCCAAATTGGTTGGCTTTTAATTGATGTTTGCCACACAATCAAGGTTGCCAAAGTCGCAAAAAAAATGAGAATGCGTTCCCACCAAGGCCACGCCAATTGACGAGACAAAACCCACATAATAGACAAACTTTGCCATACAAATAATAGAGTAAAAATGGTCGGTAAATATTGATCCAAAAAAACAGGCAAAACATCTAATTGGATTAAAAATTGAATGGCACTTTGTAGCAAAATCACATAAGTATCAATGATTAACCACAATAATGCGAGCACCAAAGTTAAACGTGGCTGATTTCTACGTTGGGCTAGAAAAATCCCAGCCAATAATGCCAAAAATGGCCAAAGTGCATAACTAATCAAACCCTGACTGTTGAAATAACCTGCATGACCCGTTGCCAACCAGCTAAATAAAACATTGCTTGCACAAGCCAACACGCCCCAAAATAATAATTGAAATACAGATGGGCGTACTTGGTCTAACGATTTACGAGAACCTAAAAATAGCCAACCACCAGCAGTACAATTACTGGTTAAGTCATGCCAAAAATTGATTGATGGTTGTAAATTTATCATCTGAAGTACAAAAGGCTGGTGCAATACAAGGGAAATGACTAAAAATCAGGAACAAATGGTCCAAAATGTGGTCATTATACACATTGGTGCATTATTATGCGATTGTCTGCATATTTTAGCAATATATTTTTACAAAAAATGATGTGTTCTTATGAGTACAATATTCGCTGAAATTCCATCGTACTTACTCAAAAAATGGACTTTTATTTAAAATAAAAGAAAGTTTTTTATCAATTTTTATAATGAATGTGCTAATATCTAACAATCATAGTATCAAGTGATGATCGTAGCGTAGCAATGAAAATCTGATGGCGATGCCCACCGAGAATGATTAAGATAAAACGTGGCTTTACTTAAAGATATACATTGTTATGGCATAAATGAAACGAAATATAGGAAACATAGTATGAAAAATTTTAAAATTGCCCTTGCTCAATTTTCACCACTCACAGGAAATATTGAAGCAAATACGCAAAAAATGATTGAACTAGCCAATGAAGCGAAACAACAGCAAACGGATATTATTGTCTATCCTGAATTGTCTATGGTTGGCTATGCTGCGGAAGATTTATTGCTCCGTCCGTCATTAAGACAGTACACTCAGCGTGCATTTGAACAATTAAGCGAAGTGAAAGATATTGTCATGGTATTTGGCTTTGTTTCACAAAATGAACAAGGGCAACGCTACAATGCTGCTGCAGTCATGAAAGATGGGCAAATTTTAGGTGTTTATCATAAGCAAAATTTACCAAATTACGGTATTTTTGATGAGCGTCGCTATTTTGAGTCAGGTCAGCAGCACTTAGTTTTTGACTATAAAGGTCATCGTTTTGGTGTGTTGATTTGTGAAGATATTTGGTCATTAACCACAGTGAAGCAATTGGCACAGCTCAATGTACAAACTTTATTGGTACTCAACGCTTCGCCTTATGAAGTAGGTAAACCACAGCATCGTGTACAAACTTTATCAGAATTGGCACGTCAGATGAATTTAAATATTGTCTATGTCAATCATGTAGGTGGGCAAGATGATTTTGTATTTGATGGTTCAAGTTTTGTGAGCGATCACGAAGGTAAAGTGGTTTTACAAGCACCAAGTTTCCAGCAGGGTGTGCATTATTGCCAATATGCTGATGAACAAAAAACATACCAACCTGCTGAAATTACGCCACATCTAGATGCTTTGGCAGAAATTTATCAATCTTTGGTGATGGCAACACGAGATTATGTGCAACGCTCAGGTTTTAATGGTGTCGTGCTTGGTTTGTCGGGTGGGATTGATTCGGCTTTAACTTTGGCGATTGCTGTAGATGCGTTAGGGGCAGATAAAGTACAAGCTGTGATGATGCCTTATACTTATACGGCACAAATCAGCGTGGAAGATGCTTCAGAGCAAGCTCGTCGTTTGGGTGTAACATTCGGTATTGCAGAAATCCATCAAGTCGTGAATAGCTTTATGCAAACGTTATACCCATTCTTTGGGGATAGTGCGGCAGATGCTACTGAAGAGAATTTACAAGCACGCGCTCGTGGTACAATTCTCATGGGCTTGTCAAATAAATTTGGCAATTTAGTGCTTTCTACAGGCAATAAATCTGAAATTGCTGTTGGCTATTGCACCTTATATGGTGATATGGTCGGTGGTTTTGCGGTATTGAAAGATGTGTATAAGAGCATTGTCTTTGAATTGGCAAAATACCGTAATAGCTTGGAAGAAACGCCAATTATTCCTGAACGTGTGATTAGTCGTCCACCATCAGCAGAGTTACGCCCAGATCAAAAAGACCAAGATTCATTGCCAGCATACGATGTTTTAGACGGCATTTTGTATGCTTATATTGAAGAAGAATTAACCATTGATGAAATCGTGCAAAAAGGTTTTGATGTAGAAACTGTACAGCGTGTGATTCAGATGGTGGATCGCAATGAATATAAACGTCGCCAAGGTGTGATTGGCCCACGCATTAGTTCTCGTTCGTTTGGACGTGATCGTCGTATGCCGATTGTACAGCATTGGAAACATTAATGATTTCATGGCGTGAATAAAAAAAAAAGGAAAGTCTTTAGGCTTTCCTTTTTTGTGTGGTCAATGTTTTGCTAGCTATACATATTGCCCTGCCACATAGCCAGACGACCACGCCCATTGAAAATTATAACCACCTAACCAACCTGTAACGTCAAGCACTTCGCCAATCAAATACAAGCCCTGCACTTTTTTACTTTGCATGGTTTTAGATGAGACTTCATTCGTATCCACGCCACCGAGTGTAACTTCAGCCGTGCGATAACCTTCGGTATCCGATGGTTTTAAGGCATAATGTTGCAACTGTTGTGCTAAATTTTGTAAAAATTGATCGCTAATTTCTGCAATCGGTGTGTCGGCATGGTTGTGCCATAAACGTGCTTGAAATTCCAACACTAAATTTTTCGGTAAATGCTCATTTAAAATACTGCGTAACAGCATTTTAGGGTGTTGTTGCTTAGCGTATTTAAAATGTTCTACCAAATCCAAAGTCGGCAAAAAATTCACATAAAATGCTTCGCCCTGCTGCCAATAATTTGATAATTGCAAAATACTCGGCCCACTCAAGCCACGATGGGTAAACAACAAGGCTTCAGTAAAACTGGCTCGTTCATTTTCTACAATCACATCAACCGCATTGCCACTCAAGCGAGTGCTGATTTCCTTGACATAATCGCTAAAACAAAATGGCACAAGCCCTGCCCGAGTAGGATAAACATGATGCCCAAATTGCTCCGCCAACTGATAACCAAAACCCGATCCGCCCAAACTAGGAATAGACAAGCCACCTGTTGCAATCACTAAAGATTGTGCTTGAAAATTACCCAACGATGTAGTTAGGTAAAATTGCTCATCAACTTTTTGTACGTCTAAGACTTGGCATGATGTTTCAATATTGACATTCGCCTGTTGGCACTGTGCAAGTAAGGCATTTAAAATTTCTTTAGAGCCGTTTAGGGTAAATAATTGTCCGTGCTTGCGTTCTTCATAGGCGATATTGGCATCGCACACCCATTGAATAAAATCCCATTGCGTATATTGCGACAGAGCAGAAATAACAAAATGTGGATTGTGGCTAATATAATGCTCATTTTCCACATTCATATTAGTAAAATTGCACTTACCACCACCAGACATCAAAATCTTTTTACCGACTTTATTGGCTTTTTCCAGTACCAATACCGAGCGTCCACGTTGCCCTGCCTGTATGGCACACATCAAGCCCGATGCTCCAGCACCTAAAATAATGACATCGTAAAAATGGGAAGTTGCATTCATGAATTTTACTCGTTAAATTTTGCTGTTATTGTACGGAATGTTGTATCAAGGTGCAAATGTAGCCAAGGTTTTAAGTGGAATGAATAACTGCTTGATATTGCTGTAAAAAGCTGTGTTTCGCCTGTAAACCACCACTATGAATGGCTAAAATTTTATGCGAATCTGGAAAATAGCCTTGCTCAATCAAATCAAAAATGCCGTACATCATTTTTGCAGTATAAATCGGATCTAAAGGAATGCTATAATGCTGTTCAAAATATTGCATAAACTCAAAGGTTTGTGGCGATAATTTTGCATAAACACCATCACAATAATCATCAATCACACGCCAATGCGTTTTCGTTGTCCACTGGCGAATATCTTGCGTTAAAAAATCGCCACGCAAAGCGGAAAAGCCTAAAACGTGTTGTGGAGCTTGCGTGCGTTCAATCAAACCTGCCATTGTGCCACCCGTTCCCACCGCACAGCAAATCGTATCGTAATATTGGCAATCATCGTCGCTTAAAATTTCAGCACAACCTTGCACGGCTAAAGTATTCGTTCCCCCTTCAGGAATGATGTAATAGTGGGGAAATTGTTGTTGTAATTGAGCTAAATACGTTGCATCATGGCGTTGGCGATAGTCTTGACGGCTAACAAAATGCAATGTCATGCCGTGCTGTTGAGCGTCCTTTAAGGTGCTGTTGAATGGTTTTTGTGCTAACTCTTCGCCACGAATAATGCCAACACAAGGCATATTTTCCATACGACAGGCATGAGCCAAAGCCGCAATATGATTGGAATACGCTCCGCCAAAACTTAGAATACCTTGATAACCCTGCTGTTGTGCGTGCAAAATATTGTATTTGAGTTTGAAATATTTATTGCCAGAAATATAGGGGTGAATTAAATCTAGGCGTTTAATGTCTAGTTGAATGTTGTGCTTGAGCGGAATGGATTGCGTCAGTAGCGTAGGATTGTGGTGAAATGAGAGCATTATCATGTGTAAAAAGAATGATTTATTACACGCATTTTAGCATAAAACCGTGTTTATGATAAATCAATAAACTGGAAAACTTGCACTTGTTTAAAATACAAGTTAAAATAGAGTACCCAAAAAATGTATGTATTTTTTGGGTAGATAGTAAACTAACGGGAGTGCCAAATGGCAACAACAAATCAGTTGATCCGTAAGGGTCGTACAACTTTGGTTGAAAAATCCAAAGTTCCAGCGTTGAAGGCTTGTCCACAACGCCGTGGTGTATGTACTCGTGTATATACTACTACACCTAAAAAACCGAACTCTGCAATGCGTAAAGTATGCCGTGTACGCTTAACTTCAGGTTTTGAAGTATCAAGCTATATCGGTGGTGAAGGTCATAACTTGCAAGAGCACAGTGTTGTATTAATCCGTGGTGGTCGTGTGAAAGACTTACCAGGTGTGCGTTACCATACTGTTCGTGGTTCTTTGGACTGTGCAGGTGTTAAAGATCGTAACCAAGCACGTTCTAAATATGGTGCTAAACGTCCTAAGAAATAATCTGAAGACTTTAACATCAGTTGCTATCGCTTGACAGATTTCAAAAATCACAAATATTGAATTCTTATAAAACTCAAGCGACGTAGTAAGGCCAGCGATATGATAGATGACACTTATCATCTGCTGGATTATCCTGAAGTGTCAATAAAATTAAGGTAAATTATTATGCCAAGACGTCGCGTCGTAGCTGCCCGTGAGATCCTTCCAGATCCTAAGTTCGGTAGCCAAACTATTGCCAAATTCATGAACCATGTTATGCAAGATGGCAAAAAATCAATTGCTGAAAGTATTGTTTACGGTGCATTAGACCGTGTACAAGAAAAAAATAAAGTAGACCCAGTAGAATTTTTTGAAGCAACACTTGAAAAAGTTCGTCCTATGGTTGAAGTAAAAGCACGCCGTGTTGGTGGTGCTACTTATCAAGTTCCTATGGAAGTACGCCCATCCCGTCGTACTGCTTTAGCGATGCGTTGGTTGGTAGATGCTGCTGCTAAGCGTTCAGAAAAAACAATGGCTTTACGTCTTGCTGGTGAGTTGCTTGATGCAGCTGAAGGTAAAGGTGCAGCTGTTAAGAAACGTGATGACGTGCATCGTATGGCTGAAGCCAACAAAGCATTCTCACATTACCGTTTCTAATACAGAAATAAATCAGTGTAAAACCCATGTCGGTTTAGGAATGATAGATTGGCATGGGTGGTTTAGATTTTATTTTTGTAGCTTAATTTAGGAATGTAAAATGGCTCGTCAAACCCCAATTTCTCGTTACCGTAATATCGGTATCTCTGCACACATTGATGCAGGTAAAACTACAACTTCAGAACGTATCCTGTACTACACAGGTGTATCTCACAAAATCGGTGAAGTACACGACGGTGCAGCGACAATGGACTGGATGGAACAAGAGCAAGAACGTGGTATTACAATTACGTCTGCTGCAACAACTTGTTTCTGGTCAGGTATGGGTAACCAATTCCCACAACACCGTATCAACGTAATTGATACTCCAGGACACGTGGACTTCACAATTGAAGTAGAACGTTCTATGCGTGTACTTGACGGTGCATGTATGGTTTACTGTGCTGTAGGTGGTGTACAACCGCAGTCTGAAACTGTATGGCGTCAAGCAAACAAATATAAAGTACCACGTTTGGCATTCGTGAATAAGATGGACCGTACAGGTGCAAACTTCTTCCGTGTTGTTGAACAAATGAAAACACGTTTAGGTGCAAACCCTGTACCAATCGTTGTACCAGTAGGTGCTGAAGATACATTCACTGGTGTGGTTGATTTGATTGAAATGAAATCAATCATTTGGGATGAAGCATCTCAAGGTATGAAGTTTGAATATGGCGACATTCCTGCTGATTTAGTTGATACAGCACAAGAATGGCGTACAAACATGGTTGAAGCTGCTGCTGAAGCATCTGAAGAGTTAATGGATAAATACTTAGGCGAAGGCGATTTGTCTAAAGAAGATATTATTGCTGGTCTTCGTGCTCGTACATTAGCATCTGAAATCCAACCAATGCTTTGTGGTTCTGCATTTAAGAACAAAGGTGTTCAACGTATGTTGGATGCTGTGATTGAATTCTTACCAGCTCCAACTGACGTAGAAGCAATCAAAGGTATCTTAGACGATAAAGATGAAACAGAAGCAACTCGTGAAGCATCTGATGATGCTCCATTCTCAGCGTTAGCATTCAAAATCATGAACGATAAGTTCGTAGGTAACTTAACATTCGTTCGTGTTTACTCAGGTGTGTTAAAGCAAGGTGATGCTGTTTACAACCCAGTAAAAGCAAAACGTGAGCGTATCGGTCGTATCGTACAAATGCACGCAAATGAGCGTGAAGATATTGAAGAAATCCGTGCAGGCGACATCGCAGCGTGCGTAGGCTTAAAAGACGTAACGACTGGTGATACATTATGTGATGAGAAAAACATCATTACATTAGAGCGTATGGAATTCCCTGAGCCAGTAATTCAGTTGGCGGTAGAACCAAAAACTAAAGCTGACCAAGAGAAAATGTCTATTGCTTTAGGTCGTTTGGCGAAAGAAGACCCTTCATTCCGTGTTCACACTGATGAAGAATCTGGTCAAACAATCATCGCAGGTATGGGTGAACTTCACTTAGACATCATTGTAGACCGTATGAAGCGTGAATTTAACGTTGAAGCGAACATCGGTAAACCAATGGTTGCATACCGTGAAACAATCCGTAAAACGGTTGAGCAAGAAGGTAAATTCGTACGTCAAACGGGTGGTAAAGGTAAATTCGGTCACGTATATATCCGTTTAGAACCAATTGATGTAGATGAAACTGGTAAAGAATACGAATTCGCAGAAGAAGTTGTAGGTGGTGTAGTACCTAAAGAATTCTTCGGTGCGGTAGATAAAGGTATTCAAGAGCGTATGAAGAATGGTGTATTAGCGGGTTATCCTGTTGTGGGTATCAAAGCAACACTATTTGATGGTTCTTACCACGATGTCGATTCTGACGAATTATCATTTAAAATGGCAGGTTCTTATGCCTTCCGTGATGGTTTCATGAAAGCTGATCCAGTTTTACTTGAGCCAATCATGAAAGTTGAAGTAGAAACTCCAGAAGATTACATGGGCGATATTATGGGCGACTTAAACCGTCGTCGTGGTATGGTTCAAGGTATGGACGACTTACCTGGCGGAACGAAAGCAATTCGTGCTGAAGTACCGTTAGCAGAGATGTTTGGTTACGCAACTCAAATGCGTTCTATGTCGCAAGGTCGTGCAACTTACTCAATGGAATTCTCTAAATATGCTGAAACACCACGTAACGTGGCGGAAGGCATCATTGCGAAATTCCAAGCTGGCGGTAAGAAAGGTGATGATGAGTAATTTTTACTCAGCGTCCTAACTCAAAATTAACATTCTGTTAATAAACACAACTTGCTTATGAGTGAAACCATTTACTCATAAGCACTTTTAAAGGAAACGAAAATGGCTAAGGCTAAGTTTGAACGTAATAAACCACACGTAAACGTGGGTACAAT
>JAUNHS010000208.1 GCA_030523805.1 Acinetobacter sp.
GTTCAACCCCAAAAATCAAACATCAAAAATTTTTCCTGCATTCATAATGCCATTCGGGTCAAAAACTGCTTTTAAGGCTTTCATATATTCAATTTCCACCGCAGAGCGTGTGTAATCCAAATACGGCTTTTTGGTCATGCCCATACCATGCTCAGCAGAAATTGAACCTTCATATTTTTGCACGGTTTCAAACACATATTTATTCACCACTTGGCACTTGGTAAAAAATTCATCTTTGCTCAAATTTTCAGGTTTTAAAATATTTAAATGCAAATTACCATCGCCAATATGACCGAACCAGCAAATTTCAAAATCAGGATAATTATCCGCTACAATTTGCTCAATATCAGCAATAAATGCAGGCACATGACCAATCAACACCGAAATATCATTTTTATATGGCGTAAATGGTGCAATCGACTCGGAAATATCTTCACGCAAACGCCATAATTGACTTGCCTGCTCTAGGCTTTGGCTCATCACGCCATCAAGCACCCACCCTTGCTCCATGCAATGCTCAAAAATTTGCATCGCTTGATCCATAATCGGCTCATACGGTGCTTCAAATTCAAGCAATACATAGAATGGACATTCACTATCAAATGGACGTTGTACATGACCATTTGCCAGCACTTTTTGCATTGCCAATTCGCCAAAAAATTCAAATGCCGTTAAATCAATTTCCTTTTGGAATGCGTGTAAAATCGGCATTACTGCATCAAAATCAGGCACGCCTAGCACCATCACTTGCAAATCTTTCGGCTGACGATCAAGTTTAATTTCGGCTTCGGTTACAATGCCAAGCGTGCCTTCGCCACCAATAAATAAGTGTTGTAAAGCATAACCTGTTGCATTTTTAATCATACCTTTATTTAAACGCAACACATCGCCCTTGCCTGTAACTACCGTCAAGCCCAATACCCAGTTGCGTGTCATGCCGTATTTAATGACTTTAATACCGCCTGCATTGGTCGCAATATTACCGCCCAACTGGCTAGAGCCTGCCGAAGCAAAATCTACAGGATAATACAAACCTTGTTCTTCGGCATAATTTTGTAATTGCTCGGTAATGACCCCTGCTTGGATACGCACCATGCGATCGGCAGGATAAAATTGTAAAATTTGGTTCATTTTATCCAAGCTAATCACAATTTCGCCATTAGCCGCTACTGCCCCAGCCGACAAACCTGTACGACCGCCCGATGGTGTAACCACGATGTGATGTTGATTGGCAAGTTGTACAATGGCTTGCACTTGCTCAGTCGTGCTTGGAAAAACAATCGCAGACGGTTTTGGGTCAAAATGTTTGGTGTGGTCTTTACCCCAATTTTGTAAACTGTCATCATCAGTTTTTACACGATGTTCACCAACAATATTGATGAGTTGCTCAAGGACATCAGCGGCTAATTGTGGATATAGGCTCATTTTTTGCATTCCAGTAAAATTTAAAATCTTGCTGAAATAGTAACACATTTTCTATCATCTATGAATATTTACACCATGAATCGGCTTGAAATCACTGTGATTTTATTGCTGATTTAGGCAATATCTACTCATATCATTTTGTCCAACTTGTTCTCACTTTTGTGCGTGTTTTATAAATAATCAAGTAAAATCAATGCCTTTTATATTTTTTGTCAGCGATGCTTATCAAAAAAACTTCAATATATTTTGAAAATCTATCATCAATCCAGCGTCATTTTGTGCTATGATAGTTGTATTCTTTTATTGTAAATAGCCATTAGGCAACAGGCTAGGATAACGCTATGACTCAACAACTTTCTCTTCCTAAAGATAAAATCCGCTTTTTATTGCTAGAAGGCGTGCATCAAAATGCGATTGATACACTCAATGCCGCAGGTTATACCAATATTGACTATCGCAAAACGGCTCTTGAAGGCGATGCTTTAAAAGAAGCAGTCAAAGATGCTCACTTTAT
>JAUNHS010000038.1 GCA_030523805.1 Acinetobacter sp.
CTGACTCTGTTGAAAGTAGGTTAGGCATAAAACCCCCATTAAAATTCGTTATGTTGGTATGTGATAAATTTCACATCTTTTATAAAATAGCATAGAAATCATCATAAATAAAATAAAAAATGCAATGTAATACACAATAGCCTAAAATGAGATGATAAAATGTTATTGACAATAGTTAATCTATATTGTATTGAAATAAATTTTAACAGATGTTTTATTTGGACTTGCTAATCCATTCCAAAAAGTTTTTCAATTTATAAAAATGATAAATTAGATTTATAAGAAAAATACGTTATAATACGTTAAACTAAACTGACAAATTACCCAGACCATGTTAATCAGTTTCAGGAGTAACACGATGGCAGGCAAAACACTTTACGACAAATTGTGGGACGACCACCTTGTAAAACAACGTGATGACGGCTCATCACTCATCTACATTGACCGTCAATTATTACACGAAGTAACATCACCACAAGCCTTTGAAGGTTTGGAACTAGCGAGCCGTAAACCTTGGCGACTTTCTGCCAACGTGGCAACGCCAGACCACAACGTACCCACGTCTAAAAAAGAACGTGAACAAGGCATTGCAGGTATTGAAGACGATACATCTCGCATTCAAGTTAAAACGCTTGATGACAACTGCAAATCCTTTAACGTGGTGCAATTTGGCATTAACGATGTGCGTCAAGGTATCGTCCATGTCGTTGGCCCAGAGCAAGGCTTGACCTTACCGGGTATGACGGTGGTATGTGGCGACAGTCATACCGCAACGCATGGGGCATTTGGCTGCTTGGCTCACGGTATTGGTACGTCTGAAGTGGAACACGTTTTGGCAACTCAGTGCCTTGTACAAAAGAAAATGAAAAATATGCTGGTGCGTGTGGACGGTAAACTCGGCAAAGGCGTAACGCCAAAAGACGTGGTGCTTGCCATTATCGGTAAAATCGGTACGGCAGGTGGTACAGGTCATGCCATTGAATTTGGTGGACAAGTGTTCCGTGATATGTCTATTGAAGGGCGTATGACCGTGTGCAACATGGCGATTGAAGGCGGTGCTCGTGTGGGCTTGGTTGCTGTAGATGACAAGACCATTGAATACGTCAAAGGTCGCCCTTATGCCCCAACTGGCGAAGATTGGGACAAGGCGGTAGCGTATTGGAATACCTTGCATTCTGATGACGACGCTCATTTTGACACCGTGATTGTTATGCAAGGCGAAGAGATTGAACCGCAAGTGTCGTGGGGAACATCGCCTGAAATGGTGATTGCCATTAGCCAAAACGTGCCAACACTTGACGATGCCAAAGATGACGTACAGCGTAACGACTGGACAAGAGCGTATCAATACATGGGCTTAACCGCAGGGCAATCGCTGGCTGACATTCGCCTAGACCGTGTGTTTATTGGGTCGTGTACCAATTCTCGTATTGAAGACATTCGTGCCGCTGCCGAAGTGGTTAAAGGCAAAAAAGTCGCTGACAGTATTAAACAGGCGATGATTGTGCCGGGGTCTGGTGTGGTGAAACAGCAAGCCGAGCATGAAGGTTTGGATAAAATCTTTATTGAAGCGGGCTTTGAATGGCGTGAACCGGGCTGCTCTATGTGCCTTGCGATGAATGCCGATAAACTGCAAGCAGGCGAGCATTGTGCTAGTACGTCTAACCGTAATTTTGAAGGTCGTCAAGGTAATGGCGGACGTACGCATTTGGTGTCTCCAGCGATGGCGGCAGCGGCAGCGATTGCAGGGCATTTTGTGGACGTACGGACGTTTTGATTGATGTATCCGATAAAGGTGGTATGATAAAAAATATCACTTTTATAGGTTGATTTGGGAGTGTCAATTATGCCGATTTCTATTGTTGAATATTATTATCAAATGATTGAGCATTTAGACCGTCAATCTAAAATTGAACTTGTGGCGAAAATTACGCAGAGTATTGAGCAAAAACCAAATCTTGATATGTCAAAATTTACACCAATTCAAGACTTAACAGGTGCTTGGATTGATGATGATTTGCATGAAATCGGCATGACGGATTATATTGCAGTCAGTGATGATAACACCGATAAAAATTGGTTTTCTGATTTATCGGCATTTATTGATGAAAATATCAAAATAAGCGATTTGCCTTATTCTGCCAATCATCGTGGCTGGACAAGAGATGAACTTTATGAATGATAAAGTTTTTCTGGATACCAATATTTTGATTTATAGTGTGGATAAACGTTTTCCTGATAAACAAAATCAGGCAATGCGTATTATCGCATTTTTACAAGCCAATCATCGTGCAGTTATTTCTACACAAGTATTGCAAGAATTTTATAATGCAACTACCAAAAAACTTAAGTTAGATAAGCATCAAATGCAAATATTGGTGGATAAATTTGCCAAGTTGCCTGTGCTGAATAATGATGTTAAGTTATTAAAAAATGCCATTCATATTAGCATTATTCATCATTTGACTTTATGGGACGCTTATATGGTAGCAGGAGCAAAAAGGGCGGATTGTACAATTTTATATACTGAAGATTTAACGCATAATCAAATCATTGAAGGCGTGAAAATCATCAATCCGTTTTATTTAGAAAATGATTGATGAAATTAGGTTAAAAATTAAGATGTTTTACTCCGAACTCATCAAAACTCTAATCACGGGTACGCTTGAAATGGCTAATGGCGAATTTTATCATTGATTTTTATAGGAAAAACCATGCACTATTACGCCAAATCATTTGAACAATTAGACATTCATACTTTATACGCCATTTTAAAATTGCGTGTAGATGTGTTTGTGGTGGAGCAAAATTGCCCTTATCCTGAGTTAGATGGTGTAGATCAACAGGCAACGCATTTATATTCACAAAATGATCATGGCGAAATTTTAGCCTATGCTAGAATCTTGCCTGCTGGCTTGACCTATGAAACAGCTGCCATTGGGCGAGTGATTGTTACGCCTAAAGTGCGTGGCGGTGGCATTGCACGAGAGCTTATGCAAAAAGCGATTGCGATTGTGCGTGATGATTGGCAAGCTCCTGTGATTACCATTGGTGCTCAAGTTTATTTAAAAGATTTTTATCAATCTTTGGGTTTTGTGGCGATTTCTGATGAATATTTAGAAGACGGCATTGCTCATATTGATATGCAGCTAAAATTTGAGCGATAAAATCACTGGATATGCTCAAAAAATAGCAGTAAACTTAAATGAAATTAAAGAAAATCATGTAATGATATGGCTGTGAATTATTTAGAAAGTACCGAACGTTTAATTCGTGAAATTAACCACATTCACGCCCAGTATTCAAAGGATTATTTTGAAACGGGCAAAGTGGCAAAAGTGAATTTGAGCCGTACACTGACTCATGTGCCGACCGAGCATATTTTATCGTATCGGCTGAATTTACACGAAGCGATTAACGATTATCTATTTTTTGCCGATATTAAAGACATCAATTTTTATTATCGTGTCAAAACAGCTGAAAGTATTTTGGATAAAATCAATCGTTACAGCTTGCGTGAAAATCAATATCCCGTTAATAATATCTTAAATGATATTTTTGGGGCGAGAGTGATTTTACCGTCTGAATATATCGCCCAGATTTTGGACAATTTGGATCAATTTAAAGCAGATTATCAATTAAAAAATTGGTATTTGCGAGATGTGGATGGCTATATTGGTATCCATGTATATTTTAAAAATGCCAGCAATTTTTATTATCCGTGGGAATTGCAAATTTGGGATATTAAAGATGCCAAAGCCAATATAGAAAACCACCGTTTGTATAAACGCAATTTTGTCCGCTAAATAGCAACGATGAATTATTTTTAACCTAAAGTATATGAATGAAAGGTAAATGCCATGAAAAAATACACCACTGAAATCGGTATTGTTGCACCGCTTGACCGTGCCAATGTTGATACGGATTTGATTATCCCAAAACAGTTTTTAAAGTCTATTAAACGCACAGGTTTTGGCGATAATTTATTTGATGAATTACGCTATCTTGATGAAGGTTACTTGGGACAAGATATTAGCAAACGCCCAAAAAATCCTGATTTTGTGTTAAATCAAGAGCGTTATCAAGGTGCGACGATTTTACTGGCTCGTACCAATTTTGGCTGCGGTTCTAGCCGTGAACACGCACCTTGGGCGTTAAATGAATATGGTTTTCGTACCGTCATTGCCCCAAGTTTTGCCGATATTTTCTTTAATAACTGCTTTAAAAATGGTATGCTCCCTGTGATTTTAAGTGAAGAGCAGGTTGATGAGTTGTTTAAAGAATGTTTTGAGAATGTTGGTTATCAATTAACAGTGGATTTGGAAAATCAAAAAGTGATTAGCCCAAGTGGTAAAGAATATGCTTTTGAGGTGGATTCATTCCGTAAACATTGTTTGTTAAACGGTTTAGATGATATTGGTTTGACTTTGCAAGATGCTGAGAGCATTCGTGCGTTTGAAGAGCAAGCGAAAAAGGATAGACCGTGGGTGTTTAGAGAGTTGCGTTAAACTATTAACGCTACTAGCGTATTGATATGGTTTTTGTTAATATAAGCGATTGTAAAACATCATATAAATACAAAAATATGATGCAATACAACCCCAAATCAACACATCGTATCGGTGAGGTCATTCGGTGAACAAGTGGAAATATACTGTATTTGCTTTTGTTGTAACAGCACTGCTCGCAGGTTGTCAAAGTATATCATCGGTTTCGCCTACGCTAAATCACTTACGCACGACAGCTACGGTAAAAAATGTCAATGTTTTTTGCCGTGGTGCAATGAGTTGTCAATTTACACGCCTAAATGAAATTCAAATTGCCGACCATAAAACAGGTTGGATTACGCCACAAGCCGTTTTACAAGGAATTATCCGTTTACAAGGCGTGAGTTCATTATTAGAAAATCAGCGTGTGCCATTTTACTTATCTGTTCCTGCGGAGAAAAATGAAATTGCGATGCAATTTTATCCAATTTCTAAATATAAAGCAGAAACACTCAGCATTATCCACGATTTTAAAGCAGGGCATGATTATAGTTTTGAAATGTTCCGCCAGCGGGATCAAGCTGATGAAAGTTTACTCGATTCATCTACACCAAAGCCATTATGTGTGAATTTACGACAAGATCAAGTTGTGATTCGTCGTTTTTGTCGCCCACATGACGCACTCACAGGGGTGAGCGAATTTGTAGAGCAAAAGGTCAATGATCAAGGTAAATGATGATTGATGAATGATGAAAATGAATTAAAATCAATATGATAGGTTAGTTTTATGTCTAAACATATTCTTATTTTATCTGGCGATGGTATTGGCCCTGAAATTGTATCAGCGGCTGAACAAGTGCTAAACACAGTCAATGAAAAATTTTCATTAGGTTTAACGTGGGAACACGGTTTGCTTGGTGGTGCAGCGATTGATGTGCATGGCGAGCCGTATCCTGCTGTTACTAGTGAACAAGCTCAAAAAGCCGATGCGATTTTGCTTGGTGCTGTGGGTGGGCCAAAGTGGGATACGATTGAACGTTCCATTCGCCCTGAACGTGGTTTATTAAAAATCCGTAGTGAATTGAATTTGTTCGCAAATTTACGTCCTGCAATTTTATATCCACAGTTGGCAGAAGCGTCAAGTTTGAAACCTGAAGTGGTGTCAGGCTTGGATATTCTGATTGTGCGTGAATTAACAGGCGGTATTTATTTTGGTCAGCCACGTGGTATTCGTGAATTGGAAAATGGCGAAAAGCAAGGCTACAATACCGATGTGTATAGCGAAAGTGAAATTAAACGCATTGCCAAAGTAGCATTTGATATGGCGAGCTTACGTGGTGGTAAAGTATGTTCGGTGGACAAAGCCAATGTACTTGAAGTTACCGAATTGTGGAAGCAAACTGTAACCGCCGTGCAACAGCAAGCATATCCAAATATTGAACTCAGCCATATGTATGTGGACAATGCAGCGATGCAGTTGGTGCGTGCTCCGAAGCAATTTGACGTGATTGTAACAGGCAATTTATTTGGCGATATTTTATCGGACGAAGCAGCAATGCTCACTGGTTCTATCGGTATGTTGCCATCAGCGAGTTTAGATGAAAATGGCAAAGGTATGTATGAGCCGTGTCATGGTTCTGCCCCTGATATTGCTGGGCAAAATAAAGCCAATCCATTAGCAACGATTTTGTCAGTAGCGATGATGTTGCGTTATACTTTCCGTGAAGAAGCTGCTGCCAAAGCAATTGAAGATGCGGTGGGTCAAGTTTTAGATCAAGGCTTGCGTACAGCTGATATTTTGTCGGACGGTATGCAATTAGTCGGCACAAAAGAAATGGGCGAAGCAGTGGTTAAGGCATTGGCTTAATTCGTTGCGTTTAGTAAAAAAATCCTGTTGTGGAATGCAACAGGATTTTTTTACGGACAACATTGTATTATTTCCACTGTCGCTGTAAAAATTGCAAAGAATGATCTTTTGCTTTTTTCACAGCGATGGCTTGATTTTTCCCTATTAACAATTTGATTTGCCACAATTTTTCTTGATAAAGACGATATGCCGATGGACGTTGCATTGTTTGAATAACTCGCTTGCTGGCAAGTACGGCATCTGGTGAGCGTTGAGCAATTTCTGCAATCAACTGTTCAGCGTGTTGCCACGGATTTTCATTAATGGCTGAAATAAAACCCAGTGCTAACGCTGTTTGACTGTCAAAAATGCGTGCGGTCATGGTCAATTCTTTGAGTACATCAGGGGCAATGTGGCACGTTGATTGCGTAAAGCCCATATCAGGCACAAGTCCCCATTTGCTTTCCATAATGGCAAATTGACAATTTTCCGTAGCAAAACGAAAATCACACGCCAACGCCAGCTGTAAACCTGCACCAATGCAATGCCCATGTATAACAGCAATGACAGGCACAGGAAGCGATTGCCAAATTAAGCATACTTTTTGATATAAACTTTGGCTTGGTTTGAGCAATTCCCATGCCACTTTTTTACGATTTTTCGCTTGTTTTATTTCACTTAAATCTAATCCTGCACAAAAACTTTCGCCATCGCCTTGTAAAATCACTGCTCGCACATCTCGCCAAGTACGGATTTGTTTTGCCAGCCAAATTAATTGTTCCATCATACGGAAATTCAACGCATTGCGTTTATCTCCACGAGTTAAAGTAATAATGACGCTATCGTATTTGCCTAAACTTAATTGTAAATGGGGTTGAATATTGGCATTTGTCTCTGTAATACGTTGTGCCAGCGTGGTTTGATGGGGTGTAGTGAAAAACATAGCATTTCCCTAGCAATGATATTTGTACACAGCATGGCATGATACGATGTATAGGTCAATAAAAAATCCTGCACAAAGACAGGATTTTTAGTGTGTTTCCAAGTCGCAAAATTATTTAGCTTGGTCAGCTTGGATTAATGCCGTTAATTCATCTACATAATCTTGCATTGGGCGTGTAGCCGCTGATTGACGACTTTCAATATTTAAACGTAATAATGGCTCAGTATTAGATGCACGAATGTTTAAACGCCAATGACCAAAATCTAAACTCACACCATCAGTACGGTCAATGCTTGGATTTTTTGCTTGATAATGGTCAAAAATGCGTTGAATTGTCGCTTGGCTATCAGCAACTTTAAAGTTAATTTCGCCACTGCATGGGAATTTTGCAATCATTTCTTCCACCAATGATGATAACGATTGCCCTGTTTCAGACAATAACATCACCACCAATAACCATGGAATCATGCCACTATCGCAATAAGCAAAATCACGGAAATAGTGATGTGCTGACATTTCGCCACCATAAATGGCATTTTGCTCACGCATCGCTTCTTTGATGAATGAATGCCCTGATTTTGATTGTACCGCCTGCCCTTGATAGCGTTCTACCACGTCCAACGTATTCCACACTAAGCGTGGGTCATGCACGATTTTTTCATTTGGCTTTTGCAATAAAAAGGCTTGAGCCAAGAGACCAACGATATAATAACCTTCAATAAATTGCCCTTTTTCATCAAACAAGAAGCAACGGTCAAAATCGCCGTCCCATGCAATGCCCATATCTGCACCGTGTTCAAGCACTGCTTGTGATGTGCTGGCACGATTTTCCACCAAAATCGGATTTGGAATACCATTTGGGAATGTGCCATCAGCTTCATGATGAATTTTGATAAATTCCACAGGCACGTTGAGCTGTTGGAAACGGTATTCAATTTCATCAATCACATGACCTGCGGCACCATTGCCTGCATTGACCACCAATTTTAAAGGGCGAATGCTTTTCGGTTTGATGTAGCTTAATAAATGCTCAACAAATTCGGCAAGTAAATTAATCTTTTGTGTTTGCCCTTGTTTGCTGGCTGGGCTAAACTCAGCTGATTCGGCAATGCGTTGGATTTCTTTTAAACCTGTTTCGCTACTAATTGGGCGAGCCATTTCTCGTACCAATTTCATGCCGTTGTAATTCATTGGATTGTGGCTTGCTGTGATTTCAATGCCGCCTTGTACATTTAAATGAAAGGCTGCAAAATACACTTCTTCCGTGCCTGTCATGCCTAAATCTAGGACATCAACCCCTGCATCATTCAAGCCTTGAATGGTCGCTTGTTTTAAACTTTCGCTGCTTAAACGTACGTCGCAACCAACCACGACTTTTTGTGGTTGATACAGCTGACCATAGGCACGACCAATACGGTAAGCAATTTCTTCATTGAGTTCTGTGCCAAGTTCACCACGAATATCGTAGGCTTTGAAGCAGGTATATTGTGCTGCTTGGAATTGGGTATAAGAGTGTACGCTCATTGTTGTGCTGTCTATCAATAAAAATAATGAGCATAGTATAACGCTTTTTAGCGATAAAATGTTATGATAATAGCCACTTATTCGTAACAAGTGAGTAAATAAATGGCTCAATTTGCCGTAATTGGTTTAGGTAGCTTTGGGGGAACGGTTGCACGGCAGCTGGTTCATTTGGGGCATGATGTCTTAGGCATTGATCATATTAAAAAGCACGTAGAAGATTTTTCAGAAATTCTCACCTGTGCGGTAATTGCCGATGCCAGCGATGAATCGGTATTAAGCGAATTGCAATTGCAAAATTATGAAGCAGTTGTCGTTGCCATTGGTGAAGATATTGAAGCAAGTATTCTTTGCGTATTGCACCTAAAAAATATGGGTGTGAAAAAAATATGGGGTGCAGCTAAAACACAAGCTCACCACATGATTTTGTCGCATTTGAGTGTAGATAAAATTATTCATCCAGAGCAAGATATGGGCGTGCGTATTGCCAATGCCTTGAACTATCCGATTGTTCGTCGTTATATGGCATTGGGTGATGATCATTTTATCGTCAAAATTAAAGTGCCACCACCACTCACAGGTTTAAATTTGCGAGAATTAATTCGCCAAGAAACTGCGGTCAATTTGATTTTATTTAAACGTGGCAAAGATGTTTATAAAACCATTGCTGATGATTTAATCTTACAAGAAGATGATATTTTAGTCATTGAAGGTTTTATTCACGATTTGAAAAAACTATATCATAAATATCTATGAAGCATTTATTTGTTCAAAAACGCAAAGTAAATTTAAGCCCGCCCAGTTTATTGGCATTAGGTTTTTTATTTTGTATTTTTTGTGGTAGCGTATTATTAAAATCGCCGTGGGCATTAGCCGCACATCAGCATCCAATTTCATGGGTAGATGCCTTTTTTACCACCGTGTCTGCTGTTACCATTACAGGGCTTTCGGTCGTTAATATTGGAGAAACCTTTAATTTATTTGGGCAGGTAGTGATTTTAATTTTACTACAAATTGGTGGTATTGGTTTTATGACCTTTGCCATTTTGGCTGTGTTGAGTTTTTCTAGTAAAGTCGCATTAAAACAACAGCTTATGGCACAAGATAGCTTGGGGCAAACCAGTTTGTCCAAAGTCGGTTTTGTAGCAAAAGGCGTATTTTTTTATACCTTATTTTTTGAATTTGTGGGTTTTATTGTTTTATCCTTGATTTGGTCGCAATATTATCCTATTCAAGATGCCATGTATTATGCTTTATTTTATAGCGTATCGGCATTTAATAATGCAGGATTTTCATTATTTAGTGATAGTTTAGTGAGTACAGTTTATACACCATTTTTATTTTTAACCATTAGTTTATTATATATGATTGGTGGTTTAGGATTTTTGGTATTAATTGATATTAAACGTCATAAAAGTTGGAAAAAATTATCTACCAATAGTAAAGTGATTTTATTTGGTACGTTAATGATTAATATCATTGCGTTTTTATTAATGTGGATTTTAGAAGCCAATAATCCAAAAACTTTGGGGCAAATGGCATGGACGGATCAAGCCATTCACGCATGGTTTCAGGCAACTGTGCCACGCTCGGCAGGTTTCAATAGTGTGCATATTGGTGAAATGACGCAAGCATCAAGTTTTTTAACGATGTTGTTGATGTTTATCGGTGGTGGCTCGTTGAGTACTGCAGGGGGCATTAAAATTGGTACATTCGTTATTTTATGCTTGAGTACCATTGCCTTTTTAAGACGGCAAGATGAAGTTTATATTTTTAAACACGCCATTTCGCAAAATACTATTTTAAAAGCTCTAGCCGTTACGCTGATTACTTGTATTTTAATTTGTATCGGGATTTTTGTGATTTTGATTTTTGAACCGAAAATCCGTTTTTTAGATTTGGTGTTTGAAGTCGTTTCTGCGGCGTGTACGGTGGGATTGTCCCGTGGTGTTACAGGGCAACTTTCCGATGTGAGTTTGATGATTTTGATGTTGCTCATGTTTGCAGGGCGATTAGGGCCTTTGACCTTGGCATATCTACTGGCAACGCCACGCAAAAGCCGTGTTAAACACGCTGCGGCAGATATTCAAATCGGTTAAAATGATGGGTGTATCGTATGGAATTTTCACCATGCGATACATTTTGTCATGCAAAAGTCTAAAAGAAAAATCAACCGATTCTCTTTATTTTAAAAAAGCCTTCATATAGAATAAAATGTATATTAAACAACAAAATACAGGTGTATAACATGGGAACAGCCGCTCAAATCCAAATTTTTGCCTTATTCTTTTCATTGCTCAATCCATTTCTGATGAGTATGTATATGATAGGCATGATTCGTAATACCGATGCAAAAATTTTCAATAAAGCTCTTATTCAAGGGAGTTTGATTTCATTGGTAGTATTCGTGCTGTTTGCGTGGGGTGGGGAGTCTATTTTTAATCACTACCTGAAAGTACGCTTTGAAGCCTTTCAAATTTTTGGTGGCATTATCTTTTTAGTGATTGGCTATCGCTATGTATTTGAAGGGGCGGAAACGATTGGAGCAATGCGTGGTGCTCCTGAACATTTGGCTTCTACCATTGCCATGCCGTACATTATTGGGCCAGGGACGATTAGTGCAGCCGTGGTTACAGGGGTAACTTTGCCGATTGTTGAAGGTGCTGTGGTGATTGGTATTACCTTGTTATTATCTTGTTTATTATTGATTTTAATGAAATTTTTGCATGACAACTTGGTGGAAAAATATTCTAAATATGTGGATCGTTATGTAGATATTATGGGGCGTTTGGCATCGCTATTGATTGGTACGATTGCAGTCAATATGATTATTACAGGGATTTTAGGTGTAGTGAATGGTGGCTAATCATTCAAGATGAGCAAAATGTTGGATTGCTTGGTGTTTCAGTGCTATTTTAAGTGTTGTATGGTGGCGTGCGAATAGGCAAATGTGCAAGATGTGCCACGACTTCATGCTCGCTCAGCAAATGACCAAAACGGTCAAATCCAACATTTAACAATCTCCCTTCTACTGGGGCAATGTGTCTGTGTAAATGTCCATACAGCATAAATGCCCCACGATACATATTGTTCCACTCATAAATAGGGTAGTGGAATAAAACCGTTGGCACAGTTTGAATGGTGATTTCTAAATAGCTTTGTATGCTAGATAGATAGGGATTGCCATCAGCTTTTTTCTCTTGTAATAATTCCTGTTGTATAGTGAGTAACTGATCATCATGATTGCCATAAATGAAATGGTGCTGACCATTTAAGCGACCTAAAATTTTTTTGCTTTGAGCCACGTCCTTATGAAATGAGAAATCGCCTAAATTGTAAACAATATCGTGTGGTGAAACTTGTTGATTCCACAGTTGTATCAGTGCCTGATCCATTTGCTCTACACTGGTATAGGGGCGATATTCTGGTGCATAACGTAAAATGTTTTTATGCCCAAAATGTAAGTCCGATGTAAAAAAGATACGTTGGAAGTGATTGGTTTGCATGGTGTCCGCCAAAATAAAATAGTTTTCTCCTTGCCTTATTTTAGGGTAAAAATCGTGGGTTGCAAACGTTGATTGTTCATTGCTATGATGAATGAATTTATTCCATTTCTCTTGCAATGAGCCGATTATACCCCACCACCAAATGATTATCTGGCACATCTTGTGTAACGACTGCATTTGCACCAATAATGCAATTTTTACCAATCACAACATTGCCCAAAATTTTCGCCCCTGCACAAAGCACGGTATTTTCCCCAACAATTTGTGAGCAAGCCACACCACGATGATGACCGTCAAAATTCACTGCACCTAAGGTTACATTTTGCAAAATGGTTACGCCATCTTTCAACACTGCACCGCCGCCAATAATAATTCCTGTCGGGTGTCTAAAATGCACATTGCCCAATGTACAACTTGGCACAATATCGCACGCATATTTTTTGCGTGTCATTTTACGGTAGTGAGCAATGCGTAAATCTAGCCATAATGCCTTAAAACTATGTGGTGAACATTGCTGACGTAATCGCCAATAATGCTGCATTTTAGCAATATCTTGATATAGGTTGGCATCTAAAAAGAGATAACGTTTTACCCAATGTTGTATAAATTGGGGTAAACGTTGCAAAGCCTTGTTATTGTACTGCGGAATGTTTAAAATTTGCTGTGCTGTGCTGTGCTGTGCTGTGTGCTGTCATCGTCTGTCCGTTTAAAATCAATGTCAAACTGATTTTAGCTTATTTTTCAGCATTAGCACAATAAACATACACGTTTTTTATGCGAAGAACAGCACAAAATGCTAAAATAAAGCAATTTCCAACATTCCGAGCAAACAATGACCCAAACACTCGCCATCGCCATTTGCCTAGACAAAAACTACCTACAACCAGCCGAAACGCTGCTCAAATCACTGTCGTATCACAACAAAAACGTGAAAATCTACGCCCTGCACACCGACGTGCCAGCAGAATGGTTTTCGCAAATTCAAGCCAACATCGCACCGCTTGCCAACCAAATCATCGCCGTGCATTTGCATAGCGACAATCCCAAAGTGCAAGCCATCAACGCACGCCTAGCCAGTTTGGATTTGCCGCCTGTGCCAGCCTTGTTTGGGCAATTTCAATCGGAAAATGACATTCGCCACGACATTACGCAGACGGCATATTATCGCTTGCTGTTGCCTGAATTGATTGATGAACATCGTTTGGTCTATTTGGATTGCGATATGCTGATTAACGGTTCAATTCAATCGTTTAACGACGTGGATTTGGGCGATAAAGTGATTGCGGCGATTGACGATTTTGCCATCAAAATTCAAGGCGATTATGGCTATTTGGTACAAGAAAACGACCCGATTTATCAGCAATTTTGCCGTTTTAAAGGCGGATTATTTGAAGAATATTTCAACTCTGGCGTGTTGTTGATAGACGCAAAAGCGTGGCGTGAACAGGGCATTTGCTTTGATTTGCTGCACTTTGTGAAAATGCGATGCAATTTTAGACACCACGACCAAGATATTTTGAATTTTTATTTTTACAAAAATTGGTTGCCGTTGTCGCATTTTTTCAATTTACAAATTGAAGCCTTGTGGCGTAATCAAGTGCCTGTACAGTCTGTGCCGACGATTATTCATTTCACGGGCATACAAAAGCCGTGGTTGGAGCAATATGCGAGCTTGACGGAGTTTCATAATTATTACCACGTTTATCAGCAAATGACGTGGGACGATGTGCGAGAGCAACGCTTAAAAGTCATCAACGAGCTAACATAAATGTGTTGATGATGTGTTAGGGTGTAGCAAATGATAGAGCAAGCCATGCACAAAAGAACTTTGACAACACGTGCAGATGTGGAATTTTTAGTCAATCAATTTTATGCTGTGGCACGGCAAGATGCGGAGATTGGCGATTTATTCCGTATGATTGCCGATGAGCAATGGCCGCAACATTTGCAAACGATTTATCGTTTTTGGGCATCTCTTTTGCTGGGTGAAAAAAGTTATTATGGCAATCCTAAACAAGTGCATTGGGATTTGTTGCAAAAGCAAGCGATGACGGAAGCACATTTTGAGCGATGGTTGGCGATTTGGACAGCAACGGTGGAGCAGTATTTTACTGGCGAACGTGCCGATGAAGCGATTTTTAGAGCAAAAACCATTAAAACCATCATGGTTAAGCGATTGTTTTATAAGCAGAATGGGGACTTGTTGTCATCTTGATGATAAAATATGCTACACTAGTCTTTTTGATTGTCTTCATGTGTGATTATGCAGCCATATTTAGACCTTTTAATAGAAGCCGAACACGTTGCGAGCTTGGATTTAAACGATACGCAACGTTATCGTGTCGTGGATTTGTGCCGAGCGTCGGTGTATAGGCAAGTGCATTTGCCTAATGCCATTCATCTCATGCCAAAGCAATTGGTAGCACAGCGAAATGATGCGACAGGTGTATTGCCAGATGTTGCCCAATTACAAGCTTTGATTGAGCAGCTACAACTCACCGCACAGCATCATGTTTTAGTGTATGATGATGAAGGTGGTGGTTGGGCAAGTCGTTTGATTTGGACCTTACATTGCCTAGGTTTTGAGCAAGTGAGTTTGATTAATGGCGGTTTGCACGCTTGCTTGGCAGCTGGCATTGCCATGACCAATGAAATTCCACAGT
>JAUNHS010000039.1 GCA_030523805.1 Acinetobacter sp.
GAAGCAACAGCGATTGGGTGGCAAACGTTCGCTGAATGGATTGATGATTATGCTTTGCCTGTATTTGCACTGGGTGGAATGCAACGTAGTGATTTGAGTTATGCTCAGCAAGTAGGGGCGTATGGTATAGCAGGCATTCGGGAAATTTGAAGAATTTTTGCCTTAAATACAACAAAAGCCACACAAGGTGGCTTTTATTTTATATAGTCTAATTCAATTAAGAATTTGGACCATCTACACGTTCAATACGCACTTTTGCAGACCCAGCATCTACCATGCCAAGTTTTTGTGCTGCTGCGTGGGATAAATCTAGAACACGATTGCCGTGGAATGGACCACGATCGTTAATTTTGACCACTACGCTTTTGCCGTTACGTTCATTGGTTACACGCACATAGCAATTTAAAGGTAGTGTAGGGTGTGCTGCGGTCATGGCATTCATGTTGAATGTTTCGCCACTTGCCGTTTTACGACCATGGAATTGGCGACCGTACCATGAAGCAACGCCTGTTTGGCTAAATTTGCGTACCGCTGAAGAAGCAACATTGTTTAATTTATCTACAACGCTTTCTTTCGCTACAGGTACATCAATTCTGGTGGCTACTGTTTCACGCAATACTTTATCGTTTGATGTTGTATTGACTTTAAAGCCGTTAAGTTGGTTGAAATTTGAATTGAAACTCGGTGAATCTTTACTTAACACACGAGAAACGAGACTATTTTCTTCAGTTTGAACATTTGATTTTGTTGGTACAATATCGGCTTGTGCTGATAAAGCAGTAAAACCGATGGTTGCTGCCATCAAGTATTTGAATGAAAACTGCATATTGAACTCCTAAAGTCCGCTTTTCATTACAGCTTGGCATGGTTCATCATCTGATATGAAAATCATCATGCTTTAATCGCTGAGTAATGTATGCATAAAAATGCATAGCAAAACGTGCTTTATTGATTTTTTTTGCAAAATAGATAGTCACCATTTAAACAGAATGTATAGGTCTTGTCTAGTTTTTTGATTAAAATATCATCAAAATATCGTTGAAATTGCTTTGTTTGATTATTTATTATTCTATTTTATATGTTATTTCATGTTTTATTCATATTTGAATGCGATGATGATGGGGTTGTTTTGTAATCATGTAGTGGCAAATTTGCTCATCATTGCATTTAAAGTTGCTTTCAAAAACATGGGATTTTGCCCTTGGGCATTTTATCGTTATAATAGGCATTTATTTCAATGAAAAAGGCGTGAAGATGTCTGCAATTCCTGTCAATACAACACATATTACTCTTTATGTAGATGGAGCGTGCCGTGGCAACCCAGGTATAGGTGGTTGGGGCGTGTATATGCAGACTGATTCGGGTCAGGAAATATCTTATTGTGGTGGCGTGTTGGATACGACCAATAATCGTATGGAATTGACCGCAGCGATTGAAGGTTTGTTACGTTGTCCTACGAATATTCCTGTGCAAATTTTTACTGATTCTAACTATGTGCAAAAAGGTATCACGGAATGGATTGCTGGCTGGAAGAAAAAACAGTGGAAGAATGTGAAAAATCCTGAGTTGTGGCAGACATTAGATGAAGTTTGCCAGCAACGTCAGATTGATTGGCAATGGATTAAAGGTCATGCAGGGCATCATGGCAATGAAATGGCAGATCAATTAGCCAATCATGGTGCAGATTTAGTTACTGCCGATGCTCAAAATGTTGCTAAAGTATTTTTGATGAATGATGGGCAAGCACAGATGGTCGGTATGTTACATCATAGTCAAAACAGCACGCAAGCAGCGAATAATCAGGAACAAACGGAAGATTGGTTAGTTAATGACCCTTTGGGTTTAGACGATATGTATGATGATGATTTGACCGATGACGAAGCTGTTGCACAGTCAGAAGAAGCAGAAGGAACGGTAAGAATAGACACATCACATCAGCAAACACAGCAAGATACGCCAGTGGTTCATGTTGAGCCAGCCAATGAAACAGTTGAAAATCCACCTGCTAAGAAAAAAAGAACCAAGAAAAAAACGGGATTAACCGCTGAGCAAGTGGCTGAATGTATCGTGATTACGCCTGCGACTTTGCAATTGACTGGTGAGCGACAATTAATTATGGATACGGAAACTACAGGTTTTTACTATAGCAATGGCGACCGTATCATTGAAGTCGGTGCGATTGAAGTGATTAATCGTAAGCGAACAGGAAGTTCTATTCATATTTATATCAATCCAGAGCGTGAAGTGGGTGAGTCAGAACGTGTGCATGGTTTGAGTGATGACTTTTTAAAAGACAAGCCGACGTTTGAGCAAATTGCCCCTGTGCTTTATGATTATTTTAAAGGTGCAGAATTAGTCGCTCATAATGCCAGCTTTGATATGAACTTTTTGGATATGGAGTTTGAGCAAGTCGGTTTAGGTAAATTATCCGATGTGTGTAGCGTGGTAGATACTTTGGTTTTGGCACGTCAAAAGCATGGCGGTGCGAGAAATAGCTTGGATGCTTTGGTAAAGCGTTACGATATTCCCGAGCGTGATCGTACTTTCCACGGTGCATTGCTGGATGCGGAAATTTTGGCAGATGTCTACTTAGCCATGACAGGTGGTCAGGTTTTGCTAGATATTCCAGAGCAAGATTTCCAAAGTGTCAGTGTAGAGCAACAACAGTCGTATCGCAAAATTGAAGCAAATTTGGCAACGATTTATCCAAGTGATGATGAATTATTGGCACATCAGCAATGGGTACAAAAAATTGCTCAAAAAAATGGTGAGCCAAGCATTTTTGAACAATTGCTACAATCACATGATGAGAGCGAACAGCATTTGCCATCATAATATTAGGGTAATAACTATAGGATTTTAAAAGAAAAATGACACAAAAACAGCAACAGCAATCGGCACATCAACCTTTACGCATTGGCATGGTCGTTGGGGAAGTTTCGGGCGATACTTTGGGCGTAAAGTTGATGCAAGCCTTTCAAGCACAAGGAATTGCCGTAGAATTTGAAGGCATTGGCGGCCCACAAATGATTGCTGCAGGCTTTCATAGTTTGTACCCAATGGAAACACTGTCGGTGATGGGCATTGTGGAAGTATTAAAAGAAATCCGTAGTTTATTTGCGGTGCGTGATGGTTTGGTGCAACGTTGGACTGAACGCCCTGTAGATATTTTTATTGGTATAGATGCACCAGATTTTAATTTACGTTTATCGCAAAAAATCAAAGCCTATGCTTTGCCAATTAAAACCGTGCAATATGTTAGTCCATCGGTTTGGGCATGGCGACAAAAGCGTGTGTTTAATATTAAACGCAATATAGATTTGGTGCTTTGTTTATTTCCCTTTGAAGTAGATTTTTATCATCAATATCAAGTACCTGCTTATTTTGTTGGGCATCCTTTGGCACAGCAGTTACCTTTGCAAGATCAGCGTAATGTTGCGTGTAAGCAATTGGCTTTGGACGAGCAACAGTCTTATGTAGCATTATTACCTGGCAGTCGTGGTGGAGAAGTTCAGCGTTTATTACCGATTTTATTGGCAAGTGCAGAGCAATTATTGCAGACATCGCCACAGTTAAAATTTTTAATTCCTGCCATTAATGCGAAGCGTGCTGAGCAAATTCAGCAATTATTAGCGACACAATCTCAGCAGTTGCAACAGGCGGTGCAAGTAATTGAAAATACATCACAAGAAGCGAATGTTGGACGTTTGGTGATGGAAGCCAGTCAAGCCGTTGCGTTGGCATCAGGTACGGCAACTTTGGAAGCGATGTTATTGCACCGTCCGATGGTGGTGGTGTATCAGCTGCACCCATTGACGTATTGGATTGTAAAAAGAATGATAAAAATTCCACATTATGCTTTGCCGAATATTATTGCTGGGCGTGGCTATGTGCAGGAATTGATTCAAAAGCAAGCCACGCCACATCATGTGGCAGCAGAATTACAACGCTTATTATTCAGCCCTGCTGGCGAGCAACAGCAAGCGACACATTTCCAATTACATCAACAATTAAAATCGGAAAATACCATGAATTTGGTGGAAGTTATTTTATCTTTAGTCAAATAATTTGATTTTTGCTATTGATTTTGATAATTTTTATCATTATTATAATGACACATTTTCATTTTGAATTTAACGATATTGTATAGGGGAGTGTGTCAGTGTTACATTATGTGATAGCGATTGTGTTGGCATTGAGTTGTATTTTCATGGGGCTTATTGCTGTGTCGTTGCAAGATGCATTTTTTGCAATGCTTTCTGCACTATTTGCATCGGCAACGGTATTGTATAGTTGGCAAATGAACCTAATTCAAGATGTCAAAGTGTATATGCAATCACGTCGTATGTCTCAACAATGATTGTGATGAGTGTAGATAAAAGTCATCCCCTTTAATGATTTAAAGGGGATTTTTTTATGCTGGATTTTGATGTTTTAATTGTTTATTTTTGCGTAATTGTCGCAATAAAAGCCATGTAAATCCACTATTAAATACAGCGAGTATGATTAATAATTGTATGATAGATAGCTTCATCACACTTAAAATCAGAATGGAAATAATGGCTGATGACACCATAAAAATCGCATTTAAAATATTGTTTCCAGCGACAATTCTGGCACGGTGCGTCGCAGGTGAGAAATATTGCATCATGGTGTAAAGTGGCACGATGTAAAAACCACCGACAATGCCTAACAGCGTGGTTGCCAATAAGCTATGTAAATAAATCGGTTGTGATAAAAATTCACTGATAGTTAATAATTGCGTTCGTACTGGTGCAACATAGAGTGCATAAGCCAAATACAATGCAAATAGCGTTAAACCGATCGCACCTGTAAAAATGAGTTTAAGTAATTGTCGTGGAGCGAGATTTTTTCCTATGCGTTGGCATAGAAAAGAGCCAATGCCTACGCCAATGGAAAAGCAAGTCAGCAATAAACTGACGATGGTTTCATTACCCAAAAGATGGATTTTGGTCATTTCAGGGATTTGCGTTAAAAGCGTTGCACCATAAAACCAATACCATGAATTGCCTAATAAAATAAGAAAAATTAAAGGTAACTGACGGATATACGCCAACGTTTGCCAGCTAGTTTGTAAGAAATTCCAGTTAATTTTAAGCTGTGGTGCGGCAATGCGTTGTGGCAAGATGGCTACACTTGCCATATAGCCTAAGATTGCCAAAGCAAGAATGGCAGCACTCATGACCCACATTTGCCCTTGTGCATAAAAAATCAGCACGCCACCGAGCAACATACCAAATAAAATGGCCAATGATGTGCCTGCTTGGAAAATGGCATTGCCTGAAATCAGTTCTTGCTCATGCAAAATATCGGGCAAAATGGCGTATTTGATTGGGCCAAAAAAGGTAGATTGTGTTCCCATTAAAAATAATGATAGAAGCAATAACCACACATTGCCTAAAAATAAACCCACTGTGGCAAGTAGCATGATGATGATTTCTAGTAATTTTAATTTGCGAATGAGAGCAGCACGTTCATAACGGTCGGCAATTTGCCCCGCCGTCGCAGAGAAAATAAAATAAGGTAAAATAAATAATAAAGCCGCAAGATTGGTAAATAGACTGACATTACTAATATTTTGTAGCCAACCATAACTCATGAGCAATAATAAGAGTTGCTTAAAAACATTATCATTAAACGCTCCAAAAAATTGGGTGAGAAACATGGGAGCAAAACGTCGTGAATAGGCAAAATGTGCTTGTGTTTTTTTGTGCATAAATGTTATACCTAAGTGGTTAAGTATGGGATTTATCGGTCAAAATGGTTTATAATCCTTTGCACACAATAGATGAATTATTGAAAAAGTCAAGATGCCCTGCTGTATGATTGGACGCTAAAGGGTAAACCGTATGGGCTATGAGAGAGTTGTAAACATGAATGTGCAATTTAAGCAAAAAGTATTAGTACAATTAATCCGTCAGATTTTCGCACCTACGCTACTGCTGAGTGGTGTTGCCACGCTATCTTTTGCCCAAACTGAGCAAAGTTTGCAGCATCGTGCAACGTCGTTAGCGGCACAGCAATCGTCTGATACGCAAGTTACTGCGATTATAACAGGGAATGCGACAGCAAGCACAACAGAAAACACAACGCTCAATGCAAGCAATGTAACGCAGTCTGCGAATATTAGCCCATCGCTAAGCAATCAGACGACCAATAATCAGACGACGAGCAATCAAACCACAAATAGCTCAACGACTAATCATTCACAAAGCAATGTCTCTAATCCTTTGGCACATTTGAGTTTAAATCAGCAAGTCCAAATTATTCTTAAACAGCAACCCATTCAGCAAAATTTAAGTTTTGATGATTTGGAAAGTTACAATTTTTCCCCTGCGGATACGGCAATGTTGAATGAAATTTACCAAATTGCCGAGCAAGCCAAAAAAGATGCAGAAGTATGGGAGCAAACGGGCGAGCGTGTAGATAATAATCAAATTTTAATTGATCAACAAACACGAGTGCAAATGGCGAATGGCACGCAGGCAAATACGGTAGATATTTCTAGTCAGGCGACGTTGCATAATACGACCACTGTTGCCAGCAATGCGAGCATGAATATCACGCAAGCGAGTAACACGTCTAGTAATGCGACGACGGATATAGAAAAAATTGATGTTGCCAATTTGAGTTCGCCTGTGAATGTGAGTGCATTAATTGAAGAAATTCAAAAAGATAGCCAAATTGTTGTAGAGCAAGTGCAGCAAGCAGAGCAACAACCAAGCGACAGTGAGCAATCATCGCAAACGGCAAATAATAGTAGCAAAAGTACATGGCTTTCACGCTGGAAAGAGCGACGTAATAACAGCAGTAAAGTGAGTAAAATCAAGTACATTAATGTTGTGGTCGGTGGTACGCAAGATGTTAGTTTGATTGAAAATTTAAAAGCCAAATTATCTACCATTACAGCGGAATCTTTGGCGGAAGATTTTCAATCGCTTTTGCCACAAATGCGAACATTAGCCAACCAAGCGGCTCAAGCTGTGGGCTATTATGATGTCGTTTTTGCGTTTCAATCGGTGGGCAATGACAGCATTAATGTGGTCGTTTCGCAAGCTGAGCCTGTGATTGTAAAAAGTCAAAATATTGAATTTAGTGGCGATGGTGAATATTTGCCACAATTCCAAATTGTGAACGTTATTCCTGATTTGGAAGAAGGTAAAGTACTCAATCAAGGATTGTATGAGAAAACCAAAGAGCGTATTTTGGAAGCCGCAAGTAGCAACGGATTTTTTGATGGTCATTGGAAAATGCGTGATGTGAAAGTGGAATTGCCACAAAATACAGCTGAAATTAATTTGAAATATGATACAGGCGAGCGTTATCGCTTGGGCGATGTGACGTTTAAAATGAGTGATGAATCGCAACCCTTGATTTTGAATGAAAGCGTATTGCGTGCGATGATTCCATGGCAAAAAGGCGACGACTACACCACATGGCGTGTGAATATGCTGGGTAATCATTTAAGCAATTCACGTTATTTTAGTTCATTAAGCATTAACGCCATTACGCCAGATCCGATTGAAAAAGAATTGGATTTACCTGCCGATGTCTTGGCAGTGATTGAAAAAAATAAAGCAGCGATACAACAAACTGCACCTGTAGAAAGCAATGGTACACAGGTCGATGAAAGCCAATTTGCACAAGAAGTGAGTCCAATTAGCGATGAATTTGTGGATAATAATGCCGAATATCAACAAGAGCAAAAAGAATTGGACGCTTTGCAAGAGCAAGCACGAAAAAGTAAGGAAATCCCTGTTGTTGTAACGTTAAGTGCCGATAAATTAAACAATTTAGAAACAGGTATTGGTTATGGTACAGATACAGGCGTGCGTTTGCGTAGTCAATATCGTCGTACGATTGTCAATCGTTTTGGGCATGGTTTTCAGGGCAACTTAGAATTATCTCGCATTCGTCAAGCACTTGATGGACGTTACAGCATTCCACACCCACACCCAATTAACCGTTATATCAGCTTGCTCGGCGGTTATGAACGTGAGAGTGATTTTAGCGTGGGTCAGGGCATGAGTTTGGTGAGTGAGTCTGCGGTGGCTGGTGCAGAATATGTGATGCGAAGCAATCGTTTTGATGCTTGGCAGCACGATGTCGGCTTGCGTTATCGTTTAGACCGCTTAACGGTGAATGGCGATGTTGATCCGCAAGATATTCCACAAGAGTTTTTTATTGTACAAGGTTCAGGCACGCAGCAATCATTATTGATGAGTTATAAGGCATCAAAATTATATGCCGATTCGCCAACCAATCCAACGCAAGGTTTCCGTCATCAATATAAAGTGGAATTAGGCTCTAAAGCGGTACTCAATGATGTAGATTTAGCCATTTTAACAGCAGGCATGAGTTTTATTTATTCTTTTGGTGAAAATAAAAATCATCAATTTGTTGGACGTGCCGATGGCAGCTATATGTTTACCAATGATTTTGCTCGAGTGCCGTACAATTTGCGTTTCTTTACTGGTGGCGACCAAAGCATTCGTGGCTTTGATTATAAAAGTTTATCGCCAAGCAAATTGGGTTTAAAAATTGGTGGTCAGGCATTGGCAATTGGTTCATTGGAATACAATTATCAAGTAAAAGAAGGTTGGCGAGTAGGTTTGTTCTCTGATTTTGGTAATAGTTTTGATGCCAAATTTAGCAATCCTTTGGCGTACAGCGTTGGTTTAGGTGTGCGTTGGCTTTCGCCAGTGGGGACAATTCGTGTAGATTTGGCAACAGGTTTATCTGATGAAAATAAACCAATCCGTTTGCATTTCTTTATTGGCCCGCAGCTGTAAATTGAAATATTGCAAGCATTCATTGCTTTGCGAGTAAAGCAAACCATTTGAAAATAAATGAAAAAAGGTAACACATGGCAACATCACAAAAAAAACGCTTTTCATGGAAAACATTGATTGTATCCTTATTGCTCATCATCATTTTGGCGTTGGCATCGGTGGTTGCCATGCTTTCTACCGATCGTGGCAGTCGTTTTTTCTTTGAGCGTGTGTTGAGCCATCAGCAAAAGGTGAGTTATCAATATGTGGGTGGTAATTTGTGGCAAGGGATTACTTTAAATCAATTATTGGTTGATTTAGCACCGACGCAAATTAAAGCCGATTCTGCTGTGGTGCATTTGGGTTGGCGTGCCATTTTGGCAAAAGAAGCTCACTTTTTTAAAAGCGATGTGAAAAATTTACAAATTATTCATTTAAAACCGTCCGATGGTAAACCGTTTAGCTATCCAGAATTAAAACTCCCTGTAACTTTGCGTTTTAACCAACTTAATGTGGATCAGCTGACCATTCAAACGCTGACGGCAACTACAAAAATTCAAGATATTCAACTCAATGATGCGGTGTGGAATGGTACGCATTTGTCATTTGAAAATGCACATTTAAATTTGTATGGTGTATTTATTTCCGATGCCACAGGCGATATAGATTTTAGCAAAAAATATCCTTTGCATTTAAATGCACAAGTGCAAATGCCAGCATTGAAAAATCTCAATATTGAGCAAATGACGGTTAGTGCCGATGGTGATTTAAGCCGTATCAATGCAGGTGTAGCGACTTATACGCCTGATTTATTGACAGGTTGGGCAGTGGTACACCCAATGGATAACCTTGTACCGATGAAAGGTGAGTTGCAACTGAAAGATTACCATTTGCCATTTTTAAGCGATGAGCAATTATTGGCAAAAGATGGCACGATTGCATTTGCAGGCAATATTCAAGGTTTTGATTTAGAATTGAACAGTGATTTGTCAGGTAAAAATATTCCAGCAGGGCAATATGTGGGGCAAATGCACACCAATTTTACGGAACGATTGGATATTCACCGTTTAACAGCTGATGTGATTGATGGGCAAGTAGAATTAAAGGGTACGTTAAACTGGGCGGATAGTAAAAATATTCATTGGCAAGCGGCAGGCGATTTTGCCAGTTTAAAGCCGTCCAATGAATTATTATCAGCAGAGATTCAGAAGTTTTTACCATCAGCATTGTCTGGGCAATTTACATCGCAAGGTGTATTCAATGATGGGCTAAAAACAAAAAATAGCGTGCAATTTAGCAATCAAGAACAATGGCAAGTGGCGTATGAACAAGCAGATTTAAAACAAAGTCAGCAAGTGAAAACCTTAGACGTGGCATGGAAAAATTTAAATCGTGAATTGCCATATATTAATGGCGTGCATAGCCCAAGTGGCGATGCCAAAATTCATTTGTACCCAAATCATCAGCAAGTAGAATTTCGTGCTGCCATGTTAGCTCATGCTCAAGGGATTTTGCCACAAGGTGGCTATGCTGGTGCATTACGCATTACGCCACAGCAAGTAGATGTTTCACAGTTTCATTATGCTTTAGATGATGCCAAAGTGAGTGGCACGGCATTGGTCAAATTGCCACAAAAAAATCAAGCCTTACATTGGCAAACGCAGTTAGATTTACAAAATTTCAATCCACAACTTATTGCCAAGCAAGTGCCTGTAGAGCGTTTGACAGGTCAAGTGAATGTGAGTGGTTATGCCAAAGATGATCAAACACAAATTATTCAAACCAAAGGTATGAATTTAAAAGGGAAATTAGCCAAAGGTTTAACGCCTGACAATTTAAAAGTAGATTGGGTACATTTAACAGGCGATGCAACCATCGCATTATTATTTCACCCAAGCCAGCAAGGTGGTGGATTTAAAAGCTACGCCGTGCAGTATGATGGTGATTTGAAAGCGATTGATCAAGTCAATGGTCGTTTGCAATTTAAGATTGCAGGTACGCCTGACTATATCAATATTGAGCAATTTTATCATGATGGTGTCGCAGGGAAAATGAATGCCAAAGGTACGCTAGATTTAGCCGATGGCATACGCTGGAATGTGCAATCTAATTTATTGCATTTCAAACCACAATTTTTCTATGCTCCTGTACAAGGCGATATTTCAGGGATTGTACAAACTCGTGGCGAATGGTCGGCACATAAAAAGCAGGTAGATGTAGAGCAATTAAATATTGCAGGTACAATTAACGGCAAAGCCTTGCGTGGTGTGGGACAATTGTCGGTGGATTTGAGCCAATTAGATAAAGGTTTGAAATATCAACAATTTAATGCCAATCAATTGCAATTATCTTATGCCAATAACCAAGTGCAAGTGTCAGGCAATCAGCAAGGTTTGAATATGAAAGTCAATGCAGCGGCATTGCAAGAAATTCATCGTGATTTGGCTGGGCGAGTATTTGGTGAATTGACCTTAAGCCGTCAAAACCGTTTGCAAATTCATAGCAATTTGGCGATTGATCAATTTGCCTATGGCGATATGTTTAAAGTACAGCGTGTCCGTTTGCAAGGCGAATTACCGATTTCTGAAACTGTGCCAAGCCAGTTGGTGCTATCTATTGAAAATGCTTCGGCATTTAACCGTGTGATTGAGCAAGCCAAAGCCAGTTTAACAGGCACATATATGACGCATATGTTAAAAGTGGATAGTAAATTGGCACAATCTACTTTTAATATTCAATTGGCAGGTGGTTTTAATAAACGTGGGCAATGGCTCGGACAAATTCAACAAGGGGCGTTTAATACACCACGCATGAGTTTGTTGCAAAATCGCCCTGCAGATATTGTTTATCATATCAATAAACAGCAGTTGAAAATTGCTGCACATTGCTGGAATAATCGTCAAAATCAAATTTGTTTTGACCAAGATATTACTGCAAGTCCAGAACACGCCACTGCGTCATTGATGACCAAAAACATTTATTTGCAAGATTTAAATGCCATTATTCCTGATGGCATGGAAATTACAGGGCAACTCAATGGCTATGCCAAAGCATCGTGGACGAAAGGCAAGCAACCACAATTAGATGCTCAATTATTCACACGCAAAGGTACGATTGGCTTGTTGGGAGAAGATGTCAATGATCCATCAACCACCTTGAATTATGATGAATTGAGTATGGTGGCACAAACCACACCACAAGGTTTGCTGTTGCGTACCGATTTAAAAACGCCTGATATTGGTACAGGTTATGCCAAAGTTTTGGTACAACCTGAGCAAAAAGGTATGCCAATTTCTGGTGAAGTGGCGTTTAATGATGTGCAGTTACAAGTATTGCGTCCATTTATTCAAGATGTGCGTAAAATGTCGGGCAGTTTGTCTATTGCAGGAAAGATTGATGGCTTGCTGACACAGCCGAATTTTTATGGTGATTTTCGTTTAAAAGATGGTATTTTTAGCTTAAATAGTTTGCCTGTGGATTTGAGTAACATCAACTTGTATGGTGCAATCCGTCAAAATAAAGCCGACTTAAAAGGCGTGTTTAATAGCGGTAAAGGCGTAGCGACTTTAACAGGTCAGGCGGCTTGGATTGGTCAGCCGTATTTACGTTTGAAATTAAAAGGCGATCAATTATTGGTACGTCAGCCGCCACAAATTACGGCAACGGTCAATCCTGATTTATCATTGGAAATTTTACCAAAACAGCAACGTTTAACCTTAGATGGTAGCGTACAAATTCCACGAGCTTTGATTACCATGCCTGAAAGCAAAGCCACTGCGATTGAAGTGTCGCCTGATGTGCGTATTGTGCGTGCGAACCAAGACCGTTTGGCGACGTTAAAATCGGCAAAAGCGTGGGATATTCGTGCCAATATTGGGGTAACTTTGGGTGAGCAAGTGATTTTCCAAGGTTTTGATGCTCGTGTGCCGATGGGTGGTAAATTGGATTTGGTACAGCGTGGTAAGGAAATTGCTATGCGTGCTAGGGGAGCGATTGGTAGTACCAAAAAAGTAGCGATTTCTGCGTATGGTCAAACGCTGGATTTGAACCGTGCCATTGCACGTTTTAATGGGGCATTGGTCAATCCAACATTGGATATTGATGCCAATAAATCGGTACAAGGCAATACAGTAGGCGTGCGTGTATTGGGGACAGCACTTGCACCGAATATTAAAATTTATAGCGATGCAGGCTTGTCGGAGCAAGAAGCACTCAATGCTTTATTGACAGGACGTATTAGTGAAGGCAGTGCCAGCACCACATCTACCGATAGCTTTAAGTCTGATGTGAATAACGCTGTCGCCGCTGCTGGGATTAGTATGGGCTTGGGTGGTACTCGTGCATTGACCAATCAAATTGGGCAAGCATTTGGCTTGAGTGGTTTGGCACTAGATGCACAAGGCACAGGCGATGATACGCAAGTGAGCTTAACAGGTTATATTACGCCAGACTTATATTTGCGTTACGGTGTGGGTGTATTTACATCGGTGAATAAATTAACCTTGCGTTATCAAATCAATCAACGCTTGTATTTAGAAGCCAGCCAAGATTTAGAACGAGCGATAGACTTGTTTTATAATTGGCGTTTCTAATGACTAGTGGATATAAAAAGGGCAGATGAATTTCATCTGCCCTTTATTTTATGATTGATGATTAGTCATTAACATCATGCAAACGTTCGCCCATGGCAAGCAATCCATCAAAATAACGCTCCACCACGTTAGCTTGCTCAGCAGTTGAATCCACTTGATACATCTGCTGACGAAATTCATTACTATTGCGTAAACCTGTGGTGTACCATGCGATGTGCTTGCGTGCAATACGACAGCCTGAATATTCGCCATAAAAACGATACAATTCAGCTAAATGCTCCAACAAAACCGTTTTAATTTCCACAATCGTGGGCGATGCCAATTGCTCGCCTGTGCGTAAATAATGGGCAATTTCACGAAAAATCCATGGACGACCTTGTGCCGCACGCCCCACCATAATCGCATCTGCTCCTGTAAAATCAAGCACATATTTCGCTTTTTCAGGGCTATCAATATCGCCATTGGCAATCAGTGGAATAGAAATTTCTTGCTTCACTTGTTTAATCAATTCATAGCGAGCATGATTTAAATACATATCTTCTCGTGTGCGACCGTGCAAAGCCAATGCGGCAATGCCTGCTTGTTCGGCACGTTGGGCGATGCGTAAAATATTTTCTTCGCCATTTTTAAAGCCTAAACGAGTTTTCAGCGTAACAGGCACATCAACCGCTGCCACCACGGCATCTAAAATACGAGCCACCAAATCTTCATCTTGCAACAATGCCGACCCTGCCAATTTATTACACACTTTTTTGGCAGGGCAGCCCATATTAATATCAACAATTTGAGCACCATTCGCCACTTGATAACGTGCCGCTTCAGCTAATTCTAAGGGATCAGAACCTGCAATTTGTGCTGAAATCGGTGCAATTTCTCCATCAAAATTGGCACGATACAGGCTTTTTTTGCTCATGCGTAAAGTTTTATCAGCAGTCATCATTTCGCTTACCGCATGACCTGCCCCAAAATATTTGCATAATTTACGATACGGATTGTCGGTAACGCCTGCCATTGGAGCAACCCAAATTTTTTGCTCAATCGGACGGTTAAAAAGTTGTGCAATGGTGTTATTGGTGGTCATGGTATTGGCTCGTGTGGGCGATATAAATTGCACTATATTAAACTGAAATGTAAAAACTTTCATCTGTTATTGATGAATATATGGCTTGCTTGCTGGTTAGTTGTGATATTTGCATAGAGCGAGCATTGTGCTTGTACAAAAACATTCCAATCTTTCATCATTTATGCTATAAAAGTAGTTATTTCAATGATTAAAGGTAACACAATGAAAAAATGGTTCGGCATGATGCTATT
>JAUNHS010000040.1:0-6284 GCA_030523805.1 Acinetobacter sp.
GCATCGGCTTGCGTGGAATGTTTGAGTTGCGTTAATGCTTGAATGCTACGCTGATAGGCATAAAAAGTATGCGGCATTTCTTGCTCAGCTGGGCAAAGTTTGAGCAATAATTCATTTAAATAAAAGCCAATAAAAAACGCATCACCTGTCAAAAAAATGGGTTGCGATTGAATTTCCAAATGGCTCAAATTTTTCAGCTCATTTTTGCCTGTAGCTAAAACTTGTATCGGTTGATATTGTGGTGGTGGGGCTTGGCGTAAAATGCCATCTACTCGCCCATGCTCCAAGCTAAATAAATGAATAATATAGCTTTTTTCTCTATATTTACGATGATGAATTAAGTAGGCGTTTAATTCTTCATTTCGCATGGGCTTCTCTCACGGATGAAATGCTAATGAAAAAATGATACTTACTCATCTTTTCATCAGCACCCATCAATCATCTTGTTGCTTTTGCTTGGCACGCTTTTCAGCTTGTTTTTTCTCTTTTTTCGCTTGTTTTTCTTCGGCTTCTTCATCGGTTTCATACAACGCATCAGCCACTGCTACCGTCCCTTTTACCACGCCTTTGGTGGTTTTATAGGCAATTTTTACAGGCACGGTAACGATTCTATGCACACAACCTTGCAATGCCAACAATAGCGACATTGCAAGGGCTATTTTCACTAAATTCATCATGATTTCCAAATCAATTATATTTTAAATATCACTATAGCCCAAACTTTTTAAGGCACGTTCGTCATCAGACCAACCGCCTTTTACTTTCACCCACAGCGACAACATGATTTTTTGCTCAAACATTTTTTCCATATCTACACGTGCGTCCATACCAATTTGTTTGAGTTTCTTGCCTTTATCGCCAATTACAATCGCCTTTTGCCCAACACGTTCTACAAAAATAGTCGCATCAATATAGGTACACGCAGGTTTTAATTTACCTGTTTTTTCGTTTAATTCAGGCTCTTCGGTTTTAAAGGTTTCAATTTGCACCGTTAAATCATAAGGCAATTCTTCGCCTAATTGACGCATAATTTTTTCACGGATAATTTCACTCGCCAAAAAGCGTTCTGAACGATCGGTAATTTGATCGGTAGAATATAGTGGTGGAGCAAAAGGTAAATATTGCTCAATGGTATCTCGCAAGTGGTCTAAATTTTGATTGCGTAATGCCGATACAGGCACAATTTCCGCAAAATTCATCAATTGAATTCGCTCTTGAATGAGCGGCAATAAGGCTTTTTTATCGTCCAACGTATCCACTTTATTGATGACTAAAATCACAGGCATTTCAGCATTTTTCAGTTTTTCTAGTACCAATTCATCATTTTGTGTCCATTTTTGCCCATCAATCACAAATAGCACCAAATTCACATCACGCAATGCCGAATTTGCAGCTTTATTCATCATTTTATTAATGGCACGCACTTCTTTTTTGTGCATACCTGGGGTATCCACATACACTGCTTGCATTTTTTCTCGGCTATCAATGCCAACAATTTTATGGCGTGTGGTTTGTGGTTTACGAGACGTAATGGATAATTTTTGACCCAATAAATGGTTCATCAAGGTAGATTTCCCAACATTGGGACGACCGACAATCGCCACAAAACCACTGCGGAAATCACTTGGAATGGAGGTTGATGATGAATTAAAAAATTGATTGATTAAGTCATCTTGTTGTACATCAAGCGTTGTATTTGTTGTCTCTGTCATTTTACATCTCCAATTGCTTTAAAATTTCGGCAGCCACACTTTGCTCAGCAAAACGTCGGCTTGCCCCTTTGGCTGAATAAATAGGTAAATCGGTTACGGTGCATTGTACCGTAAAAATTTGATTTGGTGCATCGCCTTGAATATCTAACACTTCATAAATGGGTAAAGGCAAACGGCGTGCTTGTAAAAATTCTTGTAAACGGCTTTTTGGGTCTTTTAATTGCTCTGGCTCGGCTAAATCTTGCGTATAAGGTGCATACCATTGCAATACAATGTGGCTCAACGCCACCAAATCACATCCATCTAAATAAATTGCTGCAATAATGGCTTCCACCACATCGGCTAAAATAGATTCCCGATTATGCCCACCTGATTTTAACTCGCCAACACTGAGAATAAGGCTTTGACTTAATTGTAAATCTTTGGCGACTTTCCCTAGCGTTTCTTGGCGTACCAACGTAGCACGCATTCGGGTCAAGCGACCTTCATTTTCTTGTGGATAGTGCTGATATAAATATTGTGCAATAATAACGCTTAACAGCGAATCCCCTAAAAATTCTAAACGCTCATAATTATGACTGCTCACAGAGCGATGCGTTAATGCTTGCTCCAAAAGCTGTACATTTTTAAATTGATAGCCTAAACGGCTCATTAAGCGTGAATCACGCAGTTTTGTTTTGTGTTTAGTCAAGCTGACACTCTCAATGAATAGCAAAAAATGCTTGTATCCAACAACCTTTACAAGCCATTGGATACAAGCACATATATTAAGTTTTAGATACTGCCGTTGCGGCTAAAACTTGGTAAGTTAAATCCAGGAGCTTTGTGCATCCAAATATAGAATGCTCGCCCAGCAAGATTTTCTTCAGGCACGAAGCCCCAGAAACGACCATCATCACTTTGATCTCGGTTATCGCCCATCACAAAATAATGACCTGCAGGTACAGTAAATTCACCATTTTCAGCTAACGTTGGGAAGCCACTCACCAATGAACGCTGTTGTTGTGCCAATTCATTGATTTCTGCATTACGCCCTTCTACCAGCATTTGCTGTACTACGCCTGCTTGCTGTGGCAATACTTGTTGAATTTCGTATTGCTTATCGCCAATACGCTCTTGGAAGCGTTTAGCATCTAAATCTACATTTTCAGTATTAGAAATTTTAAATGTAATCTTTTGTGCAGTGGTTTCAGTTTGTGCAAAAACTTGACCATTGACACTAATCTGACCATTTTCAATACGCACATGGTCGCCAGGTAATGCAATCACACGCTTAATAAAATTCACACTCGGATCTGCAGGAAAACGGAATACTGCAACATCACCACGGGCAGGCGAGCCTGTATCTAAAATTTTTGTATGTACCAACGGCAAACGTACGCCATAGTCAAATTTATTCACCAAAACAAAATCGCCCACTTGTAAACCTGGGTTCATTGATTCCGATGGAATATTAAACGGTTCATATAAAAATGAACGCAAAAATAAAACAACGGCAAGTACTGGCCAAAAATCATACGCCCAACGAATTAAAAAGGTTTCATTGCCCTTTCCTAATTGAGCTCGTTGTTTGAGAACTAATTTATCCAGCAACCACAACCCAAAGAAAATTAACGTTGCAGGAACTAAAATTAAATTGAAGTCAAAATCCACTACTTTTGCCTACCTATCAGCATAAAAAATTAAACACATTGTCCATCATTCAGGACAAAATAAATCTATCATAGAACAATGAAGCAATGTGTAACTTTTCATATCAAATCTTTTATTTTTTATCAACTTGCAATACAGCTAAAAACGCTTCTTGTGGAATTTCTACACTGCCCACTTGTTTCATACGTTTTTTACCTTCTTTTTGCTTGGCAAGCAATTTCTTCTTACGGCTCACATCGCCACCATAACATTTTGCCAATACGTTTTTACGCATCGCTTTTACAGTAGAACGTGCAATAATTTGTGCACCAATCGCCGCTTGAATTGCCACATCAAACATCTGACGTGGAATTAAATCTTTCATTTTTTCTACTAGGGCAATACCACGATGGCGTGAATCATTACGATGGCAAATCATCGCCAAAGCATCTACTTTTTCGCCATTGATTAACACATCAACTTTAACCAAATTTGAACTTTCAAAGCGAACAAAATTATAATCCAATGATGCAAAACCACGAGAGCATGATTTTAAGCGATCAAAGAAATCCATCACCACTTCTGCCATCGGAATTTCAAAGGTTAATGACACTTGATTACCCAAGAATTTCATATCTTTTTGCACACCACGGCGTTCAATACATAACGTCATCACATTGCCCAAATATTCTTGTGGCACGAGAATATGACATTCTGCAATCGGCTCACGCAAATCTTCCACCGTACCACCTTCAGGCATTTTTGATGGACTGTCAATATAAATCGTTTCGCCTTTTTTGGTTACAGCTTCATACACTACGGTCGGTGCAGATGTGATTAAATCTAAATCGTATTCACGTTCTAAACGCTCTTGCACAATTTCCATGTGCAACATTCCCAAGAAACCACAACGGAAACCAAAACCTAAAGCATCTGAACTTTCAGGTTCAAAAAATAATGCAGAATCATTGATTTGCAACTTATGCAAGGCTTCACGGAATGGCTCAAAATCGCTTGAATCAATCGGGAATAATCCTGCATAAACCTGTGGTTTAACCTTTTTAAATCCTTCCAAAGCAGGCACTTCAGGCGTATTTGCCAAGGTAATGGTATCGCCCACAGGAGCACCAAAAATATCTTTAATGCCCGCAATCACAAAACCTACTTCGCCTGCTTCAAGCATATCCGTTTCGGTATGTTTCGGATTAAATACCCCAACCGATGTTACAGGGTGCGTTTGCCCTGTAGATTTTACCAGCATTTTATCGCCTTTACGGATACGACCATCTTTGATACGCACCAACGACACTACGCCCAAATAATTATCAAACCACGAGTCAATAATTAAGGCTTGTAACGGTGCATCACGATCGCCCACAGGTGCAGGAATAATATCCACCAAAGTTTCTAATACTTTTTCTACACCCAAGCCAGTTTTTGCTGAACACGTTGGTGCGTGTTCTGCTTCAATGCCAATAATTTCTTCAATTTCGTGAATCACACGCTCAGGTTCGGCTTGTGGCAAATCAATTTTATTTAATACAGGCAATACTTCCAAGTTTTGCTCAATCGCTGTGTAGCAGTTGGCAACTGATTGTGCTTCCACACCTTGTGCCGCATCCACCACCAACAATGCCCCTTCACAAGCCGCTAATGAACGAGACACTTCATAAGAAAAATCCACGTGTCCTGGTGTATCAATGAAATTTAACTGATATTCCTGACCATTGGGGTGCGTATAATATAAAGTTACCGATGCTGCTTTAATAGTAATACCACGCTCACGCTCAAGTTCCATTGAGTCAAGCACTTGCTCTTGCATTTCACGGTCTTGCAAGCCGCCACAAGTTTGAATAAAACGATCGGCAAGCGTAGATTTGCCATGGTCAATATGAGCAATAATGGAAAAGTTACGAATGTTGTTGATATTCACCGATTTTTTGTTTGTTGCCATAGCCTTCTCTACCAATATACCTAACGCAATACCGATATTTTACGGTATTTACAAGCAAACGCATAGTATAAATAATTCAAGGGAAAATGAATAGTGATATTACAGCAATTATTCACTGTAATTCATCGCTTTCTGTCTTCAAATATGCTTTTCATTGCTCAAATGCAATGCTTGCAAACTATTGTGCCACACCATTTCAGCCAATTGCGACTGCTCTATGTGCAAAAACTCACTTAACGCACGCAATACACAAGGCAAATTCGCAGGCGTATTGCGTGTACGTTTGCCTTGTGCCATATCACTTTCTAACTGGCAGCACAAAGGTGTCATATCAGGGCAATCGGTTTCAATGACTAAATGCTCTGCACCAACCGTTTGCACCACTTGCCGTAATTTTTTAGCATTCGGATTGGTGATTTGCCCTGTAATGCCGAGCTTAAATCCAAGCTGAATAAAGGCTTTGGCTTCTTCAATGCCACCACTAAAAGCATGAGCAATGCCACCATTACGGAATTTTTGTTGTTTTAAAATGCTTAAAACTTCACCATGTGCTTTGCGAATATGTAATAAAACAGGCAAATCAAACTGTTGAGCCAATACCAATTGAGCTTGAAAAAATTGCTGTTGTTTATGTTGCATTTCTGCTGTTTTGTGCTGTGGTAAAAAACGGTCTAAACCAATTTCACCAATCGCAATAGATGAATGTTGCTGTAAAAATTGAGCTAAATCATCAAGATGTGATTTGTCGTGTTGCTCAATATAAATCGGGTGTAGCCCTGGTGCAAGGTAGCTTTGTGGTACATCATACTGCCCTGCCCACGGCTGCATTTGCTGATGTGTATGCAATAAATCTTTAAAACGTGATTGCATTAAACCAATTAAAATCAGTTTTTGCACGCCTTTTGCTTTGGCTTGTTGGGCTAAAAGCAGGCGATCGTGGTCAAATTCATCTACATCAAAATGCGTGTGTGTGTCAAAAAGTTTCA
>JAUNHS010000040.1:6384-11214 GCA_030523805.1 Acinetobacter sp.
GTCGCAAAGAATTGAATATCAGGATAACGCTCTTGCATCAACTGCAAATTGACACGGCTCGGAGCAAGATAAGTCAAATGACCACCACCATCAATAGACAACTGATCATGTGCTTTCTTCTTAAATTCATTGAGTTTTTTCTCATCATCACAATGCACCCAACGCACGGTATGAATACTCACAGGCTCGTAAATACAATCCACTTTATATTCTTCTTTTAAGCGATATGCCACCACATCAAACTGCAACACACCGACTGCACCCACAATCAAATCATTGCTATTTTGTGGCATAAAGACTTGCGTAGCCCCTTCTTCCGACAGCTCTTTTAACCCCTTTTGCAACTGTTTAGATTTTAACGGATCTTTCAAACGTACACGGCGGAACAATTCAGGAGCAAAGTGTGGAATGCCTGTAAAATGCAAGGTTTCGCCACTAGTAAACGTATCGCCAATTTGAATCGTGCCATGATTATGCAAACCGATAATATCGCCTGCGTAGGCTTCTTCCAAATGCTCACGCTCACCCGCAAGGAAGGTTAATGCGTCTGAAATTCGCACTTCTTTACCAATGCGTACATGGTTCATTTTTAAGCCTTTTTCGTATTTTCCAGAGCAAATTCGCATAAAAGCAATACGGTCTCGATGTTTTGGATCCATATTGGCTTGAATTTTAAACACAAATCCACTAAACCCTTGTTCATTGGCTTCTACGGTACGCTCTTGTGCAGGGTGAGCTTTAGGCGATGGCGACCAGTTAATAAAGGCATCTAGCACATGATCGACGGCAAAATTGCCCAATGCTGTACCAAATAATACAGGCGTTTGTTTGCCTTGCAAGAATAATTCTTGATCAAAATCATCGCTTGCCATTTGCACCAATTCTAGGCTTTCTTCAAACGATTTAAAGGCTAATTCGCCAATTTTTTCACGAATGTCAGGATAATCATAGCCATCACGCACTTCAATTTCGGTAATGGTTGAGCCAAAACCTGCTTTATACAAATAGGTTTTATTTTGAGCAATGTGATACACGCCTGCAAATTCACGCCCCATGCCTAATGGCCAAGTGATTGGCACACAGCGAATATTGAGTACGTTTTCAATTTCATCAAGCAATTCCAACGGTTCACGAATTTCACGGTCCATTTTATTGACAAATGAAACAATCGGTGTATCTCGCATACGGCATACGTCCATCAATTTAATGGTACGTTCTTCTACGCCTTTCGCTCCGTCAATCACCATCAAGGCACTATCTACAGCGGTTAATGTACGGTAGGTATCTTCCGAGAAATCTTCATGCCCTGGGGTGTCCAATAGGTTGATAATATGGTCTTTATATGGAAATTGCATCACCGATGTGGTAATGGAAATACCACGTTCTTTTTCCATTTCCATCCAGTCTGATGTTGCTGCACGGTCGGATTTTCGGCTTTTTACCATACCTGCGACTTGAATGGCTTTCCCCCAAAGTAGTAGCTTTTCAGTCATGGTGGTTTTCCCTGCGTCAGGGTGGGAAATAATCGCAAAAGTGCGGCGGCGTTGGATTTCTTGTTGCATCATATTACTCATCATTGCTCCAGCAGTTGTATGTATTTTACTGCACGTCTTTCAAATTTAAATTGTGCTATATGATACTTGAATTTTGCCTTTTTTTCAGCATTTGTTTGCAAAGCAATAAAAAAGCCTAAACATTGTTTAGGCTTTTTGAGTATCATGGCGTAAAAATCATTTTACCAATTCTACAGGACCATGGTCATCGCAATGATCGCCATGTTGATGGTGCAAACGACCATTTACAATATAATCAATATGATCGCCATGTGGCACAGCTTCATGGCCACAACCTTCACCATGTACATGTGTACCACACGCATCTACTGGGTGGCAACCGTCAGGGTTCGTTTCATTCACATCTAAACGATGTTCATCATAATGACCATTGTGTGCATGATGTAAATGACCATCATGTAAATAATCAATATGATCGCCATGCTTAATTGCTGTATGACCACAATTTTCGCCATGGACGTGTTCGTGATGTTCGTGAGTTGTACATTTGCTCATAATATTCTCCATTTACTAGGTTTTACCATAAAATCATAGCTGATTAATTTTTATTTGTAAAGCAGTTTATTTAAATAAGTTATTGTTTTTTATCATTATTTTTTATAGTATAACATTACATTTAAATACTCGTGATCAATATCAATATTTTTACATAAAAAATTTTAAGTAAATAAAAAAATCCCAATCATATCATTGGGATTTTGCATAAAACATCAACAAACATCAAAACCGTTTCGGCAATTTCTGCCCACCAACTTGTGGCGTTTCTGCACAGCTCAACACTTGCGTGAGCCACGTTTCTGCACGCTGTACAGCATTGACTAAATCATCGCCTTGAGCAATACGCCCAGCAATATAACTTGCCAATGAACAACCCGAGCCATGATATTGCCCATCTAAACGCTGAATTTTACTTTCATGCTGTAATTGCCCATGAATATACAACTGATTATAAATAAAATCGCCTGTATCTTCATGGCCACCTTTCACCAAAATCGCCTTTGCACCTTGTTGAAATAAAATTTCAACCGCCTGCATTAAATCATCTACGCCTGCCAAGGCACGCAACTCTATGCTATTGGGTGTAATCAATGTTGCTAAAGGAATTAAGGCTTGAAAGGCTTTGACCAAAGTCGCTTGATCGCCCAAACTACCCCCACTATTGGCAACCAATACAGGATCTAACACATAAGCATAATCACGATGTTCGCTTAAAAATTCAGCAAGAGCTTGAATATTGTCTGTTGTTCCCAACATACCTGATTTTACACAGCGAATCGGCAAATCGCCCACCACGGCATTGGCTTGAGCCAATAATAAATCTTTCGGTGTCGCTTCAAAGCCATACACTTGTTGCGTATTTTGAATAGTTAAAGCAGTACACGCAATCGCTGCATGGCTACCACTTTGCCCAATCGCTTCAATATCAGCTTGTAAACCTGCCCCACCTGATGGATCTAAACCTGAAAAACAAAGTACTGTTGCACGCATAATCTTAATCTCTTCTTGATCTAAAATGCTTTACTCAAAGATGATAATCATTATAATGTGATTTTCTACCAAACAGGAATGTTTATGCAATCTTTTTTCACGCCACGGCAATGTTTACTGATTGATTTAGATGGTACACTAACCGACCCTAAAATTGGCATTACACAAAGTGTGCGTTATGCACTTGCCAAATTACAACACCCAATTGCCGATGATGTGAATATTGATTGGGTGATTGGCCCGCCACTCAAAGCATCATTGGCACAGCTACTCAATACACAAGATGATCATTTGGCAGAACAAGCTCTCGCCGCTTATCGTGAGCGATTTGCTGATGTTGGCTTATTTGAAAATACGCCTTATCCCCATGTCAAACAAACCCTTGCCAGCTTGCAACAGCGTAGTTATCGCTTATTTTTAGCCACAGCAAAGCCAACAGTTTATGCCACACGCATTATGCAACATTTTGAATTTGCACCCTATTTCACAGCCATGTACGGCAGCGAACTCACAGGTGAACGCACCAATAAAGGCGACTTAATTGCTTATATTTTACAACAAGAACAATTATCTGCCGATGATTGCGTGATGATTGGCGACCGTGAACACGATATTTTAGGTGCAAAACGACACGGTATTGCCAGCATTGGTGTAACTTATGGTTATGCTCAAGATGATGAATTGCAACAAGCCCATGCCGATGCCTACATCAATGCTTTTAATGAATTATTAACTTTATTTTCCCCTGCTCCATCAATGTAAAATATTTATCTTGCAACGATAAAATTTACAATATGCGTATAATTCCTCATCATTTATACGCATTTTCAGTCTATAATAGTCGCATTTTAATTTATTGCTTAGAAGTGATCTTTATGAATCGTAAAAAGTCTTTCAAAATTATCTCCCTAGTGGTGTTGCTTGCTGTCATTGCAGGTGGTACATGGTACTATTTTTTTAAACCACAAGAACAAACTGTACAGTACATTACATCTGATGTGGTACAACAAGATTTAGAAAATACTGTACTGGCAACAGGTACATTAGAAGCATCAAAATTGGTCAGTGTGGGGGCTCAAGCATCTGGTCAAATTAAGAAACTTTATGTGAAATTGGGCGATCGTGTGGCACAAGGTCAATTGATTGCTCATATTGACTCAGCACAGCAAGAAAATGCACTGAAAACATCGCAAGCGAATTTGAAAAATTTACAAGCTCAACTTGCCATTAAAAAAGTCAGTTTAGAAAAAGTGGCTGCGGAATATCAACGTCAAAAAGCGATGTATGCACAAGATGCAACATCTAAAATGGAATTGGAATCGGCACTTGCCAGCTATAAAACGGCACAAGCAGAAATTGCCGCATTAGATGCTCAAATTGAACAAGCCCATTTAAGCATTTCTACAGCACAAGAAAATGTCGGTTATACACGCATTGTTGCACCGATGAGTGGTACGGTGGTTGCCATTGTTACCGAAGAAGGTCAAACCGTGAATGCCAACCAATCTGCACCGACTGTAGTTAAATTGGCTCAATTAGATACCATGACCATTAAAGCAGAAATTTCTGAAGCTGATGTGATTAAAGTCAAAGAAGGTCAAACGGTTTATTTCACCACTTTGGGCGATAGTGAAACCAAGCATTATGCGACTTTGCGTCAAGTTGAACCTGCACCTACATCTATTAAAAATGATTCTACAAGTAGCAGCACATCATCAAGCAGCACAGCGATTTATTATAATGCCCTATTTGATGTGCCAAACCCAAG
>JAUNHS010000040.1:11314-14656 GCA_030523805.1 Acinetobacter sp.
ATTCAGGTGTAGAAACGCAACAACGCAACGAACGCTCCAAACAATTGCTCAGCGAGTTAGGTTTGGGCGAACGTTTACATCATCGTCCAAGTCAGTTGTCTGGCGGTCAGCAGCAGCGTGTCTCTATTGCTCGTGCCTTGATGAATGGTGGCGATGTGATTTTAGCCGATGAACCTACTGGAGCATTGGATAAAAACAGCGGTATTGAAGTGATGCGAATTTTGCGTGAACTGAATGCCAAAGGACACACCATTATTCTAGTAACACACGATTTAAATGTCGCTAAAAATGCCACACGCATTATTGAAATTAGTGATGGTTTAATCATTTCCGACCGTGCCAACACCCCTGAACAGCCGATTGAGAAAATCCAAGCTGAACCTGAAAAAGTTGAACAAAAAAAGCAATCTACATGGCGTGCGACTTTAGACCGTCTTGGTGAAGCATTTCGTATGGCACTACTTGCCATGAATGCTCATCGTATGCGAACGTTTTTGACCATGCTCGGCATTATTATTGGTATTGCTTCGGTGGTTTCTATTGTCGCTTTGGGCAATGGTTCTCAGCAAAAAATTCTGAGCGATATTAGTAGCATGGGAACAAATACCATCACCATTTTCCAAGGGCGTGGCTTTGGCGATAATTCTCGCACTGCCAATCGGCGAACGCTTGTACCGTCCGATGCAGAAGCACTTGCTCAACAGCCTTATGTACAAGCAGTTTCCCCTTTAGTTTCTACTAGCGTTACTGCACGTTATCAAGAAATTGAAGCATCAGCATCTATACAAGGTGTGGGTGCAGATTTCTTTAATGTGCGTGGTTTAAACTTGGCTCAAGGCGAATTTTTTAACCAAAGCGATGTTTCACAGCGTACACAAAATATTGTGATTGACGAAAATACACGCAAAACGCTATTTGCCAATCAAGACCCAATTGGACAAATATTCTTCTTAAATAAATTACCTGTGCGTGTGGTCGGTGTATTAGAAGCCGAAAAAAATAGTATGGACTCAAGCAGTAGCAGTCTGACAGTTTACCTGCCATACAGTACCGTAATGAGCCGTATTCTAGGGCAATCTCATGTGCGAAATATCATCGTGCGTGTGAAAGATGAATATCCAAGCAGCGTTGCAGAAAATGCAATTTTAAGCCTGATTGAACAACGCCATAATGCCAAAGATGTATTTACCGAAAACTCTGACAGCATTCGTGAAATGATTGAAAAAACCACGTTTACCATGACTTTACTGATTTCATCAGTTGCGGTCATTTCGCTCATTGTTGGTGGTATTGGTGTAATGAATATTATGCTAGTTTCGGTTACAGAACGCACCCAAGAAATTGGTGTACGCATGGCTGTCGGTGCAAGACAAAGCGATATTCTGCAGCAATTTCTTATTGAAGCAGTATTGGTCTGTATTTTAGGTGGTGTGCTAGGCGTATTACTCTCTTTAGGACTTGGGCAAATCTTAAACAAAGTCGCAGGCGATACCTTCCAAATGGTATATTCAACCACGTCTATTGTCGCTGCATTTGCCTGCTCTAGTCTCATCGGTATCGTGTTTGGTTTCTTACCTGCACGCAATGCTGCACGGTTAAACCCAGTTGCCGCATTATCAAGAGAGTAAATCTGTTTTTAACAATCTTTGAGAATAATCATGACTGCAAATTTAATTCAACAAAAACGATGCTTCCCTATTGCTGCACTGGCTTTTAGTTTAACATTGGTCGGTTGTGCAGCCAAAGTGAGTACACCGTACCAAAACCCTGCTGTGGATATACCAACGACTTTTCAACAGCAAAAAAGTAGCAACAAAAATCTCACACTCAAACAAGAGCAATTAGACCGTTGGTGGACATTGTTTGGCGATACACAACTCAATCAACTGGTTCAGCAAGTACTTGAAAAAAATAGTAATCTTGCTGTTGCAGGCATTACTTTACAAAAGGCTCGCCTACAAGCAGGCTTAAGTAAAGATCAACAAGGTTTACGCCAAAATGCCAGCATCTCTACAGGGCATTCTTATGATTTTGCAAGCAATAGCGATAGTTCAAGTGGCTTATCGGTCAATGCTGGGGTGAGTTATGAGCTTGATTTATTTGGAAAATTATCCAAACAAACTGAAGCAAGCCAATGGGAAGCTATTGCCACTGAACAAGATTTACAAGCCACTGCACAAAGTTTGATTGGCAATACCGTCAATCTCTATTGGCAACTCGCCTATTTACATGAGCGTCAGCACTATGCACAACAAAATTTAGCAACATCACAAAAATTGCTCAATTTGGTTAAAGTGCAATATAAAGCTGGGGCGGTATCTGGCATTGAATTAACCCAAGCTGAACAAGCCTTACAAAGCCAAAAAGCCAGCGTAAGCCAAATTCAGCAACAGCTGGTAGAAACTCGCACGGCTTTAGCAGTGTTATTGCATCAATCGGTACAACAACTGCAATTGCAAGAGCCGAAAAAATTAGGACAAATACAGTTGCCAAATATTGCCGCTGGCTTGCCTGCAGAATTGTTGGCACGTCGTCCTGATTTGCAAGCGGCAGAGTATCGTCTGCGTAAAGTATTAGCAAATAAAGATGCAACCAAAGCCAGCTATTATCCATCAATTAGCTTGACAGGTAACTTAGGCAGTAAAAGTGTATCGTTGGTGCAGCTCATTCAAAATCCTGTATTGGCATTGGGGGCAAGTGTGAATTTGCCATTCTTGCAAGTCAATGATATGAAAAAGAATTTAGCGATTAGCGATTTGGATTATGAAAAAGCCATTATTGAATATCGCCAAACTTTATACCAAGCCTTTGCTGATGTAGAAAATGCTCTTTCTGCACGCACACAGCTTAATCAACAGGTTGATTTTCAAAAGAAAAATTTGGATTTAGCCCAAAAATCACAGCGTTTAACTGAAGTGCGTTATAAGCATGGTGAAATTGCTTTGAAAAATGTACTTGATGCACAGCAAACCACACGTTCGGCGTATTTGTCGTGGTTGCAAACCAAGCAAAGTCAATATCAAGCCTATGTAACATTATTGCAAGCCTTAGGTGGTTCGCCTATACAATCGCAATAATTTTAGAATTTGAATTGATTAATCCACTGTTTTGCAGTGGATTTTTTGTGTGATTTTCCTTGATTTTATTACTGTTTATAATATAATCAAAGTTAGGTAATCTACCCTTTATTTTTTCACTCTTTAAAAACTTGTTTAATATCAATACTTTATTATTGTCTATTTTTTGATTAGTATTTTAGGATATACTTATCCTAAAATACTGTTATTTTTATCTTTTTTGCTATATAATTGCTATTCTTCATCGCATAGATGACTTAGAAAA
>JAUNHS010000041.1:0-7327 GCA_030523805.1 Acinetobacter sp.
GAGATGAATTATTGGGCTTTAATCCACAGCAAATGTGGCTTTTGGTGGCAATTTGCCTGTGTTCGGTGCTGTTTTTGTATGTGGGAATGAAGTTACGAGCCTATTTGAGTTTATCTTTATTTAAGCAATTGATTTATTTGGTTTTATTTTTATTGTCTATTAAAACGGCTTATAGTGGCGTAATGATGTTGGGGTAAAAGCCGCTCAAAAGAACGGCTTTTATAGAGCAGAATGTATTAACACGCCATTGCATAAGGACGTTCAAAAATAGATTCTACTTGTTCAAATTGAATGCTACACGGTGTAGATTGCACTTCACAAGCATAACGATTAATCGCATCTTCTAATTGTGCCAAGAAATTTTCATAGGTCTCACTAAAAAATTCAAGATCCAGCAAATCCATACGTTCTACATGCACACAATTAAAACGCCCAATAAAATCTAGCATTAAGTCCTGTACTTCACGGTTGGTATAATAAATCAAATAACTTGCCGCAGAGCCACAGTGCAAGCACCCTTTTTCCAAATAAATTTCATCATTATTCAACCAACAGCATTGTAAAGTAAAAAATGCACGAATGGCTTCAGTCGCCAAAGTCGTGGTGTTTGTAAGGTTTGGTGTCGTCATTGTTGATACTCACTATTAAAATTAAGAATTTAGATAATCATTATCATTTATTAAATAGTAGAGCATTCATCATCAAAAATCAAATGTCGCTAACTCATTCAAATTATTTTGAAAATTATAAAAAGCATTGCTAAATGGTTGATTTTATTCTAATAAAAAATACGATGATTTTGTATGAAAAAACAGCAATTAAAATGATGGTGTAAACATCTTTTTAATTGCTGACGGATCGTGTTGCTGAATTATGCTGTTTCATCAGCATCATTGGCTTTTAAAAGCTCAATCGGCAATAAAATCATCACTTCTAAACCACCTTCGGCACGGTTTTGGATTTTGATTTGCCCATGATGAATATCTACAATTCGTTTCACAATGGCAAGTCCTAAACCACTGCCTTGAATGGTACGTGCGGCATTGCCACGCACAAAAGGTTGCATGAGTGCTTCAATTTGATCTTCTGGAATGCCTTCGCCGTGATCGCTGACTTTTACAATTAAATGCTGTTGTTCCACATAAGCGGCAAGGTCAATTGGTTCTGCACCATAGCGTTTGGCATTGTTAATAAGATTGGCAATTAAGCGTTTAAATGACAAACTTCGCATCATCAATAGCGGCAACGGCTGGGCTGTAAAGGTCATTTGTAATGGTTTAAATTGAATGACGAGTTCTTGCAATAAGGTATTGATATTGGTCGGTTTAAGTTCTTCATCAGAGCCATCACGCATATATGAAATGAATTGCTCTAAAATAGCGTCCATATCATCTACATCGTAAATTAGACCTTCTTTGAGAAATTCATCAGGCAACATTTCAGCGGTAATGCGAATACGAGTTAAAGGCGTGCGTAAGTCGTGCGAAATACCTGCCAGCATAATTTGACGGTCTTTTTCGGTTTGTTCAAGGTTAGACATCAGATGATTAAAAGCAATATTCACTTGGCGAATTTCTACAGGGCCATGTGTCGTTTGCAAATAGGGTGCAGCACCTGTACGGCTATACAGATTGGCAGTGTCCTGTAAGCGACGTAATGGGCGGTTTTGCTGTCGTACTAAAATCAGTACAATGAGCATGGTCAAAATAGGTACACCAAGCAGCCACGCTAATAATAATTCCAAGCTATAATTTGCATAAGCGTGGAGTGGTTCATAGAGCCAATGACCATTCATGGTTGGCGTTTGCACCCAAATGCGTGGTGTAGGCTTAAATTGGAAATAAACCGTAACTTCTTCGGTAGTATTTAATTCTCTGGCTAGGGCTTGCTCAATGCGATTGGTGAAAAAGTCAGCAATAATTTTTTCACGGATTTGTGGGTATTGAGCAGGGTCGGTAACATATTTTACGCCCAACTGTTGCTCCAACCATGCTTGAGTATCTATATCTTGTTGATTTTTATGATTAACTACACGTAAATCTTTATTTTGTAATAATTCTAATTCTATAGATAAATAGCGTGCGTGTTGCTGAATTTCTGGTAAATATAAGGTTCGCCAAAACAGCCACAATGACATTAAAAGGCTAAACATAACCACAAAACTCACCAAAATTGTGGTACGCATAGCCGATGAGCGTGGTTTGATTTTATCTAAAAAGCGTTCAAAAGGGGTACGCTTTTGTTCTACATAACGTGAAGATGATGTTACACTTTGTGGGGAAATAGGATCTAGTTTCATGATGGTGCAAACATTAGATTGTAGATAAGGTAAGAATAAATAATAAAGCCCCTAAACAACAATTTAGGGGCAGTATCAATTGCTTTGGCTTAGAAATTATTCGCCATCTGGGACAAAAACATAACCCACACCCCAAACCGTTTGGATATAACGTGCCGATGTTGGATCTTCTTCAATTAAGCGACGTAAGCGAGAAATTTGTACATCAATAGAACGCTCCATTGCTCCCCATTCACGCCCACGAGCCAAATTCATCAGCTTATCTCGTGTTAATGATTGGCGTGGGTGTTCTACCAACGCCTTTAAGACAGCAAATTCACCTGTAGTTAAGATAATGGTTTGCTCATCTTTACTTAATGTGCGTGTAGATAAATCTAAAGACCAAGGCCCAAATTGCACGACTTCACCTTGCTGGCGACTTGGTGCTCCAGGCACATCACGCACTTGACGACGCAAGACTGCACGAATACGAGCCAATAATTCATTAGGATTAAATGGTTTTGCTAAATAATCATCTGCACCTGCATTTAAACCATTAATACGGTCGGCATCGCTACCACGAGCGGTAAGCATGATGATTGGTGTTTCCACACCTTCTTGGCGTAGGCGTTCGCAAATTTGCAAGCCATCTTCTTCAGGAAGCATAAAGTCTAGCACAATGAGAGAGAAAAGCTCACGTTGTAAAAAACGATCCATTTGCCCAGCATCATGTGCTGTACGCACTACAAAGCCTTTATCTTCCAAAAAGCGTTGCAATAAAGTGCGTAGGCGAACATCATCATCTACAATGAGAATGCGTTCTACACGGCTTGTTTCTGGTTCATTTACACTGATGTTGTGTTCTTGTTCGCTCATGGTTGCTCCTACTCATTGTTTTGTACAATTATATCAAAACCTTGTCTATAGATAATAAAAGGAACGATGCTTTTTGTCTAGTTAGGAATGCGACTGATCACACAATTTAACAATAGCAAATCATTTTTTTAAACAAAGTTTCAATATTGATTTTAGTGATTAGCTTAAACGTACTGCCTGCTGACCTGCAGGTGTTACTTTAAAAATTTCCACTTCAAAGCTGATATTTTTACTGGCTAAAGGGTGATTAAAATCTACTTCAGTAATATCATCATTGACCGATTTGACTACACCAACCAAAGTGGTTTTGGCTTTATCTTCAAATTCAATCATTTCGCCAAGTTCTGGGCGTTTGTCAAATTTGACCGTATCAAATTTTTGTACATTGTCAGGATTCCATTCGCCAAAGGCTTCTTCAGGGGGTAAATGCACGGTACGACGGTCGCCTGCACGCAAGCCAAATAGGGCTTTTTCAAAGCCTTCAAGCAAATTGCCATCGCCAATCACAAGGCTGACAGGCTCGGCACGGCTACGGGTGTTGTCAATTTCTACGCCATTTTCTAGGCTAACGGAAAAGTGAAGCTCTACTTTTGAGCCGTGTTCTACACGGATTTCATCGTTGGGTAAGATGGTGTTGAATGGTTCTGACATGAAGTGTACTCTAAATCATTGAATAAAAGATTATTTTTTATCCGCTTTATTCCGCTTACTTTCTAAAAACAGCGAATCAATCAGCAATAAAATCGCCCCTAATGTGATGGCACAGTCGGCAATATTAAAAATCGGAAAATGCGAATCGCCCCAATACACATGAATAAAATCAACCACATGACCGAGCGTTACACGGTCAATCAAATTACCCACAGCACCCCCTAAAATCAGTGCCAATGCCATCGGTAAAATGACCAATTTTGGAGATAAACGCAACAGCCAAAAGATAAAAATCAAGGACATTCCACTGGCAAGGGCAACAAAGAAATATTGCTGCCAACCCCCTGCGGTAGAAAGAAAGCTAAATGCTGCCCCTGTATTGTACGCCAATGTCCAATTCAGCAAAGGCATCACAGGCACAGGCTCGTGAAAAGTCAAATAGGTTTCAGCAAGCCATTTCGTCCATTGATCCAGCACAATGGCAAGGGCAGACAACCCAAGCCACAGTGCATTACGCCAGTGTATTTTTTTTGATGATGGATTAGGCATAACGACGCACTTCTCCTGCCCCTGCCACGTTAATCACACAGCGACCACATAAGCCTGTATGCCCTGCGTGCGTATTAACATCAGGTAAAACGTGCCAACATCTTGCACATTTTTCGCCATCAGCGGTTGAGATTTTCACATTTAAACCGTCTAAATCGCTGCTTTCGCCTTGTGTCGCATCAAATTCATGCACCACTACTTGCGATGTAATGAGTACAAAACGCAATTCATCGCCCAAACGGTCAAGCACAGCTTTAAGTTCAGCATTCGCCCAAAGCTCTACTTTTGCCGATAAATTACCACCAATCACTTTGGCATTACGAGCATTTTCAATGTGTTTATTAATCGCTGATTTGACATTGAGCAAGGTTTGCCAATCTTGTTCGCTCAAGGCATTGGCTTGGCTTGCTGTCGGTAAGGCATACCATTCTGCAGTAAATACATATTTTTCATTTTGCTGTGGAATTAATGCCCACGCTTCTTGAGCGGTAAAACTCAAAATTGGACTAATCCAACGCACAAAGGCATTCACTACATGATACAACGCTGTTTGAGCTGAACGACGTGCTTGTGAATCGGCTTTGGTGGTGTATTGACGGTCTTTGATGATGTCTAAATAGAAACCACCCAAATCATTAATACAGAAATTGGTAACAGCACTCACAACTGCGTGGAAATTCATGTCGTGATAGGCTTGCGTAATCACATTTTGCACGTCATTGGCACGCTGTAAAATGTATTGATCTAAAGCAATCAATTCATCTACAGGCATTAAATCACGGCTTGGTTCAAAGCCATTTAAATTCGCCAATAAGAAACGCAAGGTATTACGAATACGACGATAACTGTCGCTGACACGAGCAAAAACTGTATCACTAGCCGCAATTTCATAACGATAATCGCTAGACGCAACGTATAAACGCAAACCGTCTGCACCAAGTTTTTTGATTAAATCGTCAAATGGAATGTAATTGCCCAAAGATTTTGACAATTTACGACCATTTTCATCCACCGTAAAACCGTGTGTTAAAACCGATTTGTATGGTGGGCGATTATGAATCGCCATAGACGTGAGTAATGACGACTGGAACCAACCACGATGTTGGTCAGAACCTTCCAAATATAAATCGGCAGGGCTGTTTAATTCATCACGCTGTTCTAATACGCCATAATGCGTTGTGCCTGAGTCAAACCAAACATCTAGCGTATCGCTGATGGCACGATATTGCTCGGCATCATCGCCCAATAAGGTTTTGGCATCAAGATTAAACCACGCATCAATGCCTGATTGCTCAATCAATTTCGCTACATCTTCAATCAATTCTGCGGTGCGTGGGTGCAATTCGTTGGTGTCTTTATGCACAAAAAATGGAATTGGCACGCCCCAAGTACGTTGGCGAGAAATACACCAATCAGGACGACCTTCAATCATTGACTCAATACGTCCTTGACCCCAATCTGGCACAAATTCAATGTCATTTTGAATGGCATTTAAAGTCGCTTGACGTAAGCCTTTTTGCTCCATGCTGATAAACCATTGTGGCGTTGCACGGAAAATAATTGGCGTTTTGTGTCGCCAACAGTGTGGATAGCTGTGCGTGATAGTTTTATGCGACCACAACAAGCCTTTATCTTTCAATTCTTGTAAAATTTGCGGAATAGCTTTATAAATATGCACGCCTGCATACACTGGCGCTGTAGGCAAATACACACCGTTGCCACCGACAGGATTTTCTACTGGAATAGCATATTTTAACGACACATTATAGTCATCTACACCGTGAGCAGGAGCGGTATGCACTGCACCTGTACCACTATCTGCAGTAACGTGATCGCCCAAAATGATTGGTACTTGACGGCTGCTAATCAATGGATGCTGTAATTGTAAATGCTCCAATTTGTCGCCTGTAAGGGTGGCAATGCTGCTAAATTGCTCAATGCCATAACGTTGCATTGCTGATTCAGCTAACTCTTGTGCCACGATAAAATGACGCTCGCCGTGAGTGGTTTTAGCTTTGACAATGGCATACACGATTTCAGGGTGCAATGAAACAGCCATATTGGCAGGCAATGTCCAAGGCGTTGTCGTCCAAATCACTATTTCCGCTTGACTCGTAATGCTCACGCCTGCACGTTGGCTTAAATCTGCTATATCTACGACAGCAAAACCAACATCAATCGCTTCCGACTTTTTATCTTCATATTCAACTTCAGCTTCAGCCAATGCCGAACCACAGTCCAAACACCAGTTTACAGGCTTTAATCCTGGTTGAATGTGTCCTGCTTGGTAGATTTTTCCCAATGCACGCACAATATCAGCTTCTTGCTTGAAGTTCATGGTCAAATAAGGATTGTCCCAATCGCCAAACACGCCCAAGCGTTTAAAATCTTTCTTTTGGATTTCCACTTGTTCTAAAGCGTACTGACGGCAATGCTGACGAAATTCCGTTGCCGTAATTTTTTCGCCCACTTTACCGACTTTTTCTTCTACTTTTAGCTCAATCGGTAAGCCATGACAGTCCCAACCTGGCACATACGGAGCATCAAAACCTGCCAATACACGGCTTTTAATAATAATATCTTTTAATACTTTATTGACCGCATGACCCAAGTGAATGCCACCATTGGCATACGGTGGGCCATCATGCAAAATATATTTTGGTTTACCTACACGAGATGCACGGATTTTTTGATAAATATCATCAGCATACCAATCTTCAAGCCATTTCACTTCACGCACGGCTAAGTTGGCTTTCATGGCAAATTCAGTATCAGGTAGGTTTAGGGTGGCTTTATAATCCACGCTTGAAGGATTGGTCTTTTGCTCGCTCATAGGATTTCCAGTTCATCTACCACAAGGGTGAGAAGTGATTAAATTAAAAAATTTTGAAAATGCGTTTAGTATAGCTTAATTTTCATGAAATGGGGGAATGATTTGTATGTAAACGTTGAATAATTGCAAAACAAAGGGGA
>JAUNHS010000041.1:7427-10159 GCA_030523805.1 Acinetobacter sp.
TTTTCGCCGTGCATCAGTTTTAAAAAAGTAATTTCCACAAAGCGACCATATAAATCTGCTGAAACCTGTGGTAAATGCACTTCTAATCGCCATTCTGGCTGCTGCTGAGCAATCGCAGGGCGTGTGCCGACATGGCCTGCACCCAGCAAATGCCCATCACCATAACCTGCAATCCCAGTGTGTTGTGGGTTTTGTTGAGTTACATATTTTGCTAAATTGGTGTGTAAATCTTGTACATCTACAGCATAAATACCATGCAAGCAAGGTTTATGACGTTTTAAATCAATATTCAAAGTCGGGAAATTGAGCGTACGCCCAATTTGATCGCCACGCACCACACGCCCCATGATACGATAAGGTCGCCCGAGTAATTGGCTAGCTAATTGAAAATCGCCATCAAGCAAAGTCTGACGAATACGTGTAGAACTCACACGGTCGCCTAAAATTTCTACCGTATGTAAACTTTCTACTGCAAAGCCTGCTTGGCGTAAAAAATCACGATTTCCTTGACGGTCTTTACCAAAATGGAAATCATCGCCCAAAACTAAATGCTGTACATTTAATCGCTGTGCCAATAGGTTAGCAAAGGCTTGAGCAGAATGCTGGCGAAATTGTTCATCAAAACGAACGAGAATAATAAAATCTATATCAAGTTGTTGTAAATATTTAATTTTTTCTCTAAATGATGTAATGCGTGGCGGAGCATTTCCACCTAAAAAAAATTCTAAAGGCTGTGGTTCAAACAGCATAATTGCCGTTTGTAATTGTTGCTTTTGAGCGATGTGTTTTAATTGTTGAATCACGGCTTGATGACCCAAATGCACCCCATCAAAATTACCAATGGTCATGGCGAGTGGGGGAAGTTGGGTGGCGTGGTCTAAAGCGTGTAAACGGAGCAATCGCATAAAAGTGATGTCATGGTTAATCGGTTCAATCACACATTATAGCATAGTCTAAAGCGATGGATAAATAGTGTTTTAAATTCATCGTTTGCAATATATCGTCTGCAATAAAATGCGTAATAAAAAAGGCGATAGATACAGCCTATCGCCTTAAAAATGATGAGTGATTTATTCTTGTTCTGCTTCATCATCAGCCACAGGTTGCACCTGTGCAGTATAGTTTGGAATGGCACTGTGTAAAATAAATGCCACAGTGTGATTGATACTACGCTGTAACATACTACGGTTACGTAAAGTTTTGCCTGTCAGCATTTCCATTTGTGTTGCAAAATCAGCATAGTTTTGCGTGATTGCCCAAATGTTTAATAAAAACAATTCAGGGTCAATGTGTGCCGCAATTTTACCTTGCTCTTGCCAATACGCAATCACTTTGGCTTTGCGTTTGAATAATTTTTTCAAAGGCCCTTGCAAAATAGGTGAAATATGCGGTGCACCTTGAATAATTTCCAAGGCAAATAAGCGAGACGCTTTCGGGTGCTGTTGAGCCAATTCAATTTTTTGGCGAATATAGCTTTCTAGCACTTCGGCAGGGTCTTGCTCATTTTCTAGGTTTTGAAATGGTGTAATCCATTTTTGCAATACATTGGTTAAAACTTCAACGTACAAGGCTTCTTTATTTTCATAATAGTAGAAAATATTAGACTTGTGCATATTAGATAAACGTGCAATTTCATCAAGGCTTGCACCTGTAAAACCGTATGTAGAGAAGACATCAAGAGCAGCACCAAGCAATTGTTGTCTTTTTTGAACACTTTTTTTCTGTTCCATAAATATTCCCCCAATATGGATGAATTATCGTGAATAAAAATATGTGAATCTTTCCACAATGCAGATGATTTTTGTTATCACGTTCTGATTGTGGAGAATAAAGACGTACTATTCAGTACCTTTCAACTGTAGTATAAGATAAATTGCTAGATAATCAATGAATAAATCACAGATATTGTGTAAATTTTTACAAAATAATGCGTTTTTTTAGCAAATAATTAACCTTAGGGTAAAATTTGTGCATTTTTATGGTGAGTTTGTAGCATTTCATTATGCTAAATGCTTTTGAAAGACCATAGAATTGCGTTGGTAATTGTATAAATCTTGTCGTGCTTGGGGTAAGTCATCTACTTGGCATTGCTCAAAACCATGCTCTATAAACCAATGGGCAGTGCGAGTGGTGAGTACAAAGACTTGCTGAATGCCTTGTAGGCGTGCTTTTTGCTGTAAAAATTCTAAAATTTGTGTGCCACGGTTAGATTTGCGATAGTCTGGGTGAACGGCAACGCAAGCAATTTCTGCGGCAGGCATTTCATGTGCTTGCGTTGGGATTGGGTATAAAGCTGCACAGGCTAAAATCGTACCATCACGCTCAATCACGGCAAATTGTTCAATTTCTTGCTCTAAACGCTCACGAGAACGATAAACCAAAATGCCTTGTTGCTCTAGTGGGCGTAATAAATTGATTAAACCGCCAATATCATCAATGCTTGCCATGCGTACATCTTCATAATGTGCGTGGGTGAGTAGCGTTCCAACACCATCACGAGTAAATAATTCTTCTAGCAATGCACCATCATGTTGAAAAGGTAGGAAATGTACACGATGAACCCCTTGCGATGATGCTTGCTGTGCGTAAATTAGGCTAGATGCAAAAGTGTGTTTTTCATTATCTTGTTGATAATGTTCAATATATTGCGTGAGATCGTTAGGATGCAATTCTCGTTGTAATTGCTGTTGAGCATTGATAATGCCTTGCTCTTCACTTAAAAAAATGAGTTT
>JAUNHS010000041.1:10259-14340 GCA_030523805.1 Acinetobacter sp.
CCTACAGCGTTGAGTAAATAGGGTAAACTTGCTCGTGGCGTAATGCGTCGTTGCTGATGAAATTGTGCAGTAATATTGGCATTTTTGAAGCTATCATTAATTTGTGGTCTTGCACCGTGTACCAAAACAAGGCGAATGCCTAGAGCGTGCAATAAACCTAAATCGTGGATAATATTTTGAAAATTGTCGTGTAATAGGGCTTCTCCAGCCAGCAAAATGACAAATGTTTTATGGCGATGTGTATTAATATAAGGTGCAGATTGGCGAAACCATTGGACATAGTCGTGGGTGCTGGTCATGCGAAAATCCTGTGTAGAATAATGAGAAATAATAGCTTGAGTTAGTATAAATTAAGTCATTTAAAAGCGAAAGTGAAACGACGATGAAAAGTGCAAAATGTTATGTAGTTCATGTTTTTTATTGGGTAAGAATGGTGTATAATGCAACATATTTATGGTTGCAATTTTAAGCCGAAATTTGTGTATCATTTTTATTCAATGCGTTTGAATTGGATTTGGCATAGGTTTCAGAATCACATTTAAGGTAGATATGAACATTTTAGTAACAGGCGGTGCAGGCTTTATCGGTTCTGCGGTGGTGCGTCATTTAATGAATGATACTGAACATACAGTATTAAATGTAGATAAATTAACCTATGCTGGCAATTTGGAGTCATTATCTAGTATTGCAGATTGCCCACGCTACCAATTTAGCCAAACAGATATTTGCAATAAAGCTGAGATGGAGCGATTGTTTGCCGAATTTCAACCTGATATTGTAATGCACTTGGCAGCAGAAAGTCATGTAGATCGCTCTATTACAGGATCGCACGCTTTTATTGAAACCAATATTATTGGTACTTATACTTTACTTGAAGTGGCTCGTGCTTATTTTGCACAATTAGATGAAAGCAAAAAAGCGGCATTCCGTTTCCATCATATTTCTACCGATGAAGTGTATGGCGATTTGCACGGTACAGATGATTTGTTTACCGAAACTACGCCATACGCTCCAAGTTCGCCTTATTCCGCCAGTAAAGCCAGTTCAGATCATTTAGTGCGTGCATGGCATCGTACTTATGGTTTACCTGTGGTGATTACCAATTGTTCAAATAATTATGGGCCTTATCATTTCCCTGAAAAACTGATTCCACTCATGATTTTAAATGCCTTGCAAGGCAAGCCTTTGCCTGTGTATGGCGATGGTCAGCAAATTCGTGATTGGCTCTATGTGGAAGACCATGCACGAGCATTGGTACAAGTGGCAACTACAGCGAACGTGGGCGAAACTTATAATATTGGTGGGTATAATGAGCAAACCAATTTACACGTTGTGCAAAGCATTTGCCTATTATTAGAAGAGCTTGCTCCAAATAAACCGCAAGGCGTGGCACAATATCAAGACTTGATTACTTATGTGCAAGACCGCCCAGGTCATGATTTACGTTATGCTATTGATGCCAGTAAAATTGCTCAGGATTTAGGCTGGAAACCACAAGAAACCTTTGCAACAGGTTTACGAAAAACGGTGCAATGGTATTTGGATAATAGCGAATGGGTAAAACACGTTCAATCAGGCGAATACCAAAATTGGATTGCAAAACAATATAAAAGCGAGAATTAAACCATGAACATCTTGCTTTTGGGTAAAAATGGTCAAGTAGGTTGGGAATTGCAACGAGCATTACAACCACTTGGGCAAGTAGTTGCACTTGACCGTCAGTATAATGCCGATGGTTTATGTGGTGATGTGGCAAATTTTACTGCGATTGAACAAGCGATACAATCTATTCAACCTGATGTGATTGTCAATGCGACGGCTTATACAGCCGTGGATAAAGCAGAAAGTGAAGCTGAACAAGCCGACTTAATTAATCATCGTGCAGTCGCACATTTGGCACAGCAGGCGAAATTGCATCAATGTTTATTGATTCATTATTCAACCGATTATGTGTTTGATGGAACTGGCGAAACGGCTTGGCAAGAAACTGATAACACCAATCCTATCAATGAATATGGAAAATCTAAACGTGCAGGCGAAATCGCATTAGAACAAAGCGGTGCAAAATTTATCAATTTCCGTACCAGTTGGGTCTATGGCACGCATGGGCAGAATTTTATTAAAACCATGCTCAAATTGGCACAAAGCAAAACAGAATTAAGCATTATTGCCGATCAAATTGGTGCTCCCACAGGTGCAGCACTGATTGCAGATGTTACCGCTCAGGCGATTGCATATTATCGTGGGCAAAGCGAAGCAACACAACAGCAATTACATGGACATTACCATTTGGCAGCACAGGGCGAAACGTCGTGGCATGATTATGCACAGTTTGTTTTTGCCACAGCTCGCCATGCAGGTGCTGAATTGACCTTGCAAACCGTGAAAGCTATTCCTACGACGGATTATCCAACGCCTGCCCAGCGTCCACTAAATTCACGTTTAAATTGCAACAAATTACAGCAACAATTCCATTTACACCTACCACAATGGCAACAAGGTGTCGCACAAGTGATTGGAGAAATTTTATGACAGCACAAAAACAACGCAAAGGCATTATTTTAGCAGGTGGTTCAGGTACACGCCTTTACCCAATTACTATGGGTACATCAAAGCAATTATTGCCGATTTATGATAAACCAATGATTTATTATCCATTGTCAGTATTGATGTTGGCAGGTATTCGTGAAATTTTAATTATTTCTACGCCTGAAGATTTGCCAAATTTTGAAAAATTACTCGGTACAGGCGAAGAAATTGGTTTGAAACTATCGTACAAAGTGCAACCTAGCCCAGATGGTTTAGCCCAAGCCTTTATTTTAGGCGAAGAATTTTTAGGCGATGATGATGCGTGCTTAATTCTTGGCGATAATATTTTCTATGGTCAGCATTTTAGTGAGCAACTATTGCGTGCGGCAAATCGTAGCAGCGGTGCGACGGTGTTTGGCTACTATGTGAATGACCCAGAACGTTTTGGCGTGGTGGAATTTGATAAAAATGGCAAGGCGTTAAGCATCGAAGAAAAGCCAGCACAACCAAAATCAAATTATGCGGTTACAGGTCTATATTTCTATGATAATGACGTGGTGGAAATCGCTAAAAATATCAAACCATCACATCGTGGTGAGTTGGAAATTACCGATGTCAATAATATTTACCTTGAAAAACAACAGCTTAATGTGGAATTGCTTGGGCGTGGTTTTGCGTGGTTGGATACTGGGACGCATGATTCCTTGCTTGAAGCGAGCCAATTTGTACAAACCATTGAGCATCGTCAAGGTTTAAAAGTCGCGTGTTTAGAAGAAATTGCCTTTAATCAAGGTTGGATTAATGCCGATCAATTATTGGAGCGTGCCAATTTCTTTAAGAAAACAGGTTATGGGCAGTATTTGCTAAAATTACACGCTGAACAAGCAAAATAAGGTGGCATGATGAACATTATTGAAACCAAAATCAAAGGTTTATTGATTTTAGAGCCAAAAGTATTTGGCGATGAGCGTGGTTGGTTTATGGAAAGTTTTAATCAAAAAAACTTTGCCCAAGCCTTAACCGAGCGTGGTTTAGATGTGCCAACTTTTGTGCAGGATAATCATTCATTTTCACAAAAAGGCGTATTGCGTGGTTTGCATTACCAAGTGGCACCACACGCTCAAGGGAAATTAGTACGAGTGGTACAAGGGCGTGCCTATGATGTAGCAGTGGATATTCGCCCTGATTCGGAAACCTATGGGCAATGGGTGGGTGTAGAATTGTCGGGAGAAAATCATCGTCAGTTTTGGATTCCTGCAGGTTTTGCACATGGTTTTGTCGCATTGGAAGATAATACGCAATTTTTGTATAAAACGACTGATTATTATGCAAAAGACTGTGAGCGTGCGATTATGTGGAATGATCCAACCTTGGCGATTGATTGGCAGATTGATTTGGCTGATGTGTTGTTATCTGAAAAGGATAAAGAAGCGACTTACTTTGCAGATTTAATTTAAACTAGGCAGAGTGATGTAAATTGGAAGTAAAATGCTAAAAAAAATATTTTCAGTCAAAAAATTAGTACAAAATTTTAATGAAACTAATTTAGAAC
>JAUNHS010000042.1:0-7905 GCA_030523805.1 Acinetobacter sp.
CTAATGCCCAACCACGTGGCATAATGGTTACTTTATGTACAGGGTCAGTACCTTCCAAAAGCTCTGCAACAATCGCATGACCTGCTTCGTGATAAGCCGTCGCACGACGTTCTTCTTCACGAATGACCATAGATTTACGTTCTGGACCCATGTAGATTTTATCTTTCGCATCTTCAAAATCGTGCATATCTACCGTATTCTTGTTACGGCGAGCAGCGAATAATGCCGCTTCATTGACTAAATTGGCTAATTGTGCACCACTAAATCCTGGTGTACCACGAGCCAATACGCCAACATCTACCCCTGTTACTGATGGTAATTTTTTCAAATGTACTTGTAAAATTTGCTCACGACCACGCACGTCAGGTAAACCCACCATTACTTGACGGTCAAAACGTCCTGGACGTAATAAAGCTTTATCTAATACATCAGCACGGTTAGTTGCTGCAATAACGATGATCCCTTCACTGCCTTCAAAACCGTCCATTTCTACTAACATTTGGTTTAAAGTTTGCTCACGTTCATCATTGCCACCACCTGTGCCTGTACCACGTTGGCGACCGACTGCATCAATTTCATCAATGAACAAAATACACGGTGCATGGCGTTTTGCTTGTTCAAACATATCACGCACACGAGATGCACCAACACCGACAAACATTTCTACAAAGTCAGAACCAGAAATGCTAAAGAATGGTACTTTTGCTTCACCCGCAATGGCTTTTGCCAATAAAGTTTTACCTGTACCTGGTGGGCCAACCATAAGCACGCCTTTTGGAATGCTTGCACCTAAGCGTTTGAATTTTGCTGGATCTTTTAAGAAATCAACAATTTCAACCACTTCATGCTTGGCTTCATCGCAGCCTGCAACATCATTAAAATTCACTTTAATTTGATCTTCAGCTAATAATTTGGCTTTAGATTTACCAAAGCTCATTGGGCCGCCTTTGCCACCAGCACCGCCACCCATATTACGCATAAAGAACATGAATAATAAAATGATGAGTAAAATTGGGAAACTTGCAACCAATAATTGCATCAATACGCCTTGGCGTTCTGGTGCTGCACCTTCAATCACAACATTGTGTTGCATCAAAGTTGGCATTAAAGTCGTGTCTTGTACCATTGGACGAATGCTTTCAAAGGTTGAGCCATTGCTCTTTTCGCCTTTAATATGCTCGCCATCAATCGTTACGCGTTTTACTTGCCCAGCATTGACCGCTGCAATAAACTCCGAATAATTCATACTATCGGGTTTATTACGATCACTCACTGAACTAAAAATGAGAACAACCGCACCAATCACTAATAAATAGACAACGGCTTTCCTGAAGAAACTATTGTTCAAAGTTTTATTTCCCGTATTAATGTATCAACACCATTCTGCCTAATATTGGCATAATGAACTCATAAATCATTTAAAATCAAAGTGATATTTTTAAAAAACACTTTCATTTTTAAATGCACTTTTAAAAACCTAATACCATGCAAAAAAAACTCAAAATATTCAAGTAGATTTTAGCCTGTTTTTGTTACGTTCTGTAGATGTGCATTATTTAAAGACGCTTAATATATAGTGTCTGCTTAAAGATTTTTCAAGGCTTTTTTACGACCTTGCCCAACCAAAAAGACTTCTTTAGATCTTGCACGAGAAGCGGCTGGTTTCGCTGTTTTTAAAACATCAAAATTTTCAACTACTTGCTTGCGAAATTCATCAAAACCATCGCCTTGGAAGACTTTTACCACAAATTGACCATTTTCATGCAACACCTTTTGTGCAAAATCTAATGCCAATTCGCACAAGTAAATTTGACGTGGTTGATCTACCGCTTTATTGCCTGATGTATTGGGTGCCATATCGGAAATGACGACATCTACTTGGCGGCCATTTAAAATTTCTAGTAACTGATCAAAGACGGCTTGCTCACGGAAATCACCTTGTAAAAAGGTAACATCAGGCAAAGCGTCCATTTCCAAAATGTCCGATGCAATCACTAAACCTTTACTTCCAACCAATTTACCAGCGATTTGCGACCAACTACCAGGGGCTGCTCCTAAATCTACCACCGTCATACCAGGTTTAATGATTTTATATTTTTCTTGGATTTCCAATAGCTTATATGCTGCTCTGGCACGATAGCCATCTTTGTGGGCTTGTTTGACAAATGGGTCGTCTAAATGCTCACGCATCCACGCACGACTACTTTTAGATAATTTTTGATTGGTAATGCGAGTTGCCATCTTTAATCTCTGGTTAGGGTTGGAAAATTATGCAATATGATGAAAAATAAGCGATATTTTACTTGATTTTTGTGCTTTTGTATATTGTATATGTTGCTTAAAAATAATACGCCTTGCTTGGCGTCCATAAGGCGTGAATAGGCTGATCCCACGCTTGACGAGCAAAAGGTTGTTGTAAATATTGAAAATCGTGTGCCAATCCGACACGATACATTGTCGCTTTTGCATGAGCCAAGGTACGGTCATAAAATCCCCCGCCCATGCCTAAACGGTAGCCATCAACATCGCACGCTAATAAAGGTAAAAACAGCCAATCTAAATGTTGAATGCAATGTCCACGAGATTGGCGAACTTCAAGCATTTGCAAACGATGACGCACCATGCGTTGCGAACGTAAATGTTGCCGTGAAAGCTGTACCCATTGTAATTGTTGGTTCATGGCACATACTTGTGGTAGATAGACTTTTTTGCCTAATTTAAAGCAATAATCAATAATGGCACGGGTATAAATTTCACCAAAATCTGCCCAATAAACGCCAATATGTTGGCACGCATGAAAATGACGATTTCGCCATAAATAGCGTAAAATTGCTATTTGTGCTTGGCGTTGTTGGAATATGCTTAAGGCTCTACGCTGGCGACGTAATGTCTTGCGTAAAGCCATTTGCTGTTGAGCTGTGGTTATTGCGGTCATGATTTTGGGGCATCTTTTATTCTTTGCTCTGCAATCTGCTCCAATTCTAAAAAGTCTTGTCGCACTTCTGTTTTTGGCTTTTCTTTATAACCTTCTCGTTCCCAGAGTGATAAAAATAATTCTTCAGGTGTTGGTGGTTGCAAGTCAATTTTTGAATCTTGTTGAGCGTAAGTGCCATCAGTTCTTTTGCGTAATTTGCGTGCGACACGCACCAAACGATAACGATTTTCTGGCAGTGCCTTTTCAAATTTTTGACGTAAATCTGCGATTGGTGCTTCGGTGAGTTCGTATTCAATATCCACATAAGGACGTTGATCTATACGCTCAATTTCCCCTTGCTCTAACTGTGCAAGTTGTTCCAATACTTTATCAATTGTACCTGTAATACGGATTAAATCTACCGAACGTGGAATGATTAAAGGCTGATATTGGGCTTGCATCGTGTCAAGATCAATTTCTACACGCAATACTTGGTGCTTATATTTTACTTCACTAAAAGATAAAGGAATTGGCGAACCACTATAGCGGATAAAATCATATCCTACTTTTTGTGGTTTATGTAAATGCCCAAGTGCCACATAATCTATGCCACTTTTAAAGATTTGATTAGAAATACCTTCCAAATTACCAATTAAAATAGGACGTTCAGAATCTGTGGTTTCATCGCCACCTTGCATATGTGCGTGGCTCATGACGATGACAGCTTGATGTTTTTGCTTACGTTGTTGCACTTCGTCGAGCAATAATTGATACAATTTGTCGGTTGCGTCTTTCACATCACTGCTGGTTTGCTGATGCCCTGTGATTTCAGCTGCACGCAAATATGGCAAAGCAATGCACCATGCAATGATTTGCTCTCCATCATAAATCGGTAAAATCAAACGTTTTACATTGAGTTCATCGTCTTGGTTATTTTGGCGTTGCCAATCTAACACACCAACGGCAATGGCATTGTATTTTTCCAATAAAGGATTGACTTGCTCAATACGAGATGCAGAATCGTGATTACCAGCAATCATGATGATTTGCATATTCGGTGCGATACGATTGGCTTCAGCTAAAAATTGGTATAACTGCTTTTGTGCCGCAATTGATGGATTGGCAACATCAAACACATCACCTGCGATGAGTAAAGCGTGTGGCTGCTCTTGTTCTACTTGTGTGAGTAGCCATGTTAAAAATTGTTCATGTTCGTATGTGCGTTCATGCTGATGAAAAAGTTGTCCTAAATGCCAATCGGCAGTGTGTAAAAAACGTAACTTCATGCTCATATTCCTAAAATTTTGCTCACATATTATTTGTGGATTTCTAATATTCATGGCTATTTTAGCACAGTATCATTCGGTGGTAAAATCGCCATATGATATGCTTTGAACAATATTAAAACTTATCAATAATTCATCAAACACTCATCAACGGCGGCGACTATAGCGTCCCCGAGCCATAATATTACTATTTCCTGTTAAAGCATTGAGTACTTGCAATTTGGTCATCGTCCCAGTGGCGTGTGCGTGGCAAATCGCAGTTGCTAAGGCATCGGCTGCATCGGCTTGTGGGTGAAAATCTAATTTTAAAATTCGCATCACCATCATTTGTACTTGCTCTTTATCGGCTGCACCGTAGCCCACGACCGATTGCTTAATTTGGCGTGCCGTATATTCCGAGACGGTCAAATCTAAATTGACCACAGCAGCAATTGCCGCTCCCCTTGCCTGCCCGAGTTTTAATGCCGAGTCTGGGTTTTGTGCCATAAATACTTTTTCTACGGCAGCTTCTGTGGGCTTGTAAAATTTAACAATTCGCTCAATGCCTGCAAAAATACGTTTTAAACGGTCGGGAATATCTTGCGTTTCAGTACGAATTGTGCCTGCATCTACAAAGCGTAAATCTGTACCATTTTTTTCAATAATGCCATAACCTGTTAAACGAGAGCCTGGGTCAATTCCAATAATTAACGACATTTTTGTAACTTAAACTTTAAAAATAAAAAAACGCCCTTATTGTTACATCATTGCAGAAAAAAATCATGCCTTTCTTGTTAGAAAATGGTTATTTTGCAATTCTTTATCATGTTTATTTAGGTTGGATACAATACATGGCTTTATTACTCTTGCTTGCTGCTGCGTTAGAAATTGGCGTTTGGATTTTAGTTGCACAATTTATTAGTGGTTGGTATGTGTTCTTTTGGTTTATTGTGGCAGCATTTCTTGGCTTTAGCTTAATTCGCTCTAGCATCGGAAGTATTACGCCTGAACTCCAGCGTATGCAAATGACAGGAAGTGTCAATTTAGAAGGTACGGTGGGTCGTCGTATTAGCTTTGCGATTGCAGGATTATTGCTGGCAATTCCAGGTTTGATTTCTGATGTATTTGCATTGATTGTCTTATTGCCATTTACACAAAAATTATTTAGAACAGCGATTATGACTGCTGTGGCGAAACGCCAACAAAAAATGATGGAAAATATGATGAATAACATGGGCGGTGCTGGCAGTCCTTTTGCTGATTTGATGCAACAAATGCAACGCCAACAAGGTGGTTTTTCACATTCACAAGATGACAGCATTATTGATGGTGAAGCCCGTGATGTAACGCCACAAGCACAACGCATTGAGCAAAAAATGCGTAAATAATGTGGAAGTGTTGCATTTTTAGGCAAAAGATTGTGTTTTTACAGATTTTTATAATAAAAGACTTGCGTTTATAAAATAAATATCTATAATACACATCAACGCCGACATAGCTCAGTTGGTAGAGCAACTGACTTGTAATCAGTAGGTCATCAGTTCGAATCCGATTGTCGGCACCATATTCCAAAGTCCACTCTTTTGAGTGGATTTTTTTTATGTAATGAAATAATTATGTACAATAAAAAGTCCATACATGATGTATGGACGATATTGAAAAATTAACAAATCATCATTCACTTATGAAGCAAATTTACTAATAATCCCTTGAACAGCTTCAGAAAATAGTAAGATAGCGAAACATAAAAATAACCCACCTGCCAAGCCATCAATCCAGCGTTCTGCACGTTGGTAAGCATTCCGAATGGTTGCGACTGACAGTAAATAAGCCAACAAGCCAAAAGCTAAAAATGTTTCTGCAATAATGCCGACACCGAGTAGCATTTTAAATTGATGCAAATCAGGGCTTTGCACTGCCAATGAAAAGACGCTGGCAAAATAAATCAATGCTTTGGGATTGGTTAAATTAACGAGCAATCCTTGTATCATCAGCTGCGTTGAAGATAATGCCGATGTTGCATTAAATACGGAATGCTCTGCTTGATGTGGTTGTTCTGTAAGTGTTGGTGCTGTACTTTTCAATGCACTACGTACCATCGCATAGCCCATTTTAGCAAGAAATACCGCACCAAACAGCATGATGAGATATTGCACGCCTTGCCATTGCTGTAAAAGTAAGCTAAAGCCCGTTAAAGTAATAACCACCCATACAGCAATACCTAAACTAATACCGATAATGCTATAAAAAGCAGCTCGCCTACCTTGTGATACAGCAACTTTGGCAATCAATAAAATATCAGGGCCGGGAGTGAGCAACGCCAAAAAATGCAAAAAAGCAATACTATATAAAATACTCATAAATAGCGACAAATAAACAAAAGTCGCTATTATAACCTAATTTGCTTGGCTTTGCTCATACAGGTTTGATAACGTGCATCTACACGAGTTGCAAACCAATTGGTATTGTAGTTTTTGCTGAGTTTTGGCCCAGAAATCACCACTTCAGGCATGATGGCATACGGTGGGCGTTTTCCTGTTTTATCGCTATATAAACGCACCATAGTTTTATAAGTGTCTGTATCTTCAAAAGATTTTGTTTTTTCCCGTCTCAAATCAAATCGCACTTGACGTGCTGTGATTTGAATATTTTTACGGCTAAACAATTCATTGACTAATTTTTCAGTGCCACTTTTTTCTGAACGCACATCGCCATCTTTGGCATATAGCAATAAATCGCCATCAAGCTCAACATTTTTACCACTGATTTTGGCAAGCATTTGCTGGAATGCCGCATTGCGACTAGAATACATACCAGAATTGTAATCTGCAAAACGATATAATGGCTTTTTATAATTTGCCGTATAAGTCATTAAACGATGAATGCCGTAGTACAATCCACCATATTGGCTATATAAATCACGGCGTAATTCACTACTACTCATAGACGCACGTTTATTTTCTTTGGCATAGCTAATATGTACTTGCATAGAGCCAAGCGTTGTAATCGGATTTAAGCGTTCAGAAAAATCACTACCGACAATTTTGGCTGCCCCTGTTAAAGCACTTACATTATATTCCTTACTAAAATAATCAAAAATTTCTCGGTACAATTCATCTAATTGACGTTCGGTTTTGACTTTGCGAATGCGATTTAAAAAATTATCCTGCACACTTGGTTTGGTTTTTAGCATATTGCGGAATACCGTTGCTAAACGGCTGCCGAGTTTATCTTCCAGACGAGCATTAATTTCCTTTAATGATTTTTCGCCCAAGCCAGCGACCACAGGGTCAGCAGCAAAATTAGACTCTTGATCTACCACAGCAATAATACTACACACATTGACTGTATTTCGCTCAATATTTAGCGTTTGCATAATATCAAAAATATCCGTTGCCCAACTTTCACGTTGCTCCACGCGAGATGGAATCAGCTGTGTAACGTGCTGTACGGTCAATTTGCCTGCTTTGACTGGCGTATCATCGCAAGCAGTTAGGCTAAATGCTCCCGTCATGACTGCAAGGGATAATACTGTATTTCTTAATGTTGGCTTGAGATTCATATAATGCTCTACCCCAAAATCATTTATCTGTGATGCTATTTTATTGCAATCAAGCAGATAAATGGTTTGAATCCGATGGCTTGCGTTTAAAATCAATTCTCGCCTATAACTATGTATAAGCGTAGTTGCGATAATAAAAATTATTCTACAAATTTGTCAATTAA